>NZ_JFZJ01000024.1 GCF_000636015.1 Rhodomicrobium udaipurense JA643
TCGACCCCACTCAATAATCCACAGCCATGAAATACAGACCGCAGGCGGGCGCGACCAAACCGCATGCCCTACGATCGCGCGCCTCAAGTGCCTCACGCATCCTTTCCGGCTTCCACTTCCCTTCGCCCACAAGCTTGAGGCTGCCCGCCATCGAGCGCACTTGATTGTGAAGGAATGATCGCGCGCTCGTGGCGATGAACACGTTTTCGCCTTCGCTCCGGACGGTGAGCGTGTCGAGAGTGCGCAGCGGCGATTTCGCCTGGCATTGTGAGGCGCGGAAGGTTGTGAAGTCGTGATGGCCGAGGAGATGGCGCGCGCCTTCCTGCATGGCTTCGGCATCGAGCGGGACGCCGATCTGCCACGCGCGGTCCCGGTCGAGCGCGAGGGGCGAGCGGCGCGCGACGATGCGATAGAGATAATGCCGCGCCTTGGCTGAAAAGCGGGCGTCGAAGGTCTGGTCCACCTGTTCGCAGGCGAGAATGACCACCGGAGCCGGACGAAGATGAAAATTCAGCGCATTACGAACGGTCTCGGTTGGCCAGGGGCGCTCAAGGTCGACATGCGCCACCTGCCCGCGCGCATGCACGCCAGCATCTGTTCGTCCCGCCCCGCGCGGGATGGCGCGCACGCCAGTGAACCGCTCGATAGCGCGCGCGAGTTGGTCTTGCACCGAATGGCCGTTCGCCTGCATCTGCCAGCCCGAAAACGGCGTCCCGTCATATTCGATTGTAATCTTGTAGCGCGGCATGCTCAGGGCTTAGGCTGGTTCGTAAAAAAGAGAAAGCTGGCGATTGCTGTCACCCGAGTCTCGGCGCATTACAACCGGCGACTCCCCCGGTCAGCGGATCTGACAGAAAGCTGCGGAGCAGGCGGCGATCGGAAAGTTCACCGGAGTTCGACGGGCCTGCCGTTGCAGGCCCATACGTGAACCGAGGCCTCGGCGCTTCTTCCTGGGCCGGCGCGCGCCCTACAACCGGTCGCCGCGCTGCGTAGGCCCGCCCCGCGGACCCTGCCCACCCCCGCGAATCGGCGGCATGGTAACGGTGTCGTAATTGCAGAGTCTGCGGCTTTCCGCACAGGGACGCGGCTGCAAATCCTTGCTCATGCAGACGCGAACTTCCTGCAACCTGTTCCGCGAACAGACGATCTGCACCATGTCTGGCGTCAGGTTGCGGTTCACTTCCAGGAAGGCGCGTCGAACCTCCTCCGGCCCCACGCGCAGCGGCTTGGTCAGATCCTGAAATTCGTCGGGAATGCGGATGCTGTTGTAAGCCTTGCGAGCGGCGGCAAAATATCCGCGCGGGTCCATCCCCGAACATGTGCCGTGCTTCTTGTATTCGTGGATGACAAGTTGACGGCTTGGCATGATATCGAGCATGCGGTCGATGAGTTCGTTCGGAACCCATGGGCGGTAATCCGTCCGGCACGATTCCGGCCAGCCTCGCCGCTCGTATTGCGGCCACAAGCCGTGGAGCACGAATGCATAGGGCCGCGAGCCGTTGCACTGCTCATCGGAGCCACTGCTGCGGCCGTTGCGCCGGTCGTTGAAAAAACGGTATCCGCCTCCGGTATCGGCCTCTTCGTCGTAACGTGAAGACCGGCCGCGATCATTGCCGCTGTCCTCACGCCCCGCGCAGTAGGTCGGCGACCAGTTCAGCGTCAACACATAATAATCGAAGTCGCCCGGCCGCGCGCTGCGGTCGCCTTGCGCATGCGCGCCCCCGATCGCCGCCGCGCACATCGCGATACAAGCCAATCGCAAGGAACTTCTGATCCCCGTAACCATCACCACGCCACCCGAAAAATCACAGAACGAATCATGAACGTAACCACTTCGGCGGCAAAGTCAAGCTGCCGAAGCGCGCATCCGAGAAAACTGGTGATTGTCGCCACGATCCCAAATGAGAAATTGGTAAGGTGGGTTATTTCGGCCTCAGCACGCGCTCAAGAATGCGCCCCGCCGCCGAGCCGAGCGAGCGCAGCAGCGACTTGCCGAACGCCTCGCCGTAGGTCTGGCGACTGTATCCGCCGCCACGCCCGCGCCCCTTCGGCTGCGGTTCGGGCTCGGGATCGTCCTCGCGCGGCAACGGCTCGTCCGGCGACCCGGGCTTCTTCGGGATGCGGAACTCGCCCGCCCATTCGTAGTCGTCATCTTTGCGCGCCTGGCCCGCGCGCGCGTCGTTGCGGCGGCGCGCTTTGCCGCCGTTCGCTGGCGCGGCGCTGGTTTCTTCCTCGTCATATTTTCCGGCGATGGGGCTCGCCTCTATCACGGCCTTGCGCTCTTCCGGCGTGACCGGCCCAAGACGCGACGACGGCGGACGAATCAGCGTCCGCTGCACGATGGACGGCTCGCCCTTGCCCTCAAGGAACGAGACGAGCGCCTCGCCCGTGCCGAGTTCAAGGATCGCCTTCTCGGCGTTGAAAGCCGGGTTCGCGCGGAACGTTTCGGCGGCGGCGCGCACGGCCCTTTGCTCGCGCGGGCTGAAGGCGCGAAGCCCATGCTGCACGCGATTGCCGAGTTGACTCGACACGCGATCCGGCACGTCGAGCGGGTTTTGCGTGATGTAAAAGACGCCGACGCCCTTCGAGCGAATGAGGCGTGTCACCTGCTCGATGCGTTCAAGCAGCGCCTTGGGCGCTTCGTTGAACAGAAGATGCGCCTCGTCAAAGAAGAAGACGAGCTTCGGCTTTTCGATATCGCCAACTTCGGGGAGCTTGTCGAAAAGCTCCGTCATCAGCCAGAGAAGGAACGTCGAGTAAAGACGGGGCGTCGACATCAGCTTATCGGCGGCGAGCACGCTGATGAAACCGCGCCCATCGGGCGCTTGCCGCATGAAGTCTTCGATGTCGAGTTGCGGCTTGCCGAAAAACAGCTCTGCCTTCTGTTCATCCAGCACCAGAAGGCTGCGCTGAATGGCGCCGACTGACGTCTTCGACACATTGCCGTATTGCTGTGACAGCTCCTGCGCGCGCTCCGAGACAAGCGCGATAACGGAGCGCAGATCGCTGAGATCGTTGAGCGGCAGGCCCTCGTCGGAGGCGAGCCGGAACGCGATGGTCAGCACGCCTTCCTGCGTCTCGTTCAGTTCCATGAGCTGCGACAGCAGCATCGGCCCGAGCGAGCCGATGGAGGCGCGGATCGGTGTCCCCTGCTCGCCGAACAAGTCCCAGAAGATCGTCGGGAACGCCTCGAAGGTGTAGTTGTCGAGGTCGATTTCCTTCGCGCGCTTTTCCAGAAACGGCTTCGGCTCGCCTGCTGCCGCGATGCCGGAGAGGTCGCCCTTGATGTCGGCGGCGAAGACCGGGACGCCCGCGCGCGAAAATCCTTCCGCGAGGATTTGCAGCGTCACGGTCTTGCCGGTGCCGGTCGCGCCCGTGATGAGGCCGTGCCGGTTGGCGAATTTGAAATTGAGATATTCCGGCTTAACGCTTTTGCCGGTGAATATGCCGGTGTCGGTGTCTTCGCTCATGCCGTCTCCCGTGCGAGCCTGCCGAATCGATGCCTGAAACCTAAGCATCGGCAGCGCTTTTCGCTATGGGAAAGGCGTAAGGGCCAAGCAGGCACCGGTGCCAGAGGGCTCTGGGCATTGGGGGGTCGGAGAAAGCGAACCGGCACCGGCTCCTGCTTGGAGGGGAAAGGTGCCCCCGTTGGGGGGCGCGGTTGCGTTCGAACAATGGCGGTTTCGTGAAAATTGTAGCGAAGTTTGACGAAGCCCGCCATGTGGGACGAGACGCGATCACTCCCAATCGTCGTAACGCGGAGCCCAGTAGCGATGGTATGAGCCGGGACGATAGTGGCTGCGCGCGCGGCTGTGCCACGGGTCGTCGCCCGCGTAGGAGCCCCAGCGGAAGTGGCTGCGCCAGCGCGACGGATATTCAGCGCGCGAGCCCCAGCGATGATGGCTGCGCCACGTGCTGTGCTCGCACTCGACATAATAATAATAGCTGCAGCCGACCGTCATGAGCGGTTGCGAGGCTGTCGGAGCGGGCGCGGACTGAAGCGGGATGGAAGCGGCGGGGACGGGGTTGAAGGCTGCGGCGGAAAGACAAAGGCATGCGGCGGCAATAAGCGGTTTCATGGAACCTACCCGGAAAAGAACTCGTAAAAATCTTAACCAAATATGAAGATAACAAAAAACGGGCGGAAGATCAAAATTTCGTATCGAACAGCCGCCGCCAGCGCACGACCTCTTTGTCGCGGCATTCGGTTTCGGGGACCGGCACGCAGGCTGGAAGCGCCGCAGCCTCCGGCCGCGCGAAGACGATGAGGCGCGTCGGCCCGCGTCCGTTGATATTGACGCCGTCCACGCAACCGAGGAAGCGCGGCGCCGCTCCGGCCTTATCCTCGAAAACCTTTTCGAAAACGTCGCGCTTGCTGCCGTTGACGAAGGCCAGTCGCGCGGCGCCCGACGCAAGCGCTTCGGCCGAGCCGGGGACGCTGCCGAGGATCGTGCGGGTGCCGTTCATGAAGACGAGGCTCGGCTCGCTGATGCCTCCGAACGCGACGGGCGCTTCTCCGCATCCGGCTAGGCGCTCGGCGGCCGCCGTGGCGCTCTTCGTGATCCAGATCGGCTCCAGCCCCGGCAGCGCTACACGAAACGCCGCTGTGTAGAACAACGCGGCCGAGACCACCGCACCCGCCAACGCCGCGCGGGAATAGCTTCCCCACGCGGACGCAGCCGTGAAAACCGAGGCTGCCGCAAGCGTGACAAGAATGGCGACGAGCAGCGGAAGGTTTTCCGCTTCGGCGATCCATGAAAGCCCGAGTAGCAGCACGATCTGCGCGGTCGCGAGGAAAGACCACAAAACGGCGCTCAGTCGCGCGCGTGACACCCTCTGCGCCGCCTCGCGGAAGGCGAATGCGGCGGCCATGGCGATGGCGGGATACAGCGGCAGGGCATAGTGCGGCAGCTTCGTGGGGATCGCCTCGATGATGAGCCACCACGGCACGATCCACGCCAGCAGGAACAGGACGCGACGCGAAACACGCCTTTGCCGCCACAGCCAAGCAACAGCGCCGCCCGTCGCGAACAGGACGGCGGGCCAGAAGGTCCACCAGAATGCGATAAAGTAGAAGCCGGGCGGCCCCCAGTGCTTTTCCTGACCGCTTGCGAGCTTCCCCGCGAAGTCCTGCCCGAGCGATGCCTTGAAAAACGCGCCGCCAGAGGAGACGCCGATGGCGATGAACCACGGGAGCGTCAGCAGCAGAAGGAGCGGCACGCCCCATTTCCAGTGCAGGTTCTTGAGCCACGCGCGGCGGCTGTCGAAAATCAGCACCACGGCTGCGGTGATGAATGAGAGCGCGGGCGCGACCGGTCCCTTGATGAGGATGCCGACGCCAAGCCCGATCCAGAACAGCGCCGCGAGCCAGCCTGTGCGGGCCGGATCGCGCGCCATATAGAGACGGAACAGCGCGCCTTGGGCCAGCATGATGGCGGCGATGAGCGCCGCGTCAGACTTCGCGATGCGCGCCTCGAACGACATCGTGAGGCAGGTTGCGAACAGCGCCGACGCTACAAGCGCCGTCTCTCGCCCGAAGATGCCCCGTGCCGCCCAAAACGTCAGCAGCACCGCGCCGAGCGCGCCAAGAAACGACGGGATGCGATAGGCCCAGATGTCGGTGAGCGTCGCGCCTGCGCTTTCAGCCGCCGTCACCGCCGCCGATTGCAGCCAGTAGATGCCGACGGGCTTTTTGTAGCGCGTCTCCTGCTGGAAGTGGATGTCGACGAAGTCGCCCGTCTCCAGCATCTGCTTCGTGGCCTGCGCGAAGCGCGCCTCGTCGCGGTCGGTAACGGGAAGTGACGCGATGCCGGGCAGGAAAAGCACGGTGCAAAGGAGCGCGAGCGCAAGCGCGGCCGCATAGCGGCGAAAAGCGAGGGCACGCAATCCGCGCGCGACGGCCGCGTCGACGGCGGCTAGCCGCGAGGCGTCGCTTTCGGCACGGGGAACGCTGACCGGGATCGCTTCCATGCGTTTGCGAAGATCACAGCACGAGGTCGAATCGCGGGCGATCTCGTCCTTTGTTGATGCCTGCGGGAAACGGCTTCCCGCTTTCCAGCCGTGTTGGAGCATTCCGCGTTTTATCGAAAGGCGCTCGCCCCTCGATGTGGCGCGTTTTACAACGCGAGACGGCATTCCGTTTCGCTCGAAAAACGCTTAGGCGGGAACTCGGCCGAAAGCAACGGTGTGGATTGTAACGAAAGCTGGCGAGATGAGGCCGCGCAGGTGTGCTGCAAGCCCCGTACGGCAAACCGCGCGGCGCATCGCGCCCACAAAAAACCCCGCGAAGGCCAAGGCCAGTCGCGGGGCGTGAACTTTTAGGCGAGCGCCAGAGCGGCGCTCGCACCTGTTACTCGGCGGCCTTGAGCGCGGGCGCGATCATGGACACGTCGGCCTCGACGAGCGGCTGGAACTTCTTGAAGTTCTCAGCGAACATCGCGACGAGCTTTTTCGCGGTCGCGTCATATTCGGCCTTGTCGGCCCAGGTTTCGCGCGGATTGAGAATGCGCGTGTCGACACCCGGCGCTTCGGTCGGAACGAGAAGGCCGAACACCGGATCCTGCTCGAACTGGATGGCGTCGAAGCCGCCCGAAAGCGCGAGGTTCACGAGCGCGCGCGTCGCCGGCAGCGACATGCGCTTGCCGACGCCGTATTTTCCGCCCGTCCAACCCGTGTTCACGAGCCAGCAATTGACCTTGTACTCGGCGATGAGCTTGCGCAGCATGTCGCCATAGACGGTGGGATGACGCGACATGAACGGCGCGCCGAAGCAGGTGGAGAACGTCGCGGTCGGCTCCGTCACGCCCTTCTCGGTGCCCGCCACTTTCGCGGTGTAGCCTGAGAGGAAGTGATAGACGGCCTGGCCGGGCGTCAGCTTCGAGATGGGCGGCAGCACGCCGAAAGCGTCCGCCGTGAGCATAAGGATGTTCTTCGGCTGGCCGGCGATGCCTTCAAGGCTCGCGCCGGGAACATAGGAGATGGGATAGGCGCCGCGCGTGTTCTCGGTCAGCGCGTCGCTGGCGTAGTTCGGAGCGTGTGTGTTCTTGTCGAGCACGACATTTTCGAGCACGGCCGCCCACTGAGACACGGCATGATAGATGCCGGGCTCGTTCTCGGCCGAAAGCTTGATGACCTTCGCGTAGCAACCGCCTTCGAAATTGTAGAGGCCCTTCTTCGACCAGCCATGCTCGTCGTCGCCGATGAGGGTGCGCAGCGGATCGGTGGAAAGCGTTGTCTTGCCCGTGCCGGACAGGCCGAAGAATACGGCCGCATCGCCCGCGCTGCCCTCGCTGACGGAGCAGTGCATCGGCAGCACGTCTTCCGGCGGCAGCACGTAGTTGAGGTAGGAGAAGACGGACTTCTTGATTTCGCCCGCATAGGACGTGCCGCCGATAAGGATCAGGCCGCGCGTAAAGTCGCAAGCGATGACCGTTTCACTGCGCACGCCGTGACGCGCCGGATCGGCCTTGAAGCTCGGCAGATCGATGATCGTGAGCTTTGGCGTGAAGGTGCGAAGCTGGTCCGGCGTCGGGTTGATCAGCAGGTGATCGATGAACAGCGCGTGCCAGGCATACTCCGCGAAAACGCGGACCGAAACGCGGTGTGATTCGGAGGCGCCGCCGAACAGATCCTGCACGAAAAGATTTTTCTCGGCTGCGTGAGCCAGAAAATCCTTGTGGAGAACATCGAACTGCTCGGTCGAGATCGCCTTCGAGTTGTCCCACCAGACGGTGCCTTCCGTCTCGGCGTTGCGAACGACGAATTTGTCGGCGGCGGATCGACCGGTATGCAGCCCCGTCACGGTGGCAAATGCGCCCGTGGACGTCACCTGACCTTCGCCGCGGCGAATCGCCTGTTCGTAAAGAGCGGCCACCGACCCGTTATGAAGCAATGCCCGTTGGAGATCTGGCGCCGCCAGTTGATTGCAAGGTGTAGAGGTATCTGAGGAAGGCACTTTCATCTCCAGGGCATGAAGGTTGAATCACAAAGCGAGCGGCTCGCGAAAAAACGTGGGTCAGGATAACACCTGAACGCGCGAACGGTAGCAGCCTGCCGCTCATATGGCTTGTACTTCGCTCAATTTCTCCGCTCCGCAAGCGGTCAAACTAACGCGGGGCGAATCGCTCAAAAAAGCTTGACTGCTACTTTTTGCCAATGACGAGCCGTTAATGACGTTAACGAAACGTTAAATGGAAAATTGACTGAAGCTCCGCAATTCCGCCATCATGGACCGGTGGGTTGGTTGCGCTTTATGTTTTTTTTCTGCATAGAGGTATTTCGGCAACAGAAACTATAATCGGAACCAGAAAGCAACCTTGGATCGCTGATGCCTACAATCGCCCTCGTCGATGACGACCGTAACATCCTGACCTCGCTGCGGATGCTTCTGGAGGCGGAAGGATACAAGATCCTTGCCTATACGGATGGCGTTTCCGCGTTTGACGGAATCACGAACGATCCGCCGGATCTCGCGATTCTGGATATCAAGATGCCGCGCATGGACGGAATGGAGCTTTTGCGCCGCCTGCGTCAGAAAACCGAAATGCCCGTGATTTTCCTCACCTCGAAGGATGAGGAAATCGACGAGCTGTTCGGCCTCAAGATGGGCGCGGACGATTTCATCCGCAAACCGTTCTCCCAGCGCCTCGTGGTCGAGCGTGTCCGCGCTATCCTGCGTCGCAGTGCGCCCCGCGAGGCTCAGGCGCAGGTGGAGGACTCGTCGAAGATCATCGAGCGCGGCAAGCTGAAGCTCGATCCCGAACGCCACACGTGCATATGGGACGGCAAGCAGGTCACGCTCACCGTGACGGAGTTCCTGATCCTTCAGGCGCTCGCGACGCGCCCCGGCGTTGTGAAGAGTCGCGACGCGCTGATGGATGCCGCTTACGACGATCAGGTCTATGTCGACGACCGCACAATCGACAGCCACATCAAGCGCCTCCGAAAGAAGTTCAAGGTTGCCGATAACAATTTCGATGTCATCGAAACGCTGTACGGTGTGGGTTATCGGTTCAAGGAGTAGCGCGCGGCGTTGCAGCCGTTCTGAAAAGATGAGAGTTTGCTCCGGCAACAGGACGCGGCGAGAGAGACGTATTCCCGCCGCGTCAAATCATCCGGACCCGGGTTGAAAATGGTCGATATGTCCCGGTGGTGGGAAGCGACGAGCGTAAGGCGGCCGGGCCGCGCGCTACGCCTGCGTTTGCTGCGCGCCGGGCGGCATCTCTTCAGCCGCTACCGCTTCAACAGCATCACCCGCCGCATCATCGTCATCAACATCATCGGCGTGGCCGTTCTGGTGAGCGGCATCCTGTATCTGAACCAGTATCGCGTGAAGTTCATCGGCACGCGCGTCGAAAACCTCACGACGCAGGCGCAGATCATCGCCACGGCCATCGCGCAGACGAGCAAGAACGGGGGCGACGCCGATGGCTCGCGTGCGGGCGACAGGCTTGCCGTGCCATCCTCGGGGCTTTCCAATCCCGACCTGTCGTTCCGTGTCGATCCGGAGGTGGTCTCGCCGATGCTTCGCGATCTCGTGGGGCCGACGAAGACGCGGGCGCGTGTTTTCGACCCCTACGGCACGCTCATTTCCGACAGTCTGAACCTGTACACGCGCGCGCCCACCAGCCGCGCGGCCGACGGCGGGGCGACGCAGGGCGAGCCCGGCTTGTTCAACACGATATGGGCCTGGCTTCGCGGGCAATTCTGGACATCCGATCTTCCGATCTACAAGGAGTTCGGAGCGGACGGAAAGTCTTACGAGGAGGTGCGCGTTGCGCTCGCGGGCAGTCTCGCGCCGCTCATTCGCGTGACCGAGGCCGGCGACATCGTCATTTCCATCGCCGTGCCGATCCAGCGCGATTCCGCCACGCTCGGCGCGCTCCTGCTGACGGCGCAGGGCGGCGACATCGACGACATGATCGCCCGCGACCGGCTTCAGATCGTCGAGGTGGCGGCGCTCGTCGCCTTCGTGACGGCGATCCTGTCGCTGCTCCTCGCCAGCACCATCGCCGAGCCGATGCGCCGCCTCGCCGTCGCGGCCGAGCGCGTCCGCCGCAACATCAAGAACCGCGAGCAGATCCCCGACTTCAGCGACCGCCCGGACGAGATCGGCCATCTGTCGCGCGCCTTCCGCGACATGACGAACGCGCTTTACTCCCGGCTCGACGCGATCGAGAGCTTCGCCGCGGACGTCTCGCACGAGCTGAAAAATCCGCTGACCTCGCTCAGAAACGCGGCAAGCCTTCTGCCGAGGGTGAAAAACGACGAAGATCGCGACAAGCTCGTCGAGATCATCAAGCACGATGTGCGCCGTCTCGACCGCCTCATCACCGACATTTCCGACGCCTCCCGGCTCGATGCGGAACTCGCGCGCGAGATGGCGAAGCCCGTCGATCTGGCCAAGCTGCTCAAAATGCTGTGCGAAATTCAGCGGGAGGTTCGACGGGAAAGCGGCATCGGCATCGTGCTCAACGTCGAGGGATGCGTGACCGAAGAGGACTTCGCCGAGACCCGCCGCTTCATCGCGAACGGCAACGACAGCCGCTTGAGCCAGGTGATCGCGAACCTTCTCGACAACGCAATTTCCTTCTCGCCGAAGAAGGGCTCGATTTATGTCAGCGCGCGTCGGCTACCGAAAAAGGACGAGATCGAGATCAGTGTCGAGGACGAGGGCCCCGGCATCCGCGACGAGAACCTCGAAAAGATCTTCGAGCGCTTCTACACCGACCGACCCGAATCGTTCGGGCAAAATTCCGGACTCGGACTCAACATCTCGCAGCAGATCGTGAAGGCCCATGGCGGGCATATCTGGGCGGAGAACCGGACATCGCCAAAGCCGCTCAACCCGAACAGGCCGGCATGGGGCGGCGCTGCAGCGCGAACTCCGGTCCCGACGCGGGAGGAGGCTTTCGCCTGCGGGGTCAAGGAACGCTACAGCTGGGGGGCGCGCGTGGTGATCCGCCTGCCCGCCTGCCCGCTCGGATGAGGCGCGCTATGGATGGGATCGTCGTTCACGGGACATGCGTTGCGCTCGGCGGAGCCGCGGCGCTCCTTCGCGGCGACTCAGGCGCGGGCAAATCGGACCTCGCGCTTCGTTTCCTGTTTCTGCCGAAGGACACGCTCGGCGCTCAGCCCCGGTTCGTCGCCGACGATGGCGCGCGTCTTCGTCGCACCGACGCGGGAATCCGCGTGACCTGCCCCGACACCATTACGGGGAAGATCGAAGTGCGCACCCTCGGCATCGCCAATCTCCCGCCGCCCTGGATCGAAGGAGACGCGCATCTGCGGCTTCTCGTCGACCTCGCCGCCAGAAGCGAACTGCCGCGCTTTCCCGATACAATCGAATGGGAGGACGTGCTGGGCGTCCGCATACGCCGGATTGCGCTCGACCCGTTTGAATCATCCGCGCCGATGAAACTCGCGCTTGCAATGCTAGGGCGCTTCGACGGGGATGGTGGATAACGCTTTTGTCCCACTTTGGAATATATATAGAGCTTGAACGTTAAATCGTTGCGCTTCACAATGAAGCGACTGGGTATAGACCGCGCGAGCCTCCGGAAAATCGATGATTGGCCTTGTGATTGTAACGCACGGCAACTTGGCAAGGGAATTTGTCTCCGCGCTTGAGCATGTGGTCGGGCCGCAGCAGCAGACCGCGACGATTTCGATCGCGCCCAACGACGATATGGAAGAACGCAGGAATGCGATCCTCGCCGCTGCCAAAAAGGTCGAGAGCGGAGATGGCGTCATCATCCTGACCGACATGTTCGGCGGAACGCCGTCCAACCTCGCGATTTCGGTGATGGAAGCAGGTTCTGTCGAGGTGATCGCGGGCGTGAACCTTCCGATGCTCGTCAAGCTTGCGCGAATTCGTGAAGAAGTTGCACTTGCGGACGCGCTCAAACAGGCGCAGGAAGCCGGTCGAAAGTATATTCACGTCGCGAGCCTTGTGCTCAACGCGCAGTAAGCACCTGGAATCGGCCTCGCATGACAATGCCAAAGACCTCGGCACGGCAAAAACCGCGAACTCTCGGTGCGGACGGCATCTATCAGTGCCTTGCCGAGGTGACCATCGTGAACAAGCGTGGGCTCCACGCTCGCGCCTCGGCTGCCTTCGTGAAAGCGGCCGAAAAATTCGACGCCGAGGTGACAGTCCTCAAGGACGATCAGAAAGTGTGCGGCAGTTCGATCATGGGGCTGATGATGCTGGGCGCCGGTCCGGGCACGATTCTTTCCATCGAGACGGAAGGGCCTGAGGCCGAAGAGGCGCTCGAAGCCCTCACCGCGCTGATCGAGGCTGGCTTCCACGAGACGGACTGATCGCCTGAGGCGAGCGTGACGGCGCGAAGCGCACGCTATCCGTCGCATTGCGGGCGAGGGCGAGGCTGGCATTCGCGGCCGTCCTACGGGATCCTAGCCATTCATCCGAAACGTTTGTACACTGCTCGATCGTGCCAGCGGAAAAATTCCAGCGCGCTGAAAACCGGGTTGCTTAGGTTATCCCAAAACGACGGTTCCGCGCTCACGCCACGCGCCAGACTTTCCCGCCATGCAGCATGAACAGGCGCGGCTCAGTTCTGTGTAGCGCGCGCAGAACTGGTGCCGAGCAGGATAACCCGCCAGTGTAAGCACCGAAGGCAGGCAGAATCATCAGATCGTCGGACGCGCAGAAGCACGGCCCGGAAAGGCCGTAGCCGCCCTTGAGACGCGCCTTCGGATGGAAATGCCCGACGATTTCGGGCGTAGCGCGTTCCGTGCCCGGCTTGTGGTCTTTGCCCGGCTCATGGCGCAATATGATGCCGTCAAGGCGAAGTTCCGGCAGTCGCGCGCCTTCGCAGAAGTCCGGCGCGTGCGGATCATGGTTGCCGCCAATCCAGATCCATTCCTCCGCCAGCGCGCAGAGCGAGGCCAGCGCCTCGCGGTCCGCCTCAGCCATGCGTGAGCCCGCCGCGCCGTCGTGAAAGCTGTCGCCGAGGCAGACGACGCACCGGGGACGCCACGCCTCGACCGCGCGCCGGAGCCGGGCAAGCGTGTCGTGGCTGTCGAGCGCAGGCACGAGGCGACCACGCGCGGCAGCGCCCGATCCTTTTTCGAGATGGAGGTCGGAAACGATCAGCATCGCATGATCGGGCAGATACGCAGCGCCGGAGCCATCGACGACGACCGCAAGCCCGGCGAAACGAATCAGGACCGATGACCGCCCTGCCCCGCCCGGCGGGTTCTCAGGCCGGGCGGCTAGGCCGTCTGGCTGTGTTTTCGTCTGCGGGCCTCGCAAAGGGTGCCTCACTCGGAGCCGGATACGATCACCGATCGGCTGCGGTGCAACCTAACTCGGACGGCTCTCTTGCCGCAAAAGTGGACGCCAAAGTTGAGCGCCGCGACTCGCCTTCGCGCGATAGGCGAACGCCAGCGCCTACGCCAGAATTGTCGCCGCGACCCACCAGTTCGGGTGAGCGGCCGCCAGCGCGCCAGCCGCCGTCTTCGCCTTTTCAGCCGTAGCGAACACACCGAAGCACGTCGGCCCGCTGCCCGACAGGCGCGAGAGCACGCAGCCGTCGAGCGATCGCACGGTATCGAGCACCCGCGCTACCTGCGGCTCCAGCGCGACCGCCGGGCCTTCGAGGTCGTTGCGGCCATGGGCGAGGCACGCGGCCGCGCTTTCGGGCGAATCCCAATCCGTCGATACCGAGAACGGGGCGTTTTCCGCACCCGGCTCCAGGGGCTTGGCCGCAAGTGTGCGGAAAACATCGGCGGTGGATAGCTTTATGCGCGGATTGACGAGGATCGCAGGCAGCGGCGCGAGGCGCGTCACCGGCGTGATTCGTTCGCCCAACCCGCACATCCATGCCGCCCGACCGTAAAGGCACACGGGTACGTCCGCGCCGATCTCCTTGCTCGCTTCGATGAACTCATGGGCTTTGCGGTTCTCGCCGTAGATCGCAACGAGCGCGCGTATTGTCGCGGCCGCGTCCGACGATCCGCCGCCGAGGCCCGCCGCGACGGGGATGTTCTTGAGCAGCCGGAAATGGCCGTGAATGTCCATGTCGAACCATTCAGCGACCGCGCGCTTGGCCTTCAGGATGAGGTTGTCGCCTTCGAGAAGCGGCGCGAAAGCACCGTCGATCTCCAAACGGTCGTCGATATCCGGGCTGAATTCCAGCTCGTCGGCCACGTCGTTGGCGAACACAACGAGGCTTTCAAGCTCGTGGTAGCCGTCCGGGCGCTTGCCCTTGACGTGAAGCGTCAAGTTAACCTTCGCGCGGGCGCGCTCCCGGATCGTCACAGGCCAGGTATCCTCATGGGCGGTAGCCTGGATGATGTCGGCTTCGGAAGAGTGAGTCATGGCAACCTTGGCTTACTCTGCGGATGTCGTGGGCTTCAGCGACTGTGTCTTGCGGTGTTCGTTTGATGGCGGCTTCACACGCTCCGCCACCGCCAGCAATGCCCGACTACTCGGGCGCGCCGCCGCCGGAAACCGCTAGACACAACGCTGGCATTCCATGTCTAAGCGGCCTCGCCGCGATTGTCGACTCCGGCGAGCGCGAGGCGCACCGTGCCGCATCCAAGGCTTTCGCCTTATGGGTTTGCCGTAGCCTGAGGTTGCGGCTCGGGCGCTACTGCGGGGACCGCCTCCGGCTGCGTCTGCAACTCGGCGTGCGCCCCCGCTTCGTCGGGAAGCCCGGCTTCGAGCTTCTTCTTGATCTTGACCACGTCGTCCGGCTCGGGATTGAGGCTCAATGCCTGCGTCCATTGGAACTTAGCTTCGAGCTTGCGCCCAAGCCGCCAGTAAACATCGCCGAGATGATCGTTCAGCGTCGGGTCTTCGGGCCGAAGCTCCACCGCCTTGTCGAGATGCTTCACCGCCTGCACGTAGTCCTTCTGGATATAGTAGCCCCAGCCGAGACTATCGATGATGTAGCCGTCGTTCGGCTTCAGGCGGACCGCCTTCTTGATAAGGTCGAACGCCTCGGGAATGTTGATGTTCTGGTCGAGCCAGGAATAGCCGAGGTAATTGAGCACCGCGCCCTGCTCGGGATCGAGATCGAGCGCCCGCTTGAAATCGGCCTCCGCCTTGGCCCATTGCTTGGTGCGCTCATAGGCGATGCCGCGCTGATAGAACAGCGTCCAATGGCGCTTTTCCGGCTCGCCGACCAGCTCGATCACGCGCGTGTAATAGGGGATCGCTGCGTCATAGCGCTTCGCGGCGCTGTCGATGGAGGCCAGCGTCTGAAGAACGGACTCTTCCTTCGGGTGCTTTTCGGAAAGCGCCGTCAGCAGAGCCGTCGCTTCGTCAGTCTTTTGCAAAGCGTTGAGATAGAGCGCCTTGCGAACCTGCGCGTTCAGCCGGAACGGCGACGCCTCGCGGATCGCATCGAGAACCGACACGGCCTTATGGTACTGTTCGAGATTGCCGTAGATTTCAGCCAGTTCAAGCTTGGCGATGTCCGAGGCCGGGTTGAGGTACAGCGCGAGGCGGAGATATATTTGCGCGGCATCGACGCCATTGTTCGACGCCAGCACCTGCCCGATACCGAGGAATGTTTCGGCAAGCCCCTCATCCACGGTCGAAACCATGAGCTTCGGCGTCTTGCCGGCCTTCAGGTCCGCCATCAGCGCCGAGCCGAGCGGCGTATCCTCGGCGCCGCTTTCCTTCAGCACGGCGAGCGCCTGCTGCTTATCACCCCACACCGCGAGGTGGCGGGCATAGCCCTCCGCGATGCGCATGTTTGTCGGCTTCTTCTCGTAAACCGCCTTATATGCTTCGGTCGCCGCAGCCTTCTTTTTCGCCACATCCGCGACGAAGGCGCGCTGCACGGTTTCGAAATGCGTGGCCCAGGCCGCCTTGCTCGGCTCGGAGAGCGTCGCGATGGCGCGGTCGGACTGGCCCTGCGCCACCGCGACCCAGGCGCGGGCGAGCTTCATCGTCGGCTCTTCGGGCGATGTGCCTTTCGCGGCCAGGCGGAAATACTCGTCGGCTTTCGCGTAATCCTTGCGCTTGAACGCGTCGAGGCCAAGAAAATCGTAGGCGATGGCCGCCTCGCCCGGACGCTTGATGAGCCGAAGCGCGAGCGTCTTCGCCGATGCGAACTCGCCCGAGGCCAGTTCGAGCTGGAACGCATCGTCAAGGATATCGGAATTCGCCGGGTCTTTCTGGAGCGCGCGCCGGTAGTACAGCGCCGCGTTTTCGCTGTCGCGGGCGGACCGCGCCACATGCCCCGCCAGATAGCTTCCGAGGAGCGAATTGCTGCCGAAGCTCTCTGACCGGACCGGGGCCTTGCTCTGGTTCGGCGCCGCGCGCGCATCGGCCGGGTACGCCAACAGAACGGCGAGGCAGGTAGCCAGCAGCGCACGCGACGCATCGCGCAGCGAGATCCGGCGAACGATATCCGATTTCAGCATGTCAGATGCCTGCAATGTCGTGTCCTGGCGTTTTGGCTATGAGCGGCTTCGTCGGTTCGGCGGGCTCGATCTGGCCGATTTGGGACAAGGTTTCTCAATGGGTGTCGAAACGCAACCCTCGAAGCATGACTTTCGATGAGGGGTTTCGAGGTCGGCCCTCAAAATCGGTTTATAATGAGACGGAATAACGGCACCGGGCGCGGTCCATAGCGCTATTCGCCCTTCGGCGGCGGCTTTTCCTCACGGGATTTTCGCAACGCCCGCCGCGTCTTGATGAGTTCATAGACCGCGAAGGCGAGAACGCCGAGAACCAGAAGAAGCTCCGCTTCCACTCCCATGGGTCGTCTCCTTCAGGTTGGATGATTCGCGAATCGTGCCCGCTATTCTGCGGCGGGTTGCGGTTCGACCGGGTGTTCGTCCTTCGCGAGTATCCCGTATCTTTCGGCTTCGGCAAAGACGATAGCGACGACTTCCTGCGGCTTTTCCTCGTGGGCAAGGTGGCCCATGTGGCGCAGGAGGATGACCTTGGAGCCGGGGACCATGTTGTAAACCTTGAACGCAACCCGGCTCGGCACGGCCTTGTCTTCGGTGCACGCGATGAGCGTCAGCTTCGTCTTGAGTTTCGGCAGGTCGCTCGACAGGGATTGCAGATCCCAGTTCGCCATCATGCCGAGCGCGGATGCAATATGCGTCGAGTTTCCCAGAAGAAGCCCATACTGGACGAGGCCCTCCGCATCGATATGAGAGCCTGTGCCTTCGATCAGCCTGCGGACGGTGACCTTGTCGCGGGCCTTCCAGGCGAAATAGCCGGGCACGAACGGGTTCACGAACAGTGCGCGCGCGATCATGGGGAAGAGTTGCGAGGCGATGCCGGGGAACGGGAGAAAGGCGCCGTTCAGGCTGATGATCGCTTGAGCACCGAGCTTGCCGTCGAGCGCCATGCGGCACAGGATCGCCGAGCCTGCGGAATGGCCGATGGCGAGATCGGGCTTGACGTGAAGCGTGCCGAGCAAGGTTGCTATCGCCTGCGCCATATGCGGCAGCGTGAGCAGCGACGAGGTGCGCGGCGCTTCGGTGAAGCCGTGTCCGGGCAGGTCCGGCGCGATCACGCGGAAGCGTTTTGCGAGGATCGGCATGAAATGCCGCCACGAATGCGTGGAAGCCCCCGTGCCGTGCAGCAGAAGCACGGTCGGCCCGCTACCCATTTCCTGCACATGCCAGCGCAGCCCGCCGGCGGACACAAATCGACTCGTGGCACGGTTCGGCCAGTCAAGGCCGTCCCGTTCCCATTTCAACGCTGTCATCCCTTAGCAGCCATTTTCGCAGCCTTCGATATTGCGGCCGCGTTCGCGTAGGGCATCGGCACATAACGCGCCGCCATCTCCTGGGCAAGCTTCTCAGCCTGCACCTGCGGCCTCGGAGATGTATCTACCAAGATCGTGGCGATACCCTCCGCGCGCAAGCGCCGACCGGCTGTGTTCGCGTCATTTTGAGCGCGTTCGCGGCCCGGCTTCCCGTCTGCCGCGATATTGGCTTTCCCGTCGGTTAAGAACACGACGAGGGGCGAGATGCCGCGACGGCGGATGTTGAGCGCCAGCGCGCCCGCCGCGTCGATGCCCGAAGCGAGCGGTGTGCCGCCGCCGCCCGCGAGCGCCGCGAGGCTTTTCTTGGCGCGCGTCAGCGACCGTGTCGGCGGCAGGAGAATCTGCGCCCGCGTGCCACGAAAGGCGACGAGCGCCACCTGATCGCGGCGGATGTAGCATTCGGCGAGCAGAAGCTCGACCGCACCCTTCGTTTCGGCGAGGCGCTGCATCGCGGCGGAGCCGGACGCGTCGACGGCGAAAATGGTTGCGGTTTGCGAGCGCGCCTTCAGCCGCTTGATGCGGAAGTCGTCGCTCCGGACCTCAATCTTGTCGAGGCGTCCACGCGGACCGACCGCCTTATCGAGCATCGCCTTATCGAGCATCGATTTGCGAATTTTTTGCCACGGTGCGGCGGCCCGCAGCGTTTCGAGAAGGCTCAACGGCGATCCGGGCTTGGGCATGCCACGGCGAACGCCCGCCGGACGGCCGCGCGCGGCATTCGTGCGTTCGGCCCCGGCTTTGCCCATGGGCGCGGATGGCGGCACGCGAAACGGCTTCGCGGCGGCCTTCACCAGCATTTCCTTCGGCATTGCGGCAGCGGCTGCCGCAATGATCATGTCGGTAAGCGCCTTGTCGTCGTCGGGCGCGGTCTCGTTCTCGCCGCTCTCGCCGCCGCCCTTGCCTTCCTCGTCCTTGTCGTCCTGCGGCTCCGGCGGAGGTGGCTCGGGCGGAGCCTGATCTTCCATCGGCTCGGGCATGCGCGTCGCGCGAGGCGCGAGCACGAACATCGCGGCAAGCCCTGCGTCTTCCTCGTTGGCTTCGTCGCGGCCAGCAAGCGCGGCCGAAGCGCGGGCGGCGCGGACGGCGAACACGGGCGCGCGCAGCGTCTGGATGCCGAACGACACCGCCGCGGAGACAAGCCCCGCGATGATGTTATCGGGCACGACGACGCTCCGCAGACGCGCCTGCGCCGCCTCGATCTCTTCAAGCGTCGTATCGGACAGGCCGACATCGCGCCACGTCACGTCTGTAAGGTCGATGCGAAAGCCAAGGCGCTCCAGAAGCGCGGCGGGTGGCGTTTCATCGTCGCCAGCCTCGCTCTCGTCGAGCGCGATCACGCCGAAGCGCGCGGGATGCATCAGCGAAGCCGCCTCGCGCTCCACATGCACCGCGCCCGCGTCGATCACGAGGCCGAGCCGCGAGGCTAGCCCCGATTCCATGCGCTCGGCGGACGGGATGACGAGGAAGCCGCGATCCATTTCCGCGAGAAGACCGCGCTCGGCGACCGGCTTGCCACGCGCGAGCGTCGCCGCGAGGTCAAGGCCACCGAACAGCCGCTCGTCCGCCGCGTAGAGCGGCAGTTTGCGGAACGGCGCCCAGCCCGGCACGATGCTTCTCAGGAAGTCCATCCAGCTGTCGCGCACCGGCCCGTATTTCGAGGCGACGGCGATACCGCCAAGCCCCACCGGGTCGACGGCGAACAGGGAAGCCGCCATGACGGCTTCTTCCCACAGCGAGCGTTCTTCCGCCTCGCCGCCGCCGTTCATCATGCGCTGAATGCTTTCTCAAGCGCCATGTCGACGCGCACCGACGAACCCGCCTCGTCGAGCGGATCGCGGCGCAGGCGATGGCGCAGGGCGGACGGCGCGATGGATTTGAGATGCTTTTGCGTCACGGTTTCCGCGCCCTCATATGCGGCGAGCGCGCGGGCGGCACGCATCAGCGTAAGTTCGCCGCGCAGGCCATCGGTGCCGAGAGCGAGGCAGAGCTTGGCCGAATCTTCGAGGATCGAATCCGGCACGGCGATGAGGTTGACGCGGGCGCGCGCGATCGCCACCTTGCGGCGGAGCTTGCGGTTTTCACCGCGCCACGCGGCCGCGAAGCCATGCGGATCGCGCTCGAAGCCGTCGCGGCGGCGAACGACCTCGATGCGCGACGCCAGATCCTGCGGCGTGCGCACCTCGACGGACAGGCCGAAGCGGTCGAGAAGCTGCGGGCGAAGCTCGCCCTCTTCCGGGTTACCGGAACCGATAAGCACGAAGCGCGCGGGATGGCGCAGGCTCATGCCCTCGCGCTCGACGACGTTCTCGCCGGAAGCCGCCACGTCGAGCAGCAGGTCCACGAGGAAGTCTTCGAGGAGGTTCACTTCGTCGATATAGAGGAAGCCGCGATTGGCGCGGGCCAGAAGCCCCGTCTCGAACGCTTTCTCGCCGCGCGTCAGCGCCTTTTCGAGGTCGAGCGCGCCCACGACGCGATCTTCCGTCGCACCGAGCGGCAGGTCGACCACCGGCACGCGGATGAAGCGCGCGACGAGTTTCTCGCCTTCGCGCAGCTTCTCACGGCATTCCTCGCACAGGTTGGACCCGTCGGGATCGCAGTTGAAGCGGCAATCGCGCACGGCGCGAACCGGGGGAAGCAGTGCGGCAAGCGCCCGAACCGTGGTCGACTTGCCGGTTCCGCGATCACCGAAAGCCAGGACGCCGCCAATCGAAGGATCGATAGCGGAGATGATCAAGGCAAGCTTGAGCTCGTCTTGTCCTACGATGGCGGAAAAAGGATAAACTGGGCGGGTCATTGGCGTTCTTCTAGCGCGGTCTGAATTTGCATGTCCAGTTCTGCTCCCATGAGTGCGGCAAAAGCTGTCAGCCAGAGCCAGTAGAGCAGAATAACGACGGCTCCGAACGAGCCGTAGATCCGGTCGTATGAATTAAACGCGGACACGTACCATGAAAAGCCCGTTGATGCCGCAAGCCAGAGCGCTGTTGCCGCAAGCGAACCAAGCGAAACCCATCGCCAATGCGCGTCTTTCCGATCCGGTCCGTACCGATACACCACCGCGAGGCTCAACGCCACGATAATGGCAAGCGCTGGCCATCGCGCATAATGCAGCACCGCGTTGGTGAATTCCGATATCCCGACGAGGCGGAAGATGCCGGGAACTGCCGCGACCACGAGGATATTGAAGGCGAGCACGGCAAGCGCGCCGAGTGTGAACAGGATCGCGAGGCTGTTCGTGTGCGCAAAACTTCGCGTTTCGGTTCGTCTGTAGACGCCATTGAGCGCACTCATCAGCGCGTAGACGCCAAGCCGGGCGTTGATAAAGGCAAGGCCGAGCGAGATCATCGTGGCGAGGGAAAGAGATGTCGTATTCTGGCGGACGAGCACCTCGACTTGCGCGTTGATCGCCTCCCACGCTTCCGTCGGCAGCACGTCCTTCAGCGTGAGCAGAAAATTCTGCACCTGCCCCGTCTCCGCGAGCAGCCCGAAAACCGCGACGAAGAACACGAGGCCCGGGAAAATCGCGAGCAGCGCATAGAACGCGACACCGGCGGCGAGCAGGCTGACATTGTCCGCCGCGATCGACTTCCACACGCACACAAGCACATGAAGCGGCGTGTACCGCTTCCGCTGCCTGGCGAATGCAAGTTTGGCGGCTCTGGCCCGGACATTGAACGACAAGGCGGCATTCCTCAGGGAGTCGCTGAAATTCGCATTCGAGCGGTTACGAAACGATGATTGGCCGAATGCGCGCCGTCTCGCAATCGGAAGCTTGCGCGCGCGAGCACGGACTTGACCCTGCGCCTGGCTGTTCCCATAGTCTGGCATAGTCCCGCTCCGCCCGCCGAAAGCCCATCCCGTCGCCGCCGGCGAGATGCCCAAAGCCGATATCGGAGTCGGACAAGCCAAGGTTCTGTGCCCGTAGCCCGCCCGCCTCAAGAAACGCCCCGGAGTAAACCTCCGCATCGAATCAATCTTCGTTTCCTAGGAACAGAGTGAGAAAGATCATGCTCCGCGCTACTGCTTTCATCGCGATGGCGGCGTTCTGTGGCTCAAGTGAAGCAGCGGCGCAACCGTGCAAGCCGTACGCTTTCGAGGGCAACGGCTATACGCTGTGCGAGGCTTCGCTCGACCGCTTCGCGGTAAGGCTGTTCTGGCAGAAGCCCGACGGCAGCCCCTATACCTATCTGAGCGCGCTGCCCAAAGCCGACGAGCGCGGCGGACGGCTCGTCTTCGCCCTGAATGGCGGCATGTTCCACCCGGACTACAAGCCTGTAGGTCTCCATGTCGAGAACGGCCGCGAACTCGTGCGCGCCAACACGCGGCCCGGCCCCGGCAATTTCCACCTCAGGCCGAACGGCATTTTTTATTTCGGGGAAGGTGAAGCGGGGGTGATGGAAACTGGCGCCTTCCTCAAGAAGAAGCCGAAGGCGAGTTTCGCGACGCAATCGGGGCCTATGCTGGTGATCGACGGCAAGTTGCATCCGCGAATCGCGAAGGCCAACGTCTCTGCGAAACCGCGCGACGGCGTCTGCGTTCGCGGCGACAAGACCGTCGTTTTCGCGATCTCGGAGGGCAGCGTGCCATTCGACACATTCATGCGACTGTTTCGCGACGGGCTGAAATGCAGGAACGCGCTGTTTCTCGACGGAGGCACCGCGCCCGCGTTGTTCGTACCCGGCACGCGCAGCGGCAATGTGCTGTTCGGGCTTGGACCGATGATCGCCGTTTATGAGAAGCCGCGACACTGAACCAGCGCGCCGTGAATCAGACGCGGCACGCAGTCATTCGAGAACATGTTCGCGCCGGGCAACGGCTCGCAGCGCTTAGATTGCGGATCAGTTTCGGTTGGGAGGCCGTTTCTCTGCGTCGGATCGCAGGGTGATCCAGCGATGGCTGACATCTGCGAATCGCGGCCTGTTGCTCTTCGCATGAACGGTTGCTTGTCATCGCAAAAAATAACGGCCGGAAAAAACCGGCCGCAGAACACTTTGCCATCGAAACGATAAGGCGTCGCGAAGACCCGTCCGCCTAAGCGGCGTGGGACGCGGCTTTCTCCGTGAGCACCGCATAGATCGCCGCCCGGTCGCGGCAAGCACGCAGCTTATCCACGGATTTCTGATCGCGCAGCAGACGCGACACGCGCGCCAGTGCTTTCAGATGATCCGCGCCAGCACTTTCCGGTGCGAGAAGCAGCATGATGATGTCGACGGGCTCCTCGTCGATCGAATCGAAGTCGAGCGGCTCTTCAAGGCGGGCGAACACGCCGACGCTCGCCTTGATGGTGGTCAGCTTGCCGTGCGGGATCGCGATGCCGGAGCCGACGCCGGTCGAACCGAGCCGCTCACGCTGGATCAGGATGTTGAAGATCTCGACGCTGTTCAGCCCTGTCAGATCGGCCGCGCGTTCGGACAGAATTTTAAGCGCCTGCTTCTTGTTAGCTGCTTTGAGAGACGGGATCACGCCGTAGGGCGTTATCAGGTCACTCAAATCCATATCGTGTCCCACGCGTAATCCTCCATATGCTGCCCGCATCAAGCACCATTACGATTTCGCGCTTGTGACAACGCCGCCGGTGTCAATCCATCCGATGTTGCCGTCAGCGCGCCGGTACACGACGTTGATTCCGCCATGCGCAGCGTTGCGAAACACAAGAAACGATTTGTCAGCAAGGTCCAGTTGCATGACTGCGTCGCTGACCGAGAGCGCCTTGACCTGCACCGGGCTCTCCGCGATCACCGCGGGAGCACCGTCCCCGTCATGCGTATCGGCGGACTGGTCCGCGCTTTCCACATCAATGATATAGTCGACACCCGCGCTCTCAAATTGCAGCGCGGCGGTGTCGCCCTGGCCATGGTCATCAATCCGGCGCTTGTAACGGCGCAACCGTTTTTCCAAGCGCTCCATGGCCGAGTCCACACTGGCATAGCCATCCACACCGGTGCCGGTCGACTGAAGGTCGAGGCCGCTCTCAAGGTGAATCGCGCAATGCGAGAAGAATCCGTCGGTGTTTTTCTCAACGCTGATTTGCCCTGAAACCGAGCGCCCCGAGTATTTATCAAGCGCGGACTCGACCCGATTGAGAGCGTATTCGCGGAGACTTTCTCCGAGATCGATATTTTTGCCGGTTACTTTGATTGTCATTTCAGTATTTTTGTGTTGCACCGTTCTGGATTCAGTCGCCGGTCACCCACCCACCATAATATAGGATCAGGCGAATATTGGGCAACAGGTAAAAAACTATTTCAACACGGGGAAAACATGCGCGCGTTCGCGCAAAAAATCAACCGGGGAAAGAACCCGGCATCCGCAACTTGCGGCGCATCTCCAGCCGTGCCGATTCGAGCGTTATCTAGGTGCGAGCACCATGATCATCTGACGGCCTTCGAGTCGCGGCTCCAGCTCGACCTTGGCGATGGCGGTCGTTTCCTCTTTCACCTGGAGCAAAAGCTGCATGCCGATGTCTTGGTGAGCCATTTCACGGCCGCGGAAACGAAGCGTCACTTTGACCTTGTCGCCTTCCTCGAAGAACTTCTTGATCGACCGCATCTTCACGTTGTAGTCGTTCGTGTCGATGTTCGGCCGAAGCTTGATTTCCTTGACCTCGACTGTTTTCTGCTTCTTGCGCGCTTCGGCTGCTTTCTTCTGCGCCTGAAACTTGTACTTGCCGAAATCCATGATTTTGGTGACGGGGACTTCCCCGTTCACTGCGATCTCGACGAGATCGAGACCGGCTTCCTGGGCTTTCGCAAGCGCGTCGCGCTTCGAAACTGTTCCGTGATTTTCGCCAGCTTCGTCGATCAACTGGACGTCGCGAGCGATGATGCCTTCGTTAATGCGCGGCCCTTCTTTAACGGGGGCGCCTCTCATGGGACGGCGTATCGGACTCTCCTGTCGTAGTTTATGAAAACGGCAATTTGGCCGTGCTCGAACCGAGCACGCGCCCATAAAATGAGGATAAAAAACCGCCTAGACAAGTCAAGCGCCATATTGATGCATAAGAATTTAGCGGCGCGTTTTCGGGCCCTCGCCTGGCGGTTTCAGCGTGAAGCGGCATTAGCGAAATTCACTGCAAGCTGCGTCCCGATGAGTCTATCATAGACCGCAAGCGTCTGATGCTGAAGGGCGCGCTTCGAAAAAGACGTGCGCGCCCGCTCCATGGCGTGCTGACGGAAGGCGTCGAGCACGGCAGCGTCGAGCGCAAGCGCAGCCGAAATTGAATCGCACAAAGCCTGGGGATTGCCGGGTTCGAAAAGCCACGGTCTTTGCCCGGCCGCGGGCACCGGCTCGGAAAAGCCGTCTGCCCCTGCGTTGGCGAGAATGCCGGGCTCAGGTGCGATCGTCTCGGGAAGCGCACCGATGTTCGAGGCGATCACCGGGCAACCCATCGCCTGCGACTCGACCGACACGCGGCCAAACGCCTCCGCCTCGATCGATGCGATGACCGTCAGCCACGAAGCCTTGAAGGCGGCGGGCATGTCGTCGCAATGGCCCGCGATGATGACGCGGTCGGCGAGACCACGCGCTTCGACGAGCGCCGCAAGTTCGGCACGGTAGGGCGTGCGGCCCTGATCGTCGCCGACGAGCACAAATACGAGATCGCCATCGCGGTTGCGGGCGCTGAGCAGGGCGGCGGCTTCAACCAGCACGCGCTGCCCCTTCCACCGGGTGAGTCGCGCGGGCATGAGGACGATTCGTTTGCCGGGCGGCACACCCCACGCTTCGCGAAGCGCGCGGACGCGCTCCGGCGAGATCAGCGCCGGGTCGAACCGCTCCACATCGAGACCGCGATAGATAACGCCAACGCGGCTCGTCGCCTTCGGGTGACGTTCGCGCACGATGCGTGCGGTATATTCGGAGTTGCAAATCACGGCGTCGCCTTTGGCCATGACGCCATTATAGAACGCCTTGACGCGGCCCGTCTGGTTATAGATGCCGTGATAGGTCGTCACGAAGGTGCGCTTGGCCCGACGCGCCGCGATCCACGCGCTCCAGGCAGGCGCACGGCTTCTGGCGTGGACGAGGCTCACGCCGCGCTCGCGGACAAGCCGCGCGATTCGCATCGCATTGGCGAGTATGAGCGCCGGGTTCTTCGTCGCAGCGGACATGCGGATAAGCTCGCCGCCGACAGCCGCAAGCTCGTCTTCGAGGCGCCCGCCTTCGGAAAGCACAAGCGCCTTGCCGCCGCCCATTGTCACCGCTTCGGCGATCTCGATGGCGGTACGCTCCGCGCCGCCCGTGGAAAGCTCGGGAACAACCTGAAGAATGACCGGCCAAGGGCTTCGTTTGAGCATCATCGCCCCCAAATATCACACTATACGGCGAGGGGTCGCGGACAAAGGGCGAACGGACCTCACTCTTCTGCTCGGTCTCATGGGAGAAGCATAAGATGAACAGCGGAAAACTGCAATTGCTCCCCGTTCCGGCAGCGGACGGCTCTACAAGCTCTATCGCGTGGCGATTTCGGAAAGCTGAAGAAAATAGGACGACATTTGTCTGGTTCTCGGGTTTCAGATCGCAGATGGACGGCGAGAAGGCGACGGCGCTCGACGCGTGGTCGGCAGGCAATGGCGCGGGGTGCCTGCGTTTCGATTATTCCGGCCATGGGCTTTCCAGCGGCGCGTGCGAAGACGGCACGATCAGCCGCTGGCTCGCAGAGGCCGACGCGGTTCTTGAGGCGGCTGCGGTTTCCGGGCCTTCGGTTTTCGTCGGCTCAAGCATGGGCGGGTGGCTCTCGCTGCTGATTGCGCGACGGCTCGCTGAACTGGGTCGCCCCACGCCCGCGGCGCTCGTACTGATCGCGCCCGCCTGGAACATGACGCGCGTTATGCTCGACCGTTTCCCGCCCGAAGCGAAAGCCGCGCTCGAACGCGACGGCGTTTTCCTGCGTCCGTCCGCCTATGGCGCGGAGCCTTATCCGATCACGAAGACGCTCGTCGATGACGGCGAGCGCCATCTGTTCGGCGAAACCATCGGCATCAGCGCACCCGTCCGTATCATCCACGGGCAGCAGGACGCGGACATACCGTGGCGGCACTCGCTGGACCTGATCGACCGCCTTGCCGCGCCCGACATCCGCCTTGCTCTCGTCAAGGACGCGCAGCACCGCCTTTCGCGCCCGCAGGATCTCGCTCTGCTGTTCGCAACGCTTGCGGAGTTTTTGTAAGCCCGCGTCAGCCCTCCCGTGCAAGCGCGCGCAGGCCCTCGCGATAGGTTGGATAGCGCAGCAGCACGCCAAGCTCGCGCTTGATCTTGGCGTTGTGCACGCGCTTGTTGCCTTCGTAGAAGCTGCGCGCCATCGGCGATAGATCCGCCTCCTCGTAAGGAATGAGCGGCTGCTTCGGCACGTCGATCAGGTCCGCCGCATAGGCCAGCACGTCCGGGTTCGGGGCCGGTTCGTCGTCGGTCACGTTGAAGATGTGGACGCCGCCCAGCCGGTCGCGCCTGATCGCGGCGATCACGGTCTGCGCGATGTCTTCGACGTGGATTCGGTTGAACACCTGCCCCGCCTTGTGTATCCAGCGCGCCTCGCCCGAGCGGATGCGGTCGATGGGGCTGCGTCCGGGGCCGTAGATGCCCGCCAGCCGGAAGATGTCGAGCGCGATGCCCTTCTCTTTCGCAAGCGCCGTCCATTCGATCTCGGCCTCCGCGCGCGCCGACCGCCTGCCACCGGTGGCGGCCACATGCGTTTCCTCGTCGACCCACTTGCCGCCATGGTCGCCATAAACGCCGATGGTGGAAAGATAGCCGATCCAGTGAAGCTCCGGTGCCTCCAGCAACGCGTCGCGATAGGCAAGCAGCGCCGGATCGCCCTCCGCTTCCGGCGGCACCGAAACGAGGCAGTGCGACGCCGTCTGGAGCCCGGCCGCGACAGCTTCGGCGTCGCTGAAGAGGATCGGCGTGATCCCGTCTCGCGCGATTTGTTCAAGCTTGTCGCGCGAGCGCACCGTGCCCGTCACCGGCCAACCGCCATCCGCAAGATGGACGGCGGTTGCAAGCGCGGAATATCCCAGTCCGAAAACGAAAAGATTGCTCATGGCGTCCGCTCCCATTCCTCGCGCACGGCGACGTCTTTTTCTTCTGAACTATAACTTTCTTTCAGTTTCGATTTAAGCTCAAGCCCGCCTAATTGCCTTACGGCCCAGACGGCCATGCCGCGCACGAGCGGCGAGTCGTCGCAGAGGAGAGGCAGCGCGTCGTCAAGAAGCGCCGCGTCGTCGGAATTGCCCGCCGCGATCAGCGCGTTCCTCACAAATCGATCGCGCTTGATGCGCTTGATCGGCGAGCCCGCGAAGCGCGCGCGAAAGGCGGCATCGTCGAGGCGCAGAAGCTCACGGAGCGGCGGATTGTCAGCTGCGTCGCGCGCATGGAAGCGCATCTCGCTCGCTTCTTGCGCAAACTTGTTCCAGGGGCACGCCGCGAGGCAATCGTCGCAGCCGTAAATGCGGTTGCCAATGGCCTCGCGAAATTCCGGCGCGATCTGGCCCTTGTGCTCGATGGTGAGATAGGAAATGCACCGGCGCGCGTCGATGCGATGCGGCTCGGGAAAGGCGCGCGTCGGGCACGCGTCGAGGCAGGCGCGGCAGGTGCCGCAGCGGTCGCGCTCGGGTGCGTCGGGCGCAAGCTTTGCGGTAGTGAAGATCGCGCCGAGGAAAAACCACGAGCCGAGATCGCGCGAGACGAGATTCGTATGCTTGCCCTGCCAGCCGAGGCCCGCCGCCTGCGCAAGCGGCTTCTCCATGACAGGCGCGGTATCGACGAACACCTTCACGTCCGCGCCCGCAATGCTGGCGAAATCCCGCGCCACCGCCTTGAGCTTCGCCTTGATGATGTCGTGATAGTCCGCGCCCTTCGCATAGACGGACACGGCGCCTCGCGAAGGATCGTTGCGCGCGATACGCGGATCGGCGTCGGGGCCGTAACTCAGCGTGACGAGGATCACGGAGCGCACCTCCGGCCACAGCACGCGCGGGTCGGCGCGCTTGTCCGCGTTCGCTTCGAGCCAACCCATGTCGCCGTGAAAGCCCGCCGCGAGGAAACCCATGAGCCCTTCGCCTGCCTCGCCGATGGACGCCGGGTCCGCGATGCCGACCGTGTCGAACCCCTCCGCCAGCGCGCGCGCCTTCACGAAGCCGGAAAGATTATCTCCCGCCGCCACCGTCCGCGCATGCTCAGAAGTCGAGATCCGCATAAGTCTCCGGAGGGCTGAAGCCCGGTATGCGATCGGCGAGGATGGATCTGAACGACGGCCGCGATTTCAGGCGCTGATACCACGCCTTAGCCTCCGGAAACTCCGTCCAGGGTATTTCGGACAGATAGTCCATCACCGAAAGCTGCGCCGCCGCCGCGACATCGGCGAAGCTGATATGATCGCCGCCGAGCCATTTCCGCTGATCGCTTAAAAAGCTGATGTAGGAGAGATGATAGCGCAAATTCGAGCGGCAAGCGCGGATCGCCGGAAGGTCCGGCGCGAGTCGACCGCGCGCCATCGGCTTGTAGAGCTTCTCGTCGAGCAGGCTCTGGCTCACCTCGGCATCGAATTTGGTAAGAAACCAGTCGGCCACGCGCCGCGCCTCCGCCCGCTCCACGGGCAGTCCCGGCCAGATCTGCGCCCTCGCCGCGGCACCCGTTTCGCGCGGCGTCGACTCTGAGAGATATTCGACGACCGGATACACGCCGCAAACGGCTCGCGCATCGAGCATGAGAACGGGCAACGTGCCCGCCGGGTTTATGTTGAGGAAGTCGCGCGCGAGCGCCCAAGGCTTCACCTCCGACAGGTCCGCCTCGATGCCGCACTCGAACAGCGCCACACGGATTGCACGCGAGGCCGGGCAAAGCGGAAAATGAATCAGCGTCGTCGGCATGGGGCGGCGGGCTAAAACGCGGCGGCGCGGCCGGTGGAGAACTCACCCCTCGGCCGGTAGCGCTGGAGATAGGGCGGCACGATGACCTCGATACTTTTCGGGTCCGTCACACCCAGGCCCTCAAGCGTGCGCTGGTCGCGGATCGCCTCGGCTCCGACGATGTTATCATTCTGGAGCAGGCGAACCTGATCCAGCGTGATCGGAGCGCCCGGAAGCGCCTGGACGAAAAACGCCTGTATTTTCGCCGCCCAGAACGGCACCGGCAGCAGAACGCGGGGCCGCTGCGTCCACTCGCAGACCTTCTGGAGGATTTCGCGGAAAGTGTAGACGCTCGGGCCGCCGAGTTCGTAGACGGCGCCTTCGGTCGCGCGTCCCTCGACTGCCGCCGTCACGGCGCGCGCGACATCGCCGACATAGACCGGCTGGAATCGCGTGTTGCCACCGATGAGCGGCAGCACCGGCGACAGGGCTGCAAGCCCGGCGAAGCGGTTGAAGAACTGGTCCTCCGGCCCAAACACCAGCGACGGACGCAGGATTACGGTTTGCGGGAAGGCGGCCAGAGCGCGCGCCTCGCCCTCCCCTTTTGTGCGGGCATAGGCCGAGTGCGAAAGCCGGTCAGCGCCGATGGCTGAGACATGGACGAAGCGTTTTACGCCTGCCGCGCGCGCCGCCTTCGCGATAAGTTCCGGCGCATCCGCATGCACCGCCTTGAAGCGCTGCCTACCGGACGGCACGAGGATGCCGACGAGGTTGACGACCACGTCCGCGCCTCTCACGGCCTCGGCGACGGACTTCTCGTCGCGGACGTTAGCGCTGACAAGGGCGATCTGGCCGACCGAGCCGAGCGGCTGAAGATACAGAGCGAGTTCCGGGCGACGCACCGCGACCTTGATGCGGAACCCCGCCTTCGCCAACGCCTGAACCACATATCGGCCGAGGAATCCGGAGCCGCCGAAAACGGTGACCACGGTCGAATTTCCATTTGCAGATGCCATGCGAAACCCTGTGGAGATCAAGCGCGCGTGAAGGAGAGGGAATTAATCATAACGCATATCGCGCCTTCCCCCGAATGAAAAGCTGCGATGGTCGTCAAAAGAGCGTTCCGACGCGATTGACAAAGCGCGCGGCGCCATCTACGTACTACGCCCACAGCCCAGATGGCGGAATTGGTAGACGCACTAGTTTCAGGTACTAGCGCTGCAAGGCGTGGAGGTTCGAGTCCTCTTCTGGGCACCACTTAGTTTGTAAGTCATTAATTTATCATCATATTCTTTATTGTGAGACAGCGAGTGAGACACATTTTCTAACTTCTCTGCCATCGATCTTATCTTCTCCGCGGCGCTTCGGGCCATTCTCTTTTGCTCGGCCATCCGCGTATAGACGCGCGCCATCGCAGGGTCGTCCCAACCGAACATGGCCATAAGTTCGTGTTCGGTGGCGCCCGCCTCGGCGCAACGCACCGCAGCGGCTTTTCGCAAGCCGTGAGGGCTGCATTCAGGAAGCCCGGCTTCCCGACAACAATCTCGAAACCAGTTCCCGAAACTGTCGCCACTCGCGTGTGGATTGCCCGCCTGGGTCAAAAGGTACGTTTCCCCGACTTGGCTAGAATCGATGCTATGTTCGCAGGGGCGCGAGGATGGGCAGCGTTAGCGTTTTTGCGTACTTTTTTCGCCCCTTCCAAACCTGGAAGGTAATAGAGTGCCCATCGCGAGACTCTTGCTGTGGCCCAAGGCAAACGGCATCGGAACGCCGAACGCCAAGATAGATCATAACATCAAAGGCGAGCCGCGCACGTGAGCCGATCGGCCAATAGGCCTCGAAGGCGTGCAAGTCGCGCTCGGACCATGTGTAATAGCCCGTGCTTCCTGTCTCGATTTTCGCGATGCCGGCGGCCGGGATGCGGGCGCGGCCTTTCGGCGCGAAATCGCCATGCCCCTCGATGCGTCGGACAAGGAGCGGCTGAAAGTGATCGAGCGGCGCATCGAAGCAAAGATGGAAGCGCGGGAGGCCGGTGTCGTAGAAAGGCGCGAGGCCCAGACGGTCATCCACAGCGGCCGCAGCATGGGGTTGGAGCGGTAGCGGTGCTTGGGCCCAGTGAAGCGAATTGCCGCGTCGTTTCGAAAGAGAGTTAGCAGACCGGAGCCAGTTGTGGCTCCGGTTTTCACTTATCTTGCATCACTTTTGGGACGGCCCTTGGCTAAACCGGAAATGTTTCCAGGGCTATCGCGCTTTCGAATGCGAGTTCTATCTGATGCGCCCGACATGCCGAGCGCCTTGCGCATCGTCCGCGCCCACCCTTCGCGCGGCACAACGAGCCCTGCCGTCTGGCTGGCGGCGCTATCGACAATGGCCTAGTATTGCTCGCGGACGGCTCTCTTGACGCTCATATGTCAATCTTTGTATTGACAATAATATTTATTTGTTAACTCGTGGGTATACAGAACAACACGTTACGTCAATATAAAATTGACATTGTGCGCTTGGTAGCAGCGATCCCGACGTAGGAAGCCGGAAGCTATTCGTTGTGGAAAAAAGAAGTATACCACCCAAAAGGTGTGCGAGTCTGGCATGGTTTACTCGTTAATAGACGATTGCTTGACCATGTATTTTGCGCATTCCTCAAAAGATGGCGGCAAGGTCGACTGGCAGCCTCTCGCTGAGCATTTGTCGGAAGTTGCGGCGCTTGCTGCGCAACTCGGTGCCCCATGGGGAGGAGATCGAGCGGCCCGCATAGCCGGGCTGTTGCACGATCTGGGCAAATACCATCCCGATTTTCAACGCCGCCTCGAGGGAAGCGACATCCGTGTCGAGCATTCGATTGCCGGTGCGGCGCTGATCCTTTCTCTCACGGCAAATCCGCGCGAAAGGGCGGTTGCCGAACTGATCGCCCACGCCATCGCCGGCCACCACGCAGGACTGCCGGACCAAATCGGCGATGCATCCTCTTTGAGCGAGCGGCTCCGAAGGGCTCAACTCGGAAGTCTTGCGACGATTTGGCGAAATGAACTTGACGTCGAGGCGTCCGATCTCGCACCTGCTTTCGCGTTCAAAAGCAATATCAACGGTCCGTTTCGCCTATCGTTTCTCGGACGCATGCTGTTCTCGTGCCTGGTTGACGCCGATTTCAAGAACACGGAGGCGTACTACAATCGGATCGAGGGGCGGACGGCCGATCGGGACTGGCCAGCGCTGAGCGACGTACTGCCCGCGCTCATCGAGCGACTCGACAGCGAACTTGCGCAAAAGACAGCGGTTGGGATCGACACGCACGTCAACCACTTGCGTCAGCAAGTGCTCACACATGTGCGCGGCAAGGCAAACGAAGTCCCTGGCCTTTTCACGCTCACGGTGCCGACCGGTGGCGGCAAGACGTTGACCTCACTCGCCTTCGCGCTCGACCATGCCCGCGCCCATGGCATGCGGCGCATCATCTACGCCATCCCCTTCACGTCCGTGATCGACCAGACCGCGGGCATTTTCCGCGATCTCTTCGGCGACGACATCGTTCTCGAGCACCATTCCGCCATCGACGAGGAGAAAGTCAGAAACCTCTCCAGCCGCGACAAGCTTCGCCTCGCCATGGAAGACTGGGCCGCCCCCGTGGTCGTCACCACGACGGTGCAGTTGTTTGAAAGCCTGTTCTCCGCGCGCCCTTCGCGCTGCCGCAAGCTGCACAACATAGCGGGGTCAGTAATCGTGCTGGACGAGGCGCAAACGTTGCCGCGTCATCTGTTGCTTCCGATTTTGCGCGTGATAGAGGAACTGGCCGCCAATTACGGGTGCACCATTGTTCTTTGTACGGCGACGCAGCCTGCACTGGGCGCGCGCAAGGGCTTCCCCGGCCTGCCGCTGGACGGCCGCGAGCTTGCGCCGGATCCGGCTGGCCTTGCCCGTGAACTCAGGCGAACGCGGCTCGACTTTGCGGGGCCGATGGACAACGCGGCGCTAGTGGATGCGCTTGGCCGCGAGCGACAGGCGCTCGTCATCGTCAACAGCCGTGCCCATGCGCTCGACCTCTATCGCGACGCAGTCAAGGCCGGGCTCGACGGCGTTTTGCATCTTACCACGCGGCAATACGCGGTGAATCGGCGCGAAATCCTGAAATATGTGCGCGCGCGACTGGAGAACGACCGCCCTTGTCGGCTAATCGCCACCTCGCTGGTAGAAGCTGGTGTCGACGTCGACTTTCCTCGCGTCTTTCGCGCCGAGGCGGGGCTGGACCAGATCGCGCAGGCTGCGGGTCGCTGCAACCGTGAAGGCCGCCGCGATCCAGATGCGAGCGTCGTGACCGTGTTCGAGGCGGTCGGGTATTCGGTGCCGAGCGAGATCAAGGGGCTCATCGGCGATTTCTCGCGCATCAGAGACAAGCACGCGGATCTGTTCGCGCCCGCCGCCATTCAGGACTACTTCGAAGAGGTGTTCTGGCGCATGGGCGACAGGCTCGACGGCAAGGACATCCTCAGACAGTTCATCGTCGACCGCACAGGGACGTATTTCCAGTATCGCACGGCCGGCGAGAAGTTTCGCATGATCGAAAGCGGCCTCTTGCCGGTGATCGTGCCGGGCG
>NZ_JFZJ01000025.1 GCF_000636015.1 Rhodomicrobium udaipurense JA643
TGCATCCGGCACCGGCTCGGGCAATCTCGTGCGCGGCGACCGGAACCGAGCATCGGGCTTCATCACCGGCAACCTCGTCGACGGCAGCGACAACGCCGCGTCCGGCACCGGCTCGGGCAACATCGTGCGCGGCGACCGCAACGCGGCGTCGGGCTTCATCACCGGCAACCTCGTCGATGGCTCGGACAACAGCGCGGCCGGCACCGGCTCGGGCAACATCGTGCGCGGCAGCCGCAACGCGGCGTCGGGCGTCGGGACCGGCAACGCTGTCTTCGGAGATGACAACAGCGCTTCGGGCACCGCTTCCGGCAATCTCGTCATTGGCTACGCGAACCAGACTTCCGGCGTTGGAACCGGCAATGCGGTGCTCGGCATCGGCAACCAGTCGAGCGGCATCGCCTCGGGCAACGCCGTGCTCGGGAACGGTAACGTCGCCGTGGGTAACCTCTCCGGTAATCTGGTTGCTGGCAGCCGAAATCAGGCCAGCGGCTCGCTCGCAGGCAACGCTGTGAGCGGGAACGACAACATCGCTATCGGCACTCTCTCAGGTAACGGCGTCGACGCTGACCGAACGACATCGATCGGCTTCGGTGCCGCGGCGAGCGCCAACGACGCGGTTGCAATTGGCACCGGCGCACAAGCCTCCGGCAGCCGCTCCGGGGCGTTTGGCACGGGAGCCAACGCGGGCTACACCAACTCCTACGCGATCGGTACAGTCTCCACCACGCGCGCCAACCAGGTCTCCGTGGGCAACGCCAATAACCAGTATACCTTCGCCGGTATCACCAGCTACCAGAGCAAGGCCTATCAGTCCGGTCCGCTCGAAGTCGTGACGTCTGACCGCAACGGCAACCTTGCCTCGGATGGCGGCTTCCTCTTCAACCGGATGGGTTATCTCGGGTCGAGGACGGAAGACCTCGCGGCCGGTATCGCGGTCGCGACCTCGCTCGCCACGCCGGATCGTACTGCCGACCAGACCTGGGCGCTCGCCGCGAACTGGGGCAACTATGACGGCTACAACGCGTTTTCCGTGTCTGGCATCGCAGCCATCGCGGGCGGCGTTTTCGACGCGAACGACATGGTCTCACTTGGCGGCGCGATCGGTTTCAGCACCGACCGCGAACAGGTTGCGGGCCGCGTCTCGCTACAGATCGCGGGCGGCGGCGGACTTCCCCCGCTGAAGTAACCGGCAGGATCGAAGTGAGGCGGCTCACCGCCGCTTCGGTATAAATCCGAAGAACCGCCTTTTTCAGGCGGTTCTTCTTTGCGTCGATCTTCACGTTAGTGGTCCGATTCCGACATTTGCATCCGTTCGCGGCGCCTCGTGAGCAAATGCCGGAATCACAGGGACCACTAGCAACGTGTTGATTTTAGTGGAGCTTTTGAATTTGACATTTGAGCGAGAGCTCGCCACAAACGGGACTCAAATGTCAAATTTGCTCCACTAGCTCGACACTTAGTGTCGAGCCTGTCAGGCCGCTTCCGCTCGAACGTGTACTGGTCTAGGAAAGCTTGTGATGTACCCGAAGGTAACGATGGCTGGACATGCAAGAGTCGGCTTTGGCGTTCTGGTGCTCGCCGTGTTGCTTGTCGGGGAGGCGCGGGCCCAACGGAGCGCACAACAACCCCAGCCCGGAAATTGGAGCGCGTCCAGCAAGTCCTCCGCGCAACCAAACAAGCCAGTACCTGCGACCAAGGAGCAAAAGGGCGGGACGACCGCCGCGACACAAGGCGACGCGCTCGCCGCGCGCAATCCCGCCATCCCGAACGACTACAAACTCGTGATGCTGATTAAGACCACGATAATCGCGGTCAATCAGGCCAATATGACGGGCAATTACACGCTGCTACGCGATCTCGGCACGCCGGACTTCCAGCGGAGCAATAATCCGACGCGGCTGGCGGAAGCTTTTGCGTCCCTTCGCCAGCGCAATCTCGATCTCGCCCCGATCCTCTTCATCACCCCAAAACTGGCAGGGCCGCCATCCTTGCAGCAAAATGGTTCCATCCGTCTGACCGGCCTCATCCCCTCGTCGCCGGAGCAGGTCCATTTCGACTTCGCCTTTTTGCAAGTCGATGGCCAGTGGATGCTCGACGGCATTTCCCTCGCGATGGTTCAGCCCAAGGCGCCCATCGAGACCTCCGCAGCGCCAGCCGCCCAAGCTGCGAAAAAGCGCTGACCGTGGGTGAGCGAATGGAAATCCTGTACCGCCGGCGCGGGCATGCTTTTTTTGATAGGTTGATGGGATCCGCGCGCTGAAATGGCATCGTTACGAAGGCCATGTGTCAGCAAAGAAATGAGACTTGCCCGACCGAACGCCGGATCGCTATTCGATGCTGCTTCTCAGCTCGCCGTGCGCGCATTCGCGTCAGCGGGCGCCATCCTTACCACGGTGCAAGCTGCTCGGGTGTCGCGCCTGGATTTTATGCGCAATGCGAGAGCCCGATTAGCAAGTTTAACCGGGTTCGAAATAAAACCGCTTGAGCTTACCCGCTTCGTCGAATTCGAGCACATAAAAATCAAGGTCGATCATGCCGACACCGAGATCGTAGATGAAAGCTCCCGTTTTCTTTTTCCCGTCTGGCTGCCCCAAAATCGACACGACCTCATCTTTCGTCATTCCAATGCGCAGAACGTTCTTTTCGAGATCAAGAGACATACCATGGCGTGAGTTGCTGGACGTCAAATTCCCGGCTTCTGATCTCCATTTTTGCGAATCGAAACTGCTAGATGCTGCCGAATTTACCCCAAGCACTAGAGCCGTTGCAGAAATGGCGGCCAAAGTCGATACGGTAAGTTTGCGTCTCAAAATGCTGCCTCCCTTTTCTGGAAGTGAAATTTCCGCCGCCTACTCATTATGTCGAATTACATAACCGCCATGTGTCAGCAAAGACGATGGGGCAGCTCAAAAAGCGCCCGACCAAACGCCGGATCGCTACTCAATGCTTCTCAACTCGCGGTGCGCGCATTCGCGTCAGCGGGCGCCATCACGCCAGGAGCCGGGCCGTCGTTCGCGACACCATGCTCTCCATAGGAGACCTTGTCGCTCCACGCCAGGTCGCCGTTTCGATCGATGACGACAAGTTCGCCCCTGTTCATCGCTTGCTGGACTAGATCGACGAGTTGTTCAGGCGAGGCGTTCGGGTGTTCTTGTGCGATGCGGCGGCCGACTGAATTGTTATAAATATCCATTGCCTCGCGGTCGGCTGGATTGCCTGAAACACCTTCGTGCGCATTCGTGAAGCTCTTGGTGAATTCTGCGCCGAAGCGCTCCGTCATCAGCGCATTCCAGTAGGTATGGCGGAAGGCGTCCATATGGCCGTCGTTTGCGCCCCATATGTTGAATTCGCGCTCATCTGTAAAGTGGCTTTTCTTATCCCGCGGAGCAGGATAATGCTCTTTGGCGATCATTTCTGCCAAGTTTGCGATGTCGTTGAAATCTCTCAATTCCAACGGCGAAAGCTTGTTGAGCATCTCACTTTCGGTGGCCGTCACTCTCTTCGATCCCGTGAACCAGCCGAGCGGCGCTCCGGGTTCCCACTGAACCATGCCGCCGGGATCGTCGGGCATCTGGTAATCGTGCAAGATCTTGCCGAGATCCGCGCGACCTGAAGCGTTCGTCTGCGGATTGGCGGGTCGCGGCGGCGCTTGCGTTACCGGCGTGTCGGAGCCACTGCCTTCGGATGTGCTGTTCGAGTCGCTCGGCACGGACGGAGCGGCTGGAGTCGCCGGAACAGAAGGCGCGGATTCGGTGGACGGGGCGGAAGGCGCGGACGATCCAGATATAGAAGGCGCGGACGGGCTGCCCGCCGATCCGGCGCTGGGTGCGCTGCTCGAAGGTTGCTGCGGCTGAACAGGTGGCTGAGGCTGCGCCGGCTGCGTAGGCCCGCCCGGCTTTGCCGTTCCCGGAATATAGATCGTGTCTCCGGGGAAGATCATGTTCGGGTCGATGAGGTGATCCGAATTGAGTCTCACTGTCTCGTCGAAGTCGACGCCATTCTGTTTCGCGATGTCCCAGATCGTATTGCCGGGCTTCACCGTATGTTCGCGGTATCCGTCGGCTTCGAGTTCAGGATCGATGCGCCCGGTGGCGTCCATCGCGCCAGCCTTATGCGGCGTGACGTAAGAGCCATTCACCCAACCCTGAACCGGTCTGTCGTTGACATCGGTTCCGGTAACTTCGACCCAGCGATTTCCCTTTCGGTCCGAAGCCTCGTTACCTGTCGGCTGAAGGAACGTACCATGCTGGAACGCCGAAACCTTCTGGCCGTTTGCATCCGGCGTCTCGCGGACGTTGAGACCGTCATGCGGCACAACCACCACCTGATCGGGCTTCGCCGGGCTCTGCTGGGCGTCACCGGATGGCGCCGGACCCTGCGGCGCTGCGGGCGGCTCTGCATCCGGCCCCGCCAGTCTTTTGGCGATCTCGGTCCCCGTGAAGGTGGCCGTGCGTCTGCTCGTCACGTCATCGAGACCGATGTCGCCTTCGAGCGAAACCTTGCCCTCCACTACGTCGGCAACCTCGATGCCGATCTCGTGCTGCTGATGCACGCCGTCGCGCCCCAGTGTCTCATTTCGCGCCGTAACCGTTAAGTCGTCGCCGAGATTACCGAAGGCGCTCTGAAGGTCGCCGTGCAGCATGCTGTTGACCGCCGATCCCGCATGCTCCGTAGGATTGTCGACCGTCACGCCGAAGTTCAGGCGGTTGATGTCGGTACGGCTCAGATCGGCGAGCCCCTGCGTCTGATAGTCCAGACGCAGGTTCGCAGAGAGGCGATCCGGCGCGCCGAGGTTGGAAAGCTCCGGCAGGGCCGAGAAGTTTCCCTTGCCCGGCGTTGTGCTGGCCGAGCCGTTCGCCGGCAGATCCCAGCTCAGGCTAACCTCCCCGCTGAATCGGCCGTGATCGACGATGTTCTGCGGCACATAGCCGATTTCAAGCTGGTCGAACTCCTGCTTGCCGATCGTCAACTTCTCCTTGGCGCTGAGGCTCAGATCGCCCGACAAGGTATAGGTGAGCCGCCCGAGCTGGCCGTTCTGAGGCAGTTGGACAGTGCGTGTAATCCACTGATTATTGTCGAGCCGTGGCTCTATACCGAGATTGGCGAACTTGACCGCGACCTTGCCGCGCTCTTGAAGGCCGAGGCGCTCGGAGTAGCTTGTGACATGGTCGCGAAGGAAATTTCTGTCTTCCTGCGAAGGTTCGACGGCTTTCGCGGCCAGATCGCCTAATCCGGGTATCAGATTCCCGTTGTCCGTGACCGGGTTCGAGAAAGGATTGGAGATCGAAGCAAGCGGGTTGATCGCCTTCGTCGCGGCGTTGCCCCCGTCGCGAACGGCTTCCGCGGCGGCCAGTTTCTGGAGGGTCTGGACGGCGCGAGCCGCGTCTTGCTGACTGTCGAAACGCATCGTCACTGACCCGGTCGTTCGGGCATTCAGTTCGAAGGCCGGGTCGACGCCGGGAACGGGCGCTTCGACCATCGCCCCGCCAAGCAGGTTTTTGTCGAAGGTGACATCGTAATGTGGCTTCTGTCCGTTGTTGTCGGCTGCCGGTTCATCGCCAACCTGCTTCACCGTGATGGAAAATCCGTACTGACCCTTGACGCCGATAGGCACGCCCTCGATCGGCAACTGCAGCTTGCCTTCTGCGGTCATGGCCATAACCAGTTGATCGCCGTCGGTGTTTAGACGGGCAATCTGGCTCTCCGGATCGGAGATCGTCTTGCCGGCTTGCTCAGCCCCGCCCGCGACGCTTGCAAGCGGGTTACTGGTCCCCGCCTTTGCTCGCTCAATCGCGGTCGCCGCATGGTCGACGAGGGAAGATGCCGCGTCTTTCGCTTTATCGAAAACGCTGCGAAACTTGTCCGCGAGCGACTCTTCGGGTTTCGGCAGAGTCGCGGCGCGAACGGCACTCACGTCATTCGGTACGGCGATAACCATTTTTTGCCCCAAAAAATGCATCCGGGCGTAGGACCGGGCCAGCTCAATCTCGGGGGATCATTCTCGATTTATGCTGACGAAAACCTGTCCGCGCTGGCCAAAGAAATGAACCGGCTCATGCGCCGCGCGCGGTAGCCTGAAATCGATAGCGTCTGGTCAGTGGACAGGTCTTCGTCAGGTAGGCCGCGCTAGCTAGTAACCAGTTTTTGGGAAGCCATTGCCGTCAACTGGGGGCAGACAAATGAATTTAGGCGCTGCAGACAGCATTTCGTCCGTCCGTGACACTTCCTTCGTTTCCGATGCGCTGAAGGCTGACAGCTTCAAGGCGCAACTCGAAGCCCACCCCGCCAATACACCTGCAAAGCAGGAACAGCCGGCGCCAAAGAAAGAAGAGAAGGCCGACGCCGGCGGCGATTGGATGACGCGCGGGCTCGGCGCGCTTCAGGCTGTCGGCGGCGTGCTCGAAGTTGTTGGCGGCGTCGCGGGCGCCATCATCACCTCCGAGACGGGCGTTGGCGCTGTCGTGGGTGGCGCTGTCGCGCTGCACGGCATCGACGATATTCAGGCGGGCCTTCGCACCGCGTTCTCCGGTCAGTCGACCGAAACCTTTACACAGGCCGCGACGACCGACGCCGCCAAGGCGCTCGGTGCAAGTCCCGAGGTCGCAATGGGCCTCGGCATCGGTGTCGACCTCGTGGCGGGAGGCATCGTGGGAGGCGGTGGCAAGGCGGCCGTCAAGGGCGCTGGCCTGATCGACGATGCGGCGAGGCTCGCCAACAAGGCAGACGATGCAGCCCGACTCGCGGGCAACGCCGATGACGCGGCAAAGGCTGGGACGAAGGGCGACGACGCGCTGAAGCTCGCCTCGAAAGGAGACGATGCGGCGAAGGCAGCTGACGACGTTCTGCAGGAAATCACTACGAAATCCGGCACCAAGGGCAACTGGTCAGCGGAACTAGCCAATCCGAAACCGAACACGGTCTACAAGATCGACGGCGACAAGATCTATCACACCGACGATCTCGGCCGCGTTAAGGACGTGGATGTTGATTTGTCTCTCATCAAGCGTGATCGTAACACGAAAGCGCAGTCTGCGGTTGGGCATTCCGGCGAACCCGGCGATCAGGGCGGTCACCTAGTGGCTTCATCGCTAGGTGGGTCGGGCGACAAGATCAACCTGGTGCCACAGAACGGCAATTTGAATACCGGTGCATGGAAGCGCATGGAGGATCGTTGGCGTGAGGCTCTCCAAGACGGAAAACCGGTTCATGTGAAGATCGAAAACGTTTACGATGGATCCAGCATCCGACCGGAAAGCTTCAACATAACGTATCGTATTGGCAATGATCGTCCGGTGGAAGTGACCTTTAGGAATGCGCCCGGAGTGAGGTAATGGAAAGCACCGACATCGTGATCAATCGAGAGATTGGCCAGTTGCTTTACGACGTAGCTCCAGATGATGCACGGAAAATCATCATGCGGGCGAAGCTTGCCGATGAAGGAGACGTCGGAGAGTTTGAATTCGATTACGAGAACGAAAAAGGTGACGTGAACTGGTTCGCTTCGACTGGCAAAACCAACTCACGCTTGCTTGATCTCCTTGAGCGCCATCGGGCCTTTTTCGTTTCCCAAAATCAATCGCCTTGGAAGGCATGTACGATAACGATAGATGTCGAGACTGGGAAATTTTCGATGAATTTGAAATACTAACGCTTTGCAAAGGGCGTTGCGGAAGCTTGGAAATTGGCAACGAGCGGCCGGTGCAAGAAATGTTCAAGAACGCGTCGGGAGGGCGTTGTTGCAGAGTCGCGACATCGAAATCTGTAACAGGATCGGGCAACTGCTTTACGATACGGCCCCGGACACCGCACGCAAGATCGTGATGCGCGCCAAGCTCGCGCCCGAGGGTGATGCGGTACGGTTCGAATTCGACTCGATTAATGAGTCGGGCGAGGCGAACTGGTTTCTAGCCCCCACAAATGTCAACTCGGAACTGATGAATCTTCTGAACGAGCATCGTGATTTTTTTGTTTCCCAGAATCAACCGCCGTGGCGTGAATTCAATTTCACGATGGATGTGGAAGCGGAGAAGTTTTCGCTGAAGCTTAACTATGACTGAACCTATCTCGGGGAAAGGCTCGACGCTGTCTAGCTATGCCCGAGACATCGAAATTTGCCAGAGGATCGGGCAGTTACTGCACGACGCTGCCCCGGACGATGCCCACAACATCACCATGCGGGCGAAGCTGTTCCCGAGGGCGACGTCGCTCAGTGCCAGTTTGAGTATACAAACGGGGACGGCTCGACGAAGTGGTTCAAGGGCGGCGGCAAGCTCGGCGGCGCCCTACTCGACCTTCTAGTCGAGCACCGCGCCTTCTTCGACGTCACAGAACCAACCGCCGTGGAATGAGTTCATTTGCACGATGGATGTGGAGGCGAACAAGCTTTCTTTGAAACTGAAATATGATTGAGGCGAGCCCCTGAAAGTTCTCTCACTTTCCCGTCATGGCCACCCAGCCGTCGAGAGCCGTAAAGCGCCGTCTTTGTGTGACTTTTTTCAAGCCGAAACGTTATGCGTGGCATCAGAGCTGCCCCGTTTCTTGCAAGGCTTTGATGAAGTTGGGGAAATAAGCTTCCGGCAGGGTGCCGCCGAGTTCTGCGCGCTGGGCGAGCCCTGAGGCGAACTCGTCGTCGAAGTGAATCGCCACACGCCCCTGCGCCGCCGCCAGCAGACGCGCCGCCTGCTCGCCGCGCCCCTTGCAAACGATCACAGGCAGCGGCGTCTCGTTTCGCACGAAACGCAGGCCCACGGCAACCGAATGACCTTCGATGAAGATCGTCGCGTCTTCTTCAGTGTAGTGCGACGCCGTCTGCAGGAAGCGCGAGCGCTGGCGCTTTTGAGCAGTGCGCACCTCGGGCGAGCCCTCCTCGTCCTTCCGCTCGCGCTTTGCCTCGGTCTTTGACATGCGCTGGTCGCGTCGGAACAGCCACGTCTGAACGGCGACGTCAATGATGCCTGCGAAAAGGAGGATGGCGATGGCGATGACGATCATCGGCGTGGCGACGCGACCCAGAATCGGCCCGACGCACTCGACGCCGCAGAAGGGGATCGAGAAAATTGCCTGAAGCCCGCTCGTCATCGCGATCAGGCAAAGCGAGATCAGCAGCGCCGTCTTGAGCGAGATTTTCACCAGTTCGACGGCGCTGCGAACCGAAACGAGCCGCTGAAATCCCTCGACAGGGTTCAGTTTGTCGAAGCTCAGCTTCATCGGATCGAGCGAGAACAGGAAGCCCTTGTTGACGATCACATTGGCTATGATGACACAGCCGACCACCACCGCGATGAGCCCGGCGAGATAAAGTCCGACAAAAACGCCGAGCGCGGCGAGCGCCTCCGATGCGGCAAGTTCGAACGGCGCGTTCTGGAGGTCGAACACGACGCGGGTGGTTATCTCGAAATCGCGCGAGAAGCCGCTCGCGGTCCCGACGAGATACAGCGCCGCGCCTGTCGTCGCCACGCCCGTCACCATGTCGGTGCTACGCGCTATCTGCCCCTTCTTGCGCAGGTCGCGAAGTTTCTTCGGGGATGGCGGAAGCGTCTTTTCTTCCGAAGTGTCGTTCTTAGCCATGGAGGAACGCCCTTACCGTCTCGACGACGGTCTTCGTCGCGGCAAGCTCGGGCATGAGGTAGTCGAGCACGAAGACGAGATAGATCGGAAGCGCGATGAAGAAAGCGATGTTGCGGGCCGACATCGAAAGGTCGAAGACGTTGATCTGCGGCACGAACCTCGCGATCATGATGAGAATGAGGAACGCGAGCAGGATCATCGCGAGCACCGGTGCGGCCAGCACGAGCGCCATGCGGAACAGCTTGTCGAGCAGCGGGCCGAACTTCAGCACAGCATCGGTTGCGAGCGCGGGCGCAAGTTCCAGCATGGGCCACGCCCCGAAGCTCGTATAGACGACGTCTGTCAGAATGCCGAAGCCGCCGTACGCGAGGAACACGAAGATCACGAAGATTGACAGCAGCGTGCCGGTGATACTCGATTCCGTGGTGCCCTGCGGGTCCTGAAGCTGCGCGTCCGGCGCCTGCCGCACGAAGTCGAGGATGTTGCCGGCCACTTCCAGCGCCCAGAAGGGCAGTCCCAGCACAAGGCCGAGCATTATGCCGATGACGGCTTCCTTGATGCAGAGCGCGGCGAGCGTGAAAGCCGTCATCTCGGGAACCTTGCGGATTTCCTCGGCGAACGGCTCAATGACCGGCAGCATGATCGCCAAAACGGTCGTCGCGCGCAGAAGCTCCGGAAGCCCGAGCCGCGTGGTGATCGGCACGAAGGAAAACATCGCATAGGCGCGCGGCAATGACAGCGCGAAGGCGAAGAGGTAGACGTGGGCGATGTCCGATAGCGTGCCGGGCGCATTAACGGCTGGGGTCATGGCCATGCACCGGGCGGTTAGCCATCATCGAGTAATGCTCGCGAAGTCTTCGAAGATGCGGTTGGAATGCTCGAACAGCGGGCGCGTAAGCATCGTGCCGGCGATCGCGAGCGTGAGCCCGACCGCGATCACCTTGACGGTCAGGGGAAGGGTCTGGTCCTGAATCTGTGTCGCCGCCTGAAGGATCGCCACGACGAGGCCGACGGCCATCGCGACGAGGAGCGGCGGCAGTGCAACGAAGGCCACGATGTTCATCATGGTCTGGAACTGGGCGATGATGGTGGACTCGGGCATCGCGCTCACTCCGTGTCTGGCGTCGTCCGACGAATAATGTAAGCCGCCAGGGTGCGGCATGCTTCGGCTGACGCGTGCGCGTGCGGGTTGGGCTCCGCCGAGCCGGTCTGAACGCCATCACGCATAGCTCAGCACCAGCCCGTGGAAGAGTTTTGACCAGCCCTCGATTGCCACGAACAGGAACAGCTTGAACGGCACCGAGATCGTGATCGGTGGCACCATCGACATGCCGAGCGCCATAAGGATCGCTGAAATGATGAGGTCGATCGCGATAAAGGGCAGGTAGATCAGAAACCCGATTTCGAAGGCGCGGCGCAATTCCGTGATGACGAAGGACGGGATGAGGATCGCAAGATCGCTGCTCGTCGCCGTCTCGTGCATGTCCTTCGGCCAGACGCGCTTCGTGGCGTTGAGGAAGAAGTCGCGTTCGCCCGCCCCCGTGAAGCGTGTCAAATACTCCCGCACGGGCTCACGTGCCTTCTCGCTGGCGGCGATCCAGTCCTGAAAGCTTTCGAGCTTCAAGTTCGGCGCGTCGAGCCGCGAATACACCTGCTGGGCCAAGGGCGCGCTGATGAAGACCGTAAGCACCAGCGCGATGCCGTACAGGACGATGTTCGGCGGAGTCTGCTGGATGCCGAGCGCGTTCCGGAGCAGGAACATCACGACCGAAATCTTGATGAAGGACGTCATCGTCACGACGGCGAACGTAATGAGGCCGAGCCCCGCGACGACGACGACGAGCGTGATGACGTTCGGCGAAAAACTATCCATGATCGAAGAGCCGGGTCACGCGCACGCCGAGCGTCTCGTTGACGAGCACGAGTTCGCCCTGGCCGATGCGGCGGCTTCCGGCAAGGATGTCGACAGCGGTGCGCGGATCGCGATGCAGTTCGAAGACGTATCCCTCGCCGATCTGGCGCAACAGCTTCAGCTCGATTTCCTCGCGGCCGAGTTCGAACGTCAGTCCGATCTGTATGTCGTCGAGAACGCCATCGAACTGGGCCGCCCCAATGCCTTCATTCGCTTTTTCCGACATGCACCACACCTTTTCCTGCTCGCCCGACAGCCGGGTTGCGTTTTCCTGAATGACGATGCGTGTTCCTTCGCGGCGTGCCCTCGCTGCGTGCCGCTCGCCGAACACCGCCATCAGTTCCGAAGGCGTCAGCGGCGTCTCGACAAGCACCACGTCGCCGAGCCGAAGGTTGCCGAGTTCCGCCAGCGTGATCCGCGCACGCCCCACACGAAGCGCCGCGCTGACCGGGTAGGTCTCCGCGCTCGGAGGCTGGACCGGCAGCGCGCCAAGCCACGCGGCGAAGCCCCGCGCGATGTTGGGGGGCAGGAGTAGCCTAAACAGATGCGCCTCGCCCAGAAATTCAAGGATCACGTCGAGCGCTGCCGCGTCGGTGCCGGAAACGGCGAGCGGCACGTTTGCCAGTCCGACGGGTATGATTTCGGCGTTCAGCAGGTGTTCCATGCGCGTCAGGAACGCCGTCCACCGGTGCTCGACGAGAAGCAGTACGGTGGACGCACCAACCGCGCGATAATCGACACCGAATTCGCCGGCGATTGCGGCGAGTAGTTGGTGCGGCGCGATCAGACTGGCGGGCGCTTCGCCGATCCTGAACTGAACCGTGGCATGCACGCCGTCGCGCGGTTCGAGTGCGGCGCGGGACGCGGATAAACTGAACGGGATGCGCGCATCTTGAAACTGCAACGGCGGACGCTGGCGATACCAGGCGTTGCTCGCCATAATTTGCGCGGGAGAAACCGAGGGAAATGCGGGCGCAAATGCACCTGTCGCCGCTCCCATGCCGGAGGGGCTTGCGCCGTTCGCGTTGGTCGTTGCTATAGCGGCGCTATGACTGAGTGCAGACATGCGTCACCAGCGGGTTCGAGTGGGATGGAAACTGTCCTCGATGACGAGATCGTCGCGTTCCGCCTCCGCGCGGTCGAGGCGCTGCGATTCCCGGTTCATCAGGGCTGCCCATTTCTGCTGAGCCTTGAAAAGCCGCATGTGTCGAAAGCGCGCTGCCTCGGCTTTCTCGCCTGCCGTCTCCGCCTCCACCTTCGCCTGCCCGGCCTTTTCGGCGAGGTCGCGAAGGTCTGCGTTCTTGCTCTCGACGCGGGCGTGGATGTCGTCGAGTTCGTTCGAGGTGATCTGACGGTCGACCAGTTCGCCATAGATGCGCGCCTGCTCGTTCTTGACTGCGTCCGAGCGAACCTGAAGGTGCGCCTCGAAACGGTCGGCCCTAGCGTCGGCGATATCGCGGGCGCGGTTGCTGCTTTCGAGTTCGACGAGCGCGCTGCGTTCGCGAAGCTCGCGTAGTTTCTCGATGGCTTCGAGCGCGGGAAAGCTCATTCGGCCAGACTCCTCAACTGGGCGAGCGTGGAGACGAAGTCGGCGCGCTCCAGCGACGGCTGGCGCAGGAAGTCGAGGATGCGCGGCCATTTCGCGATGGCTTCATCGGCGAGCGGATCGCCTCCCGGCTTGTATTCGCCGACCTGTATCAGGAATTCGACTTCTGCATGCTTGGCGATGAGCTGACGGATTTTCCGCGCCGCCTCCGCATGATCGCGCTTCACGACGTCGAGCATCACGCGGCTCAAACTGGCGGGCACGTCGATGGCGGGAAAATGCCCTGAACGCACGAACTTCGGCGACAGGATAATGTGGCCGTCGAGGAGACTGCGCGTTTCCTCCGCAACCGGATCCGATGTGCCGTCACCCTCCATCAGCACCGTGAAGAATGCGGTGATCGATCCCTTGGCGCCCATTCCTGCGCGCTCGAAAAGGCCGGGCAGCTTCGTGAAAACCGAGGGAGGAAAGCCGCGCCGCGTCGGCGGTTCCCCGGCCGCAAGCCCGATTTCCCGCAGAGCGCGCGCAAGCCTCGTGATACTGTCCACGACGAGCAGCACGCGGCGACCTTCATCGCGGAACCGTTCGGCGATGGTCATCGCCGTTTGCGCGCCCTTCACACGTTCAACCGACGAACGATCCGAGGTCGCGACCACCATCACAGAGCGCGCCATGGCCTCGCCCGGAAGCTGGTGCTCGATAAATTCGCGCACCTCGCGCCCACGTTCGCCGACGAGCGCGATCACGTTCACGTCCGCATCCGAAAAGCGCAGGATCTGGCCGAGGAGCTGCGACTTGCCGGTGCCCGGCTCGCCGTAGATACCGATCCGCTGGCCTTCGGCGCAGGTGAGAAGCCCGTCGATGGAGCGGATGCCGACAGAAAGCGGCCGGTCAATGACACGGCGGGACAGGGCGGGCGGCGCGAGCGCTTCGAGCGGCTTTGCGTCGAGCGCAGGAAGGGGCCCCTTGGCGTCTGTATCGAGCGGTTCGCCGAAGCCGTCGAGCACGCGTCCGAGAAGCGCTTCGCCCACCGGCGTTTCCAGAAAGCGGCCCGTCGTGCTGACTTCCGTAGCTGTCGAAAGCCCTTGAATGGGGCCGAGCGGGCTCAGCATCGCCACCATGTCATCGAAGCCGACGATCTCGGCGTAGCTCGTGACGCCGCTTGCGATGTCGCGTAGCGTGCAGACTTCGCCAAGCCGCGCGTTAGGCACCATGGCGTGGATCATGGTGCCGACGATACGCTTCACCCGGCCCTTGAGCGGACGCGTGTTGGCAGAGGCCACGGCATCGTGAAGGCGCGGCACGATGTCGAGGCGAGGCGCTTCGTGCAGCATCGTGTTCAAGCCTCCACGCCAATGCCAGCCGCGCGCAGACTTTCGGCGAGAATGTCGAACTGTTTGTCGAGCGAGAGTTCGACGAGTCCGAATTCGCTGACGAGCCGGCATTCGGTGGCGGAAAACTTCGGATCTTGCCTCAGAAACAGCTTCGCTTTCGTCGTGGGATCGAGCGCCCGGCTCAGCCTGTCGCGTACGTCGTCGAACACTTCGGGCGAGACGTACAAGGCGAATTCAGCGCCGAGATCAAGCGTCCTGAGCGTCTTCAGGACCGTCGCGGACACGGCATCGGCTGGCGGAAGTTCGCCGATGATTTCGCCCGCCGCGCGAATGACGAGGCTTGTGAACTCTTCCCGGATCCGCGTGTAATGCCCGACGGCCTTCGCGTTCATCTCCGCCATCAGCGCGATGGCGTCGCGCAGGCCCTCATCGCGCCCTTCGTGGCGCGCCTTGGCCTTTTCTTCGGCCAGGATGCCGGGAAGAGTTTCTTCTACGTCCCGACAGGCGCGTCGCGCCGAGACGAGCCAGGCGCGGCCTTCCTCCCAGGTCTTCATTTCATCGGCGCGCAAGATGGCCCCAACGGGCTTACGCGCCAGCAGCGCGTCAACGTTGTCGGAAAGATCGTTCAACGAAGAATGGCTTCCCTCATCCATGGGGCTTGCGCTCCCGGTCTACGAAATCCGCGCATTTGCGGACGATGGCGGGGCCGTAGACCTGCTGATCCCCGAGCGCCCCGGATGCGATGAAAGCTGCCGGAAATTTCAGCGCCACGCGCCCGCCGAGCCATTCGGGCAACGCTTCGATCCACGCGATGAAGCAGCCTCGTCCAGCCTCGTTCAACGCGTCGGCCGTTGGCGGCGACACGATCGCGTCGCCTGTTGGCGGTGCGAGTTCCGCATGCTCCACGGCGAAGCGGTAGGTCTTTTCGTCCACCAGCGCGAGAACCGCGGCAAGCGACGCCTTGTCGATGGTTTTGGCGAAGGCGTGTCCGTACCAGACTGCACCGGCCGCCGCTATGATGGTCTCCAGAACGCGCGCATCGAGAGCGGCGATGGCGTGGTCGATGTCGCTTGCGACTGCCGGAACGGGGGGCAAATGGTAGTGCCGCGCTATCATCTCCGACAGTCTGGGGCGCAGACGCTGGTTTCCGGACAACGACGCAACGAGATGCTGCGGGAGGTCGGAAAACCATTCGCCCGAGCGCTCTGGGTGAATGTAGGAAATCGGCGAGCGATCAAAGTCGGCCCAATTGGACGTGTTGGCGAGCGTCATTCGTCGCCTCCCGCGCGGGCGGCAGGCAGCGGCGCCGGCGCCGGACGTGGCCCGGGCCGCGAACCGCGCCCCAGCAGAAGCGCCAGCGCGACGAACCAGCCGGCTATCGCGCCGCCGATCAGCAGAGGGACGGGCAACGAATTCAACAGCGTCGCCCGCGCGGGCGACGAAGCGGTATCCGCTGCCCGGTGTAATTTCTGGCCCGGCACGAACACCACCGAAACCTTGTCGTAGGACAACCCCTCGATGCTGTTCGTCACGAGCGTCTTGATCTGCGGCAGCAGCGGCGCGAGCGATGCCGCCGGGTCGTGCTTGATGAAGACGGATGCGGAGGACGGCTTTTGCTCCTCCCGCAGTGGATCGTTCTTCGGCAGCACGAGATGGACGCGCGCCGCAAGCACGCCGTCTATCTCGGACAGGGTCTTCGACAGTTCCTGGCTCAACGCGTAGATGAAGCGGGCGCGCTCTTCCGTCGGCGAGGATACGAGCTTGTTGTCCGCGAACACGTCGCCGATAGAGGCGAATTTCTGCCGAGGAAGGCCCGCGTCGCTCAGGAGCGACATGGCGTCGGCGAAAGCGGCCTCGTCCACGCGCACCACGCTCGAACCGTCCTTCGCCACGACGCGGCTCGCCTGGATATGGTTGCGGAGTAGAAGCGCGACGATCTCGTTCGCCTCGCCTTCGGACAGCTTCGAGTAAAGATCGACGTTGCAGGCCGAAAGCGCGAAGACGAGACCCGCCGCCGCCAGTCCGCGCGATAGCGATGCCGCCCAAGGCACTCGTGCAGCCATGATGTCCTCCGAGGCCTACTGGCCCTTCATCAGATCGTTGAAGACCTGCGTCGAATGCTTGGACGCATTGGCGACGAGTTGCGTTTCGATGGCGAACTGGAAACTGCCCTTGAGAAGGCGGAGCGCCTCCGCGGTGCTGAAAGCTTCGCCGCCGTTTTTCGCGGCCTCGGAGGTGCCGGCGTCCCCTGTGCCGACGATCTTCGAGACGAATTCGTCGACCTGCGAAGAGTAGCCCGATGTGCGGCTCTGGAACGTCTCCATGTAGGACGAAAGGCCACCGCCCAAGCTGTCGCGGCCATCAGCGGGGCGCATTTCCACGGTCGTGGACTGAGCGAGATCGACGCGCGCGGAGCCCGCCGTTTCGACCGCCTTGCGGCGCGCTTCCTCGGTCGCCTGGAAAGAGAGCGAGGCAGTTTCGGATGCTTTCGCGATGCCGGTCTCGAAAGCCTGAGCGAGATGCGCGTCGCTGACTGACACAGCCGCCTGCTGCACTTCGACTGCACTTTGACGGACCGCCTGGCCAACTGCCTCGACGGCACCGATACCCGCTTCGAAACTCATTGTCCCCCCACTCGACAACAAAGTTCAATAACGCTTTCATCTACTCAAGCGGGTAAAGCCCATTTCACCCGCTGAGCATGCGGCAAGGGTGCCGCTGACTGAAAGATAAGATAAAATAGTCAGAACGCTCCTGTTTATACTAAAATATTACATCAAGCGGAAAACAGCCTATTTCAAAAAAACTATATTGTCAAAAAAATATATATTTGAGAAAAATTGTATATTGCTCAGCGTAACTGCCTGATGGCCATTATGGTGTCATATACATGTGTTTTGTGACAGCTGAATTACGACATTGTGCCGTTTTCTGGCCCGCCCGGGTCGGACATCTGCATACGGAGCGAGCCGCTTTGTACACTTACGCGAGAACTGTTTTCGGGAGGCCGCATTGATGAGAGTGCAGACATACCTTCGCTGCCGACTGGTATCAGTCGCTGCTGTGGCGATGACGGCTGTTTGGGCCGGGCCCGTGGCAATTGCCGCTGAACCCGCACTGCCGGATACGCCCTATCCTTACAGCGTCGTTGAACAGGACGTGTCCGTTGCGCTTCGCGAGTTCGGCCATAATGTCGGCATCCCCATCGAAACCAGTTCGAAAGTACAAGGACGCCTGCGCGGACGACTTGAGCGCCTGACGGCCAAACAATTTCTGGTGAATATTTGCGCGGCCTACGCGCTAGACTGGTATTACGACGGGTACACGCTTTACATTTCCTCGGCCGATGAGAAGACGACGCGTTTCGTTTCGCTGCCCTCCTCTCCGCCTGAGGAACTCGTGAAGGCCCTCAAGATCCTCGGCTTCAGCGATGAGCGCTACCCGCTGCGCGCGGGGCCGAAAGCTGGATCGGTGATCGTGTCCGGACCGCCGCGCTATGTTTCCCTCGTGGAACAAACTGCGATTGCGCTTCCCAACCTCGAAAACGTCCGCATCGGTCCAGCGCCCGGCCCGGTTTCCCAAACTACGATCTATCGTGGATCGGCGGCCGAGATCGTGAAGTTTTCATCGGAGGCGAAGGTAGGTCGGAGGCAGTAACGAACTGAATTCCGAGAAAAAAGACCGCTGCATCGCCGGTGCAGCGGTCTTTTCTTGTGCCGTTGGTCCCGTTGTTCCCAAACGGGACCGGGGCCGACTGATCGGCCCCGGGCGTCATGCTTACTGCGGAACCTTGCCGGTGGCATCCTTCAGAGCATTGCCGAGCGTGTTGATTGCGGTGGTCGCGGCAGACACCTTCGTGGCGAATTCGAACATCGCCTTCTGGAAATTGAGGGCATCCTGCGTGGTGTCGCCTTCGAGTTCCGGCACTTCAAAGTCGGTGTTGATCGAGGAAAGTCCGCCACCGTTCGAGTGATGGCCGTGGCCATTGCCACCGAGTTCATCGCCGGAATAGCCGACCTGGTTCTTTGGCGTGGAGAACAGGTTCGACACCTCGAAGTGCTTGTAGTCGGTGTCGATCTTGTCACCGTCGAGGCTCTGGCCCCAGAGGCCGCCCGGCTCGCGATCCTGACCGGCGTCGGTCGCCTTCAGGTCGAGGTCGAAGTAGTCGCCTTTGTCCGTGAAGGTGATCTGATAGTGATTGTTCTTGATGGTGATCTTGTCGCCGTGCTTCTCGACAGCGCCATTGAGATACGAACCGTCTTCCGTGATCTCCTTGCCGTTGATCGTGAGCTTGCCGTCGGCGGTCGCCTTGATCTCGTCGCCGTCGAGAATAACACCCAGTTCGCCGACCGTGGTCGCGCCGTTGCTGCCGTACGCCTGGAACTTGGCATTGACATTGATGCCTTCGTCGCTCAGCAAGTTGTACTTATGACCAGCCTCGCCCTGAATATCATATTTCTGACCTTTGGCGCCTTCAAAGTGCGGATCGCCCCAGATGCGGCCGGTGCCGTCGTAGCCTTCTTCGCTCGTCTTGCCGCGGCAGTTCGAAGAGTTGGAAGAACTGGAGGAGTTGGAGGAAGAGTCGCCGTGGTGGCAATGATGATTGCCGCCGGACTTGAGCAGATCGGCGAACGCTTCCAGAATCTTGGCGTCCTGCTTCAGGTTGCCGGCCACATTGTCGAGGGCCGTCGACAATAGGTTTGAAATGATATTGCTCATAACGGTTCCTTTTTCGAGCCTTGAATGACTTCCTAGAAGCCCACGCCTCAGGCGCCGGCTGCAATGTGCGTATGGAACCTACCGGGCTTATCCTGACGTAATCCTGTCCTCTCCGAGCAATTTTGGATTCTCGTAAAGGTTTTAAGTATTCCGTCGCACCAACAACCCTAGATTGTTAAAGTGTGGTGGCCGATCATCTTTGGCATGTATATCGGTTCATCTCCCTCGGCTTGCGGCGTATTTTCGCAAAACTGTCACACAACGCCCCGTATGGTTTCTCAGTTTTCAGTGATCGTAAGATCAACGCATGAACGGGGTGGGTCTCATGCGCGTCATCCAGACATGGCTGGCTGCGGCTTCGGAAAAACCAAAAGCACGGGCCGTCATCGCTCGCGGCAGGCGCCGTAATGTCTGGCGCGCGGTGCTATGGTGTGCGCTCTGCGTCTGTATCGGGGTACAGTCAAGCCGCGCGCAGAACGGACAGATCGAGATCCAGCGGCGGGACTTCGACCGGGAACTGAGGCTTTCCACATCGAGCGGAAAACTCATTCAGTTGCAGGGCGGAGCCGGAACGATGTTCATCGCGGATCCATCCATCGCCGATATTCAGCTCCCATCGCCGGATCGCGTCTTCATCTATGGCAAGAAGCCCGGCCGGACGACGTTCTATGCGCTTCGTCAGGATGGAACGCAGGCCGAAACGTTCACCATCATCGTGACGCACAATCTCGCGGACCTCAATCGACTGCTTCGGTCTCAAATTGACGAGCTCAAGATACAGTTCGTCGATACGCCGCAGGGTCTCGTCATCGGCGGTGTAGTGCCAACGGCCGAAGTGGCGGAACGTGTCAAGACCATCGCCAACAAGCTGGCGGGCGAAGGCAACACGGTCATTTCAAGCCTGCGCGTCTCCGGCTCGATGCAGGTTTCCATCCGCGTGCGCATTGCGGAAATTTCCCGCAGCGTCATCAAGCAACTCGGCGTAAACTGGGCCGCGGTCGGAAAATCGGGGGCATTCACGTTCGGTCTCGCGAGTGGCTCACTGTCGACCGCCGTGAACAGTTCCCTTCAGAGCGCGGCTGCTGGCGGTTCGATCGCGAAGGGCGCGAACATCACGACGCTCGTCGACGCGCTCGCGACGCAGGGGCTCGCCTCGATCCTCGCCGAACCGACGCTGACCGCCGTTTCCGGCGAAAAGGCGAGCTTCCTCGCGGGCGGCGAGTTTCCGGTGCCGGTGGCTCAGTCGGCCACCAACAACATTTCCGTCGATTACCGCAAATATGGCGTCAGCCTCGACTTCACGCCCGTCGTCATATCCGACCGCATCATCAGCCTCAACGTGAAGCCCGAGGTCAGCGACATATCGGCTAACGGCGCGGTGGTGATGAACAATATCCAGATCCCCGCCATCACTACGCGGCGGGCGGAAACAACGGTGCAACTCGGCAGCGGCGAGAGCCTCGTTCTCGCGGGCCTCATCCAGAACCGCTTCAGCACGGACGTCGACAAGCTTCCCGGCCTGGGCGACATCCCGATCCTCGGCACGCTGTTCCGCTCGTCGAGCTTCCAGAAAAACGAGTCGGAACTCATCATCATCGTGACGCCCTATCTTGTCAGGCCCGCCAGTTCACCTAATGCCTTCCGGCTTCCGACCGACAGCGTTGAGCCCTCCGGCGATGTCGACCGAATTCTTGAAGGGCGGCTCGCGAACAGCAGGACGCCGGCCGGATCGAAACCGCCGGTAAAGCTGCGTGGCGATCCGGGCTTTATCTACAAGTGACCCGGAACCGGACAGTTGCAGCTAGTACTTCAGGGCCTCGCCCATACAAGGAGCATGAGATGAAAAGGACTGCATCCTCCACGGCGCTTCTGGTTGCGGCATTCTTCTCTTGCGCCTCGCTTGCTGTCGCGGCGGAACCAATCGTCTATGCGCTGAAGGTGTCGGTTCAGGGCGACCGCCGCATCGAAACCTATGTCGGCAATGATTGGAGTTTTTTCCGGGCCGATCTCGCCCATGCCGTGCAGGAAGCGGGGAGAGGCGCGCCGGAACTTGTCGGGGCAGAGATCGTTGCTCCGTCCGCTCCCTTTGATCGGGGCGGTATCGTCGGGCTTCTGGAAACGCTCGGCGTCGACCGGCGCAACATTGCGCTGAGGCTGGCCCGCACGTCGCGCCCGACCGAGATTCGGCTTCGCAGTCTTGCCGCCGTTTGCGCACATGCTCCACGCCAGTTCGATACGCTGTTCGGCCTCGAATACGAAGACAACCGCTTCGATCACGCGACGGGATGCGCGACGCGTTCGAGCATTGAAGCGCAGGTCGCGAACAAGACGGACCTGGCACGCGGGCGGGGCTCCCGGCTTTCGGACGGCGACCGTGCAGCCGCCATCGTCAGCCACTACCGCGACTGGAAACCGGAGAACGGTCAGGGCCAGACCCAGCAGAAAACTAACGCCGCTCAATAGAACCGTAGACGCGCAGATCGTTTCTTACGGCCTCGTCGTCGTAGTCCGCCTTGCCGTAGCGCGCTGCGGAGACGAGGTCGCCCTTCATCCCGTAAGCGAGCGCAAGGTTCTGTCGCGCCTTGAGGCCGACAAGCCCTTCATCGCTCGCAAGCGGCGTCAGTTCGGCGATGGCGCGGTCGAAATCGCCGCCGAGCGCGAGCGACAGCCCGTAGTTGTTTCGGACGGCGCCGTTTTTCGTATCGACGGCAAGCGCTCTGACATACGCCTTCTGCGCCTCTTGGTGGCGGCGAAGCGAATCGAGGGAGACGCCGAGGCCATTCAGCGCGTCGACGCTGCGGGAATCCTTTTCCAGCGCATCTTCGAACATCGCGCGAGCGGGGCGCGGCTGATGAAGCGCCAGATAGGCCTTTCCCGCCCAGATGTAGTTATCGATGATGTCGGGGTTTTGCTCGATCCCCGCCCTGAAATGCTTTAGCGCGCCCGAAGCGTCGTCTCGATCGAGCATCGTCTGGCCGAGAGACGTCCGGACGCCGTTCATATGCGGCTGGTCCTGGAGCACACGTTCGTAAATGCGGGATGCGGCTTCCGAATCTCCCGCCGCTTTCATTTCGTCGGCGAGCCTGAGGAGAGGGGCCGTGTCCGGGCCGGCGGCTTCGTCGTTCCGGACAGCCGTCGTGTCGAAACGCATGGCTTCGGAACCGACGCATCCGCCGAGAGCCGTTGCACAGAAGAGCGCCATCCACGTCGACGCCAGAATGGTGCGAACACACCCTCGATGAGCGCTGTCCGCCATCATTCAGCCGCCGCTGCTGCCTCTACGCGTGGAGCAAGGTCGATCACGGCAAGTGTGCGGATCGAGAACTCCGGCGAGATTTCCTGATAGGAAATTACGGGGAAGCGCAGGTCCGTTTTCGACAGAAGCCCCCATACCAGACGCCGCAGATCGGCCGAGACGAGAACCACCGCGCGCTCCGCGATCAGTTCATCGAGTCCGGCGGAACGACTGCGCACCATCTCCACGAAAGCGTTGCCGAGGTCCGGGTCGATGTTTTGCTGATTGCGGGCAAGCGCCTGCTGGGCTGCGCGCCTCAGCATGTCCTCGCTCTCGCGTGGCACGAGCAGCGCTGGCACGACCTTGTCGGTCCCGCCAGCCTGAAAACTGATCTGCCGCTTCAGGACCGCGCGGACATGTGTCGTCAACGCGTAGTTATCCTGTTCGCGCGGCGCCCATTCGAGCAGCGCCTCGAAGATGAGGCGAAGGTTGCGGATCGAGACGCGTTCCTCCAGAAGCCGCTTCAGCACATCGGCCATTCGCTGGATCGGCACGACCTTCTGCACTTCACGCACGAGATCCTTGTAGTCGCCTTCCATCGACGCGATAAGCCGCCGCGTTTCCTGGATGCCGAGGAAATGCGCCGCGTTCTGACGCAGGACGAGCAGAAGATCGTTTTCGATGAGTTGCGCGAGCGTGAGATAGCGGAGCGACGCGCCATCCAGCGCCGTGCGGAAGCTCTGGTCGACGGCCACGATCTCGTTCCGCGTTCCCGCCTGAAGCGTGTCATGGGGGATGTCGAGCTTCGCAAGCTGCTGCTCAACTTTGCGCACGAGGAAAACGCAACCCTGATCCACGTCGCGAACGATCTCCGGCACCATCTCCAATTCGATGACGTAGCGCGAGGCAGGCAGCGTCTCGTCGATATGGAACGCGATGCCGGGCGTGGAAATGCCTAACCCCTGCGTGACGCGGTGCGCGATCTGGCGCAGCCTCTGGTCGACGCCGTCGTGTTTCAGGTTCTCGAACAGGTAGGGGCTCAGGGTAACGACGATCTGCGGCCCGGCGGGCACCGGAGACTGGGCCGAAATCTCCGCCGTCATGAGACGCGCGACCGGCAACGTGGCTTCCTCCTCGCGCCGTTTTTGCCGCCGCCCCATGGCAATCCCGAGCCCTCCGACAATCGCGGCCAGCGCGAGGAACACGAATGTGGGAAATCCCGGCACCATGGCGAGGGCGAGCAGCACAAGCGCCGCGATGCGAAGCGCCTCGGGCTGAGCGCCGATCTGCGAGACAATGTCGGTGCCGAGATTGCGGCTCGCGCCGCCCGTCACACGCGTGACGATGATTCCCGCCGTCAGCGACACGAACAGCGCCGGGATCTGCGCAATGAGCCCTTCGCCGACGCTGAGCAGCGAGAATACATGCGCGGAGTCGTTGAAGCTCAATCCCCGCTGCATCATGCCGACGGCTATGCCGCCGATGAGGTTGATGACGATGATGATGATGCCCGCGATGGCGTCGCCCTTGACGAACTTCATCGCGCCGTCCATCGCGCCGTAAAGCTGGCTTTCGCGTTCCAGAAGTTGGCGGCGACGGCGCGCCTCGGCCTGGTCGATGTCGCCGTTCCTGAGATCGCTGTCGATGCTCATCTGCTTGCCGGGCAGGCCGTCGAGGCTGAAGCGAGCGGCGACTTCGGCTACGCGCTCGGACCCCTTTGTGATAACGACGAACTGCACGATAGTGATGATGAGAAAGACGACGAGGCCGACCAGCACGTTACCGGAAATCACAAACTCGCCGAAGGTTTCGATGATCTGGCCTGCGTCCGCATTGATGAGGACGAGGCGCGTGGAAGCGATGGAGATCGACAGTCGAAACACGGTCGAGATAAGGATCACGGCGGGCAATGCCGAGAACTCGACTGGCGATCGCACGTAGAACGCCACCATCAGGAGCAGCACCGAAAACGAGATGTTCGTCGCGATCAGCACGTCCGCCATCAGCGGCGTGATCGGGAGGATCATCGCCGCGAGCGCCGTCACGATGAAGACGACCACGACCAGATCCGGTCGTGTGCTGGCCGCATTGAGGAGCCTTGCCAGATAGGTCGCCGATGAACGCATGGAACACCTGCCGGAAAGAGGGGACGGAAAGGGCGGCCTGACGGCTAGTGGAGCGAATTTGACATTTGCCCGCGATGGTCAACAAACTGATGCAAATGTCGGAATCGGACCACCAGGCCGAAAATCAGAGTTCGAGAGTTATGACGTCATGGTTCCTGCGCAGAGTGACGCGTCGGTCCTCGATCTTTTCCACGATCCAGCCATCCTTGAGGAACGCGCCCTCGAAATATTTGTCGCCGTGATCGTCGATGAGATAGGGCCTGCTGCCCGCCCAGACCGCCTGAACTCCGATGGGAGCAACTTGCGCTTTCGGAGCAGCAATCGTCACTTCGGATTGGAGCGTCACCCGCTGGCCGTAGGTGCTGTCGAACCAGAGTTGTGTAGCGCGCCATGCATCCAGCGCATTTTGCCGGACGATGCCTCGCGCCACGACAGCGCCATCGCCCGCCACAACGTCGACACCGTGAAAGCCGGCCGACTGAAGGTGCTGGTGCAGCGCAACCGTGGCTTCCTGCACCGCCGACGAATCCGGCCGCGCATATGCGACCTGAACGGCGGAGGCATGCTTGCCCTGAGAACCGTCAAGCGCGGGCCGCGCCGCACCGAGCCAGATCTGTATTGCCGAGGCCGCGATCAGTATGCCGACGCCGATGCTCATGATCGCCGGCATGCCGAGACCGAAAGGTCGCCCATCGCCGACGCATTCGATTTCGACGCCGCCGAACGACAAACGCGCCGGATAAACGGCCTTTGTCCTCTGACCGACGCCCACCGCCCGTCCGCCGATCGTCACGTTCGGCCCGACGGCCTCCACCTCGATGAAAAAGCGGCCGGCGACAAGACGCACCTCGACCGGAGCGACCGAGTCATCCGTGAGCACAAGGTCGGAGCCGATTGCGCTTCCGACGGAGATTTCGGTGGAAGGCATGGCTCCCGAGGCGCCGGCATGCCGTCCGGAAAGGACGCGAAAAACGGCGGCGGTCATGGGCGGGCGCTCCGCAAGACTTGTCGACGCAATATAAAACAATGAGATAAGGCGCTTCCGCGACTTCGTTTGAACCAGAAACGCTCCAGCGCCCCGCCACCAATGCCCGTAAAGCCCATTTGTGCCTCTCGTTCAAAAGAACGGCCTTGAAAGCCGCCCAGACTCCGCGCCTGCCGCCCATTGCGGGTAAGCAACACTACGTTACAAATGCGAAACTTATTTTACAAAAACGCGACGATGCAGTGCCTCAATTGCCTGATTTACGGCAAAAAAGGAAAAGGCCGCGTCTCGCGCGGCCTTCCCTTATCCAGCTTTCGCTTAGCCCGCAGCTTATTGCGGAACCTTGGAAGCAGCTTCCTTCATCGCGTTGCCGAGGGTGTTGATCGCGGTCGTCGCGGCCGACACCTTCGTGGCATATTCGAACATCGCCTTCTGGAATTCCAACGCGTCCTGAGTCGTGTCGCCTTGCAGGGTCGGCTGCGTGAAATTGGTATTGATGGAATCCATACCACCGGACATGGCTCTCTCCTATTCGCTGATAATCGAACTGAGGCCGCAACCTCGTCTCACGGGTTCAGTATTGCCTTGCGGGGCGTAGCTGCTTGTTATTTGCCTGCCTTTTCAGCCTGCTGCTGCATCTGTTGAGCCTGCTGCATCAGCATCTGGCTGAACGACTGGATCATCTTCTCAATGCCTTGTTCGACCTGGTTCGAACCGCCAAGAAGATTGCTGACCGCTGAAACGGCGGACAGAGCGCCCAGAACTTCCATTGTCACCCTCGTTGTTTCGTTGGTGGTGAGGACGTTTTATCGGATGAAACTGACGAAAACCTGTCGATCTCAGCTGTCGCGCATCAATTTGCAAAAAGAGCTGCTGACGCAAAAAAATGGCCACACCATAGCGGGGTCGTCGTTATGCTTTGACTGTGCTATCGGCGTTGCGCGCTTCGGCGGCGGCAATGAAACGGTCCACTTTTTCGAGAAGAGGCTTGCTTTCCTCTCGGAAAACCCGAAGATTTTCTGAGAGCATCTCAAAAACCGCGTCCTGCTGTTCCTGGGAGAGCCCCGGTTTCTGAAGCTGCTCTGAAAGAGCGACCATATTCACCCATGCATCGTCCGCGCGTTCGAGCGCCGCGCGATCCGGCCGGAACGTGTCCGAATCCGCCTGCGTTTTCGCGTTCGACAGTGCGGCTTCGAAAGCGGCCGCCTCGACGCTTGAAATATCTTCCCGATGAGCGGCTGGGGGTTGAGTAACCGCGGTGGAGCCTATGTTAAAGATCGGTCTCACGGCACATAATCCTTCAAGAGCGGTCTGCCTGAGTGCCGCACGGTGCGGCTTGAATGAACATTTGTCCGACAGCTATCATGGCTGTCCTCCGCATCATCGTCACGGCTGTTCGCTGGAAATCGGCTGAAGACGGTAGCCGACGCCGCGGATGGTGCGTATCTCGACATCGGCCCCGGCCTGCTGAAGCGCGCGGCGCAGGCGGCTCATACGCACCTCGATCGTGTTGGGGCAAACCTCTCCGAAAGTCCCGTACGCTGCCGTTTCAAGGAAGTTGCGCCTCACCGTTCTGTTGAAGCTCGCCATGAGGTGTTCGAGAATATCGAGTTCCCTCCGCGGAAGCGCCAGCATCGCGCTTGCGCAACTCACTTCGCGAGCCTCGATGTCGAAACGCAGATTGCCTGCATCGACGATCCCCGGCTTGAGCATGGGGGCGCGCCGCAAAATGGCGCGCACCTTGGCAACGAGCTCGCGAGCATCGATGGTATCGATGACGCAGTCGTCCGCTCCATATTCGAAGGCACGGATCCGCTTTTCGAGATCATGCGCTGGGGTCACGAGCACGAACGGGGTCGTCACGCCGACCGAGCGCTGGTCGCGCAGCCAGCCAACAGCATCGCCCCCCGGCAGCCGGCTATCCACCAGCATCATTTGGTAGGCCATTTGCGCGACAGCTTCCTTGCCATCCGAAAGATGGTTGAACCGGTCGAAATTGAACCCGTCTGTTTTCAAGGCCGATATCCAGGGCGTGCGTTGACTCGAAGGCGCATCCAGTACCAAAAGCCGCATTGCCGGTTCCCTGCGAACGTCGCCACAAGCTCATGCAAGTTTGCATGTAATCCGGGGATCATGGGCGAGAAGCTTGACAGCGATGCGAACATGCAAGCATTTGAAAAATAGCTATTCTCCGGTGGCAATAGTGTTTTGCGTAGCCGAAGCCTCGCGAAAACACCGTCGCCATCTGCAACATATCGCGTGTACCTGACTGAAACCTGTCGCCTTTCAGCGGGTGACGCAGCCTACGGCGGCCCGGCAAGAGGTTGGAGGCTGCAATCGGAGTTCGGGGCGCCAGTCTTGATCCCGCGCGCACATGCCGGTTGCCATGTCCCAGCGCACCGCTTTGCGGAGGTTTGTGGAAAGAGTGCAAACGTCCAATTTCGGCTTGATCGCGTGTGCGATCAAGCCGAACTAATTATATTGATTGTAAGTAATATTTCAGGAAAGTATCCGGTGGACATTTTTTCCTTCTGGGCGAAGTCCCAACTCAGCGCTGACGGCTCGCTTCAGTTGCACGCACTCCCGTGCCATCTGCTTGATGTCGCGGCCGTTGCCGATGTACTGCTGGAACGTTTCCCGAAACGCCTCGAACGGCTCGCGGCGCTTCTCGACTCTGATCCGCAAGCGCTTCGCGGCCTCATCGTGCGGCTCGCCGCGCTGCACGATCTCGGTAAATTTCATCCCGATTTCCAGTCGAAGCTTCCTGATCGCTGCGCGGAGGAACTTCGCCGCTTCACGGGCACGGGAGAGGCACCGCTGCACCACACGTTGCTTGGTTTCGAGATCGCCGACCGTCTGCGCCTCGCCACCCGTTTTGAAGCGCAACTGCCCGCCGTTCCCAAAAGCGCTATCAGGCTGCTTCTCACCTCGGTCATGTCTCATCATGGCCGACCGATGGAGAGACCGGCCAATGCGACCCACTGGCGGCGGAGCGTCGAAACGATAACGCCCCCGATCAACGATTTCATCGACCGCGCTTTCGCGCTGATCCCCTGCTCCAGCCCCGTGCTTCGCGGAGAGCCCTCCGCGAGCCAGATCGCGGCCTTCTCCTGGGCGCTTGCTGGCCTAGTGGTCCTCGCCGACTGGATCGGCTCGAATGAGGACTACTTTAAGTATCGCAAGACGGTCGACGATCTGTCCGACTACTGGCTCCATGCGCGCAGTCAGGCGGCGGAGGCGGTGGAAAAGGCCGGGCTCATGCCCGCTTCTGCGCGCGAGGCTTTCCATCCTTCGAACCTGCTGCCCAAAGGCAGGGGGCGTGCCGAACTAAGCCCGCTGCAAAAGGCTGCCGCAGCCATCCCGATCGCCGCGGGACCGAATTTGTTCATAGTCGAGGATATGACGGGCGCGGGAAAGACAGAGGCTGCGCTGATCCTGGCCGAGCGCCTCCTCGCCGCCGACGCTGCGAGCGGCATTTACTTCGCGCTGCCGACCATGGCTACATCGAACGCCATGTACGGCCGGATGGCTGGTGTTTATCGCGGACTGTTCGCGCAGAATGCTGCGCCGTCTCTTGTGCTCGCGCATGGACGTCGCGATCTCGACGACCGGTTCACAGGCTCGATCCTGGACGCCGATACCTTAAAGCCCGTGAGCCATCCGGCTAGCGAAGACAATGAGACGGCGCAGCACGCCTGTGCAAGCTGGATCGCCGACGACCGGCGCAAGGCGTTCTTCGCGCATGTCGGCGTCGGCACGGTCGATCAGGCGCTTCTCTCAGTATTGCCGCGCAAATATCAGGCGCTTCGTCTTTGGGCGCTCGCTGACCGCGTGCTGATCGTGGACGAGGCGCACAGTTATGACGCTTACGTTTCCCGCGAGCTTGAGCGTCTGATCGAGTTTCACGCGGCGCTCGGCGGGTCGACCATCATCCTGTCGGCCACGCTCGCGGAGGATACGCGCAACAGGCTCGTCAACGCGTGGCGCAAGGGCTCGGGCGGTGAGCCCGCATTGTTGTCGAGCGCCGCCTATCCGCTGATTACCGCCGTCGCGCGCGGCGCATGCGAGGAGATGCCGGTCGACGCCCGCAAGGAGCTGTGCCGGAGCGTTCCGGTCCGCCGCATTGCCACGTTCGATGAGGCCGTCGCGCATGTGGTGGCTTTCGCCCGTGACGGCGCGCCGGTCGCGTGGATCAGAAATGCGGTGGACGACGCCATCGAAGCCTGCGAGGCGCTGGAGAAGGCGGGGCTTGAGCCGCTTCTTCTGCATGCGCGCTTCGCGATGGGCGATCGCATCGACCGCGAGGCGAAGATTCAGACGATGCTGGGGCGCGACAGCACGCCCGAGCAACGTCGCGGTTTCGTGCTGGTTGGCACGCAGATTCTGGAACAGTCCCTCGATTACGATGTCGACGCGATGGTGAGCGACCTCGCCCCAGTCGATCTCATCATCCAGCGCGCGGGCAGGCTCTGGCGGCATCCCGGCCGCGAAGGACGCCTCGCGCCGCGCGAATTGCTGATCTTCTCGCCGGACACGGACGGCGCGGTGGATGCCGACTGGTATCGCGGCATGAGCCCGCGCGCCGCCGCCGTTTACGATCATCACGGCTTTGTCTGGCGTTCGGCTGGCGCGCTGTTCGATGCGGGCGAAATCCGCGCGCCAGAGGGGCTGCGCGATCTTATCGCGAAGGTTTACGGGACCGACGCGCCAGAATTTCCACCTGCGCTGGAAGCCGCGTCGATGAAAGCTGAGGCGAAGGCGATGTCCGGCAAGTCTATGGCCGAAATCAACCTACTGACGCTTGAGAAGGGCTACGGCGGCGATAATGCGGGTTGGACCTCAGACGTGGAGATTTCAACGCGGCTCGAGGATGGGCCATCGGTGACGTTCAGGCTCGCGCGGCTGGCAGGCGGCGCGGTCGTGCCGTGGTGCAAGCCGACAGGCTGCTGTGCGGCGGCGCTTCGGCGTGCATGGGCGCTGTCCGAGGTGCGCGTGCAGGAACGGCTTGCGAAGGGTGTGCCGGAGCCGGAGGGCGAACTCGCCCGCGCCATCGACGCCGCGAAGAAGGACTGGGGCAAGTGGGAGCAGGAGATCCCGCTGCTGCTTCTGGAGCGAGGCGAGGGCGAACCATGGCGGGGAGTTGTGCTGCGGAAGGATGGCCCGGCGACGGCTCTTTATGATGATCGACTGGGGCTGCGGTTCGAGGCGTGAGCGGCGGCGTTGCGGATGAAGGTTGATGCAGCGTTACCCGATCTTAAGGAGGGCACCGGCGGCAGATGGCGTTGAGGTGTCGGCCGCCTTTGGGGCGTTTGTCTCGTGGCATTCTGCCGACGCCATGCGGGCCACATCCCACCAGATGCCAGCGCCCGTTTGACAGGCTCGCACGAACGATTTAGCGTCCAGCTTGTCCTCGCCCACGCGGGGATGAACCGTCCCATGTGCTACGGCTCATAAGTTCCCTGCCCACGCGGGGATAAAGTGGAAGTCCCATGTGCTACGTAAAGCGCGCTTGACTTTCTTTACTGATCCGAATAGAAACAATCTGTGTTCGGAAAATGAACATAAAAAAACCGGCGATGGGGCCAACCATCCCGGTTCTTGACCGCCTAAAAGCCATTAGCCGCAAAGCGCAGACATTAAGGAGGTTCCTCTTGAATACCGTCATCGACGACGAACCGCAACGCAATTTTGCGGAAAACATCATTTTGTCTGAAGAACAGGTCGCGGAAATCAAGGCACGACATGAACGTCGTGAAACTCCGGCTCAGATCGGCATCGCCATGGAACTGGCGCCGGAATATGTGTTCGCGGCCCTGATAGACCAGCAATACGCATACATTCCTGCGATTGATCTCGGTCTTCTGCCTCAGCCCGATGTCCACTTCCCGGATCCTAGTCTCGTTCAGTTCCGGCAGTCGTTCCGTGCAATGAGCGAGGCCGCAAGGCGACTCTGCCTCATCTGAGGAGGCACGCCTCATATACCAGTCGACAAGCCTGATTCGAGGCTTTCCGGTGAGCGCGACTCAGCGCTCACTGACTGAATATTTGCGCCCATTTGACAAAAGAGAGTTTCATCATGACCGAGCCTTATTCGCTCGCCGTTGAGCCGTGGCTGCCCGTCGCCACGGTCGAGGGGGAGCGCAAGTTCGTCCGCATTCGCGACATTGGGCACCCCGATTTGCTGCGCGTCGACACCGGCCGCGCGGACTGCGATATCAGCGTGACCGAATTTCTGATTGGGCTGCTGGCTATCAGCATGGGGCCAACCGACAATTACGACTGGCCGCGCCGCTTTGAGACGCCGCCCTCGCCCGACGAGATCGCCGCGGCCATCAAGCCGTTCGCCCACGCGCTCGTGCTCGACGGAGACGGCCCGCGCTTCTTCCAGGATTTCGAAGATTTGGAATTGCGGAACGACGCTGCGCGAGAGCCCATCGCGTCGCTCTTCCTGGAAACGCCAGCAGGTCATTTCGTCAAGGAAGGGACGGTCTCGGCGTTGTCGAGGCGTGGCACGGCCCTCGCGCTCATCGCTTTGCAGACCGGTGCACCGGCAGGGGGACGGGGGCATCGAACTTCGCTGCGCGGTGGCGGCCCGTCCACTACACTGGTGATCCCGAGGATCGAGAGCAAGGCACCGACTCTCTGGCAACTCCTTTGGGCTAATGTGCCTGAGGGCCTGAAGATCGCCCCCGAGGATGCGGCAAAAGTAATCCCTTGGCTTGCGCCGACCCGCACGTCGCATAACGACGAGATCACGACTCCCGCGCATACGCATTTTGCCCAGGCATTTTTCGGCATGCCGCGCCGTATCCGGCTAACCTTCACGCCGGGAAATGGAGAGCGCTGCGCCGTTACCGGCGATACGGACGATGTGATCGTCATGTCCTACGTCACGCGCCCCTATGGGGCGTATTACCCAAGCCACACATGGCGGCACCCACTCAGCCCCTACTACAAGTCGAAGGACAAGGAAGTTGGCGATGTCTGGCTACCGTTGCATTTCAAGGCGGCAGGCGTCTCTTATCGGGATTGGATCGGGCTGACGCTCAAGAGCAAGCCCGCCGACGAAACGTCGCGCCCGGCGGATATCGTCGCCGCTTTCCTGAAGCGCGCCGCCGATATCGACCTGGATGTTACGCAGCCGAACAGCGTCGGCCTTCTCGCAGCGGGCTACGCCATGGACAAGATGAAGCCGCTCGACTTCACTGAAGCGATGCTGCCGCTGATCTCCACCGGTAACGAAGATCGCGACTATCACCTTGCGGGTTGCGCTACGGCGATGGTGCAGGCGGCCGAAGCGGCTTCGCAGTTGCTTCTCGCCGCCCTGAAGACGGCGCTCTACACCGACAAGAAGAAGGCTCAACCCGAAAGCAGCAAGGCACCGCTCGCCGCTGCCCGCGCGCGCTTCTGGGCCGACACGGAAAACCCCTTTTACGACACGCTTCGCGATCTCGCGGCGGAAGCCCCCGACGACGCCGACGCAAAGGTTTACGTCGAGGCAAAAGAGGCGTGGCGCGAGGATATTCGCAACGCTGCGCTTGCCATTTTCGATGACCTCGCGCCGATCGACGCGCCGGACAGCCCCGACCTCAAGAACATCGTGAATGCACGAAGTCTGCTCTTCTATGGGCTTGAAGGGGCTTTGATCCGCAAGGCGCTCGGCCTCGCGCCGCCGGAAAAAGCGGAGAAGAAGAACAAGGCCAACGGTACGCGGAGGAAAGCGGCATGAGCGAAGCATCGGCGGATACAGCGGGCGCGCAAATCGGTACAGCCGCACCTAAAAGCGGCGCAGCGAAAAAGAACGAGATTGGAGAAGAAGCCCGCAAGTGGTGGCAATCGCTCCAGCCAGCAAAAAATGGCGAAGCCGTCAACGCTAGCGGCGGCGGCAACCGCGCGGCGCTCGCCAAGCTCAGGCGTTGTTCAACCTGGATTGAGGCGGCGGCCGAGCGCGAAACGGCGTTGCTCTTCCGGCGGGTCGGCAGCGGCAACGAGCAACGGCTCTGTCGCGCAGCGGTTCTGGCGGCAGTGCTCGCCCATGTCCGCGAGAACGAAACGACAAAAATTGCCTCTTCCGTCGGCCCGCAGAAGGGTGACGAGGCCACGGCGCAACTGAGTCAGCTTCGCCTGCGTAGGCTTCTCTCCGCGAGCGGCGACGACGAAATCCT
>NZ_JFZJ01000026.1 GCF_000636015.1 Rhodomicrobium udaipurense JA643
CATCGGCTTGCCCCAGAGCGAACCGGTGACGAGCGCGAGCAGCGTGAACGTCGCGCCGATGGGCGCCGCCGCCTTCGCCGACACGTCAGCCAGCGGGTGCCGCCAGATGAGATAGCCCGCCGACGAGATGGCGATGATCGTGTAGCACATCATGGCCAGCCACGCGGACGGCACATGGATGAACATGATGCGAACCGTCTCGCCCTGCTGGTAGTCTGGCGGAGCGAGGAACGCGCCCGTCAGGCCGATGGCGAACAGCAGAAGCGTCGCGACCGTAAGCCATGGCAGCACCTTTCCCGACAGCCGCATGAAGGTTGTCGGATTGGCGAGCGTGGAAAACCACCCCGGCCGTATCGTTTCGGTGTTCGTCAGGTCTGCCATAAGCGTCTCGTCCCCACTTTGTGTCTTATATAACTCACTCCAAACTCAGGCGAAGGGCAAGTGCAGCGGCAAATGGCATCGCCGCAACCGAAAACAGCGAAAGCGCCCCAAGAAGGAGGATGCTCTGCGAAAATGCCCCGGCCGCGCCGGACAAGGCTCCGACGCCGAAGATGAGGAAAGGAGCGAAAAGCGGCAGGATCAAGAGCGGCAGCAGCAGCGCGCCGCGCCGAAGCCCCAAAGTCAGCGCCGCGCCCGCGCCCGCGACGAAACTGATGCCGAGCGTGCCGACCGCCAGCGTGGCGAGCAGTTTCGGCACCGCGTCGAGTTCCATATTGAGGAGCAGCCCCGCGAGCGGCGTTACCACGATGAGCGGCACGCAGGTCGTCAGCCAATGCGCGAGGCTTTTCGACGTGGCGATGAGTTCGGCCGGCAGCGGGCCGATGGCGAGCGCGTCGAGCGAGCCGTCGTCGCGGTCCTCCTGAAACAGCGCATCCACCGAAAGCACGGCCGACAGCAGGAACGAAATCCAGAGGATACCCGGCGCGATGCGCGACAGAAGCGCGAGGTCCGGGCCGAGGCCGAGCGGAATGATCGACACCGCGATGAGATAGAAGCCGAGCGCGGTCCCGATGGCCGAGCCTTGGCGAAGCGCGAGCGTCAGGTCGCGGGTGAGGAGCGCGAGGAAGGCATTCATGCTGCAAACGCCCGCCCAGGCTTGAGTTCGAGAACGGTGGCGGCGTCGCCGAGCGCGAGGTCGAGATGCGTCGAGACGAGCGCGATGCCGCCTTGCGCGAGATGATCCCGGATCGCCGTTTCGAGCCGCCGCGTGGAGGCCGTATCGAGCGAGACTGACGGCTCGTCGAGGAGCCACACCGCGCGCTTTGCCGCGAGTAGCCGCGCGAGGCCGAGGCGCCGCGCCTGCCCTTGGCTGAGATGGCCCGCGCGATATTCCGCGAGGTCGAGGAGGTCGAACGCTTCGAGCGCGTTCTCGGCAGCCTCCACGTCTTCCGCGCCGGAATAGAAACTTTGCCAGAAGCTCACATTCTCGATGACGGTGAGGCGCGGCTTGATGCCATTCGTATGGCCGATGTAATGGAAATGCCCTTCGCCGGTGCCCTGCCCCTTGTCGTCCGTCACCGCGACGCGACCCGACTCCGCCGGAAGATAGCCCGCGATGGTGCGAAGGAGCGTCGTCTTGCCCGCCCCGTTCGGCCCGCGAAGGATCAGCGCGCTTCCCGCCTCAACCTTGAACGACAGCGCGGGCACCACGATGCGCCCGCCGCGCTGGCAGGCAAGCCCTTCCGCCGCGAGGCTCGAAACGGCCATCGCGCGAGCAGAAGCGGAACCAGAACGGGTGAGCGGGGTAATACTCACAAATGAAATTCTCGTGTCGAAGGGAGGCCGAACCTCTCTTTATGGTACTCTGCCGCATGCCCACAAGAAGCATTTTCGCACAGATGGAGAATCGCTGTGGCTTCCTTAACTCCGCGCTTCCTCGACAGCTTCCGCAGCCGGAAAACGCTCACCGTCGACGGCAAGCCCTATGAATTCTTCTCGCTCGCCGATGCGGAGGCGAATGGCCTTTCCGACGTCTCGAAGCTTCCATTCTCGTTGAAGGTGCTCCTCGAAAACCTGCTTCGCTTCGAGGACGGGCAGACCGTCACCGCCGACGATATCCGCGCCGTCGCCGCGTGGCTCACCGAGCGCCGCTCGACGCGCGAAATCGCCTTTCGCCCCGCGCGCGTGCTGATGCAGGATTTCACAGGCGTGCCCGCCGTCGTCGACCTCGCGGCGATGCGCGACGCGATGGCGAAACTCGGCGGCGATACCGCGAAGATCAATCCGCTCGTGCCCGTCGAGCTCGTCATCGACCATTCGGTGATGGTGGACAGCTTCGGCAATGCGCGCGCCTTCGAGATCAATGTCGACCTTGAATATGAGCGCAACCGCGAGCGCTACGAGTTCCTGCGCTGGGGCGCGATGGCCTTCGACAATTTCCGCGTGGTGCCGCCCGGAACCGGCATCTGCCATCAGGTGAACCTCGAATATCTCGGCCAGACCGCGTGGACGAAGGACACGGGCGGCATCGAACAAGCCTTCCCCGACACGCTTGTCGGCACCGACAGCCACACGACCATGATCAACGCGCTCTCGGTGCTCGGCTGGGGCGTCGGCGGCATCGAGGCGGAAGCGGCCATGCTTGGCCAGCCGATTTCGATGCTCATTCCCGAGGTGATCGGTTTCCGCTTCACGGGCAAGCTCAACGAGGGCGTGACCGCCACCGATCTTGTGCTGACCGTGACGCAGATCCTCCGCAAGAAGGGCGTCGTCGGCAAGTTCGTGGAATATTTCGGCCACGGCCTCGATACGCTCTCGGTCGAGGACCGCGCGACGATGGCGAACATGGCGCCCGAATATGGCGCGACCTGCGGTTTCTTTCCGACCGACAAGGACACGCTCGCCTATCTCCGCGCGACGGGCCGCGACCCGCACCGCGTGGCGCTTGTCGAGGCTTACGCGAAGGCGCAAGGGCTGTGGCGCGAGACGGCGACGCCCGATCCCGTCTTCACCGACGTGCTCGAACTCGACCTTGCGACAGTCGAGCCGAGCCTTGCCGGGCCGCGCCGCCCGCAGGATCGCGTTGCATTGGCCCAGGCGGCGGCAGGGTTTTTCGACACGGTAGCGGAGATGCGCGCGCCGAAACCGGGCAGCGAGGCGGCGGAGATGGTCGCCGAGGGCTCGCCTAACGGCGGGTTGCTGGATCGCGCGATAAGCGTCGAGGGCGCGGATTACTCCATGGCAGACGGCCACGTTGTCATCGCGGCGATCACCTCCTGCACGAACACCTCGAACCCGAGCGTGCTGATCGCGGCGGGGCTGCTCGCCCGCAAAGCGCGCGAAAAGGGCCTCAAGCCGAAGCCGTGGGTGAAGACATCGCTCGCGCCGGGTAGCCAGGTGGTGACGGACTATCTCACGATTTCCGGCCTGCAAGCCGACCTCGACGCGCTCGGCTTCGGCCTCGTCGGCTATGGCTGTACCACCTGCATCGGCAATTCCGGGCCGCTGCCGGAGCCAATCTCCAAGGCCATCGCCGAGAAGGATCTCATCGCCGCCGCCGTGCTGTCGGGCAATCGCAATTTCGAGGGCCGCGTGAACCCTGACGTGCGCGCGAACTACCTCGCTTCGCCGCCGCTCGTCGTCGCCTATGCACTGGCTGGCTCGATGAAGATCGACCTCACCACCGATCCGCTCGGCACGGACAGCGACGGCAAGCCGGTCCATCTCGCGGACATCTGGCCAACCTCGGCGGAGATCGCGGAGATCGTGCGCACGGCCATCACGCCGGAGCTGTTCAAGACGCGCTACGCCCATGTTTTCCAGGGCGACGAACGCTGGCGGGCGGTCGGCGGCAGCCAGACCGGCAAGACCTACGATTGGGACGACGCCTCGACCTACGTCCGCAACCCGCCTTATTTCGAGCATCTGACCGGCGACGCGCCCGCACCCATCGCCGATATAGAGAACGCGCGCGTGCTCGGCCTCTTCCTTGACTCGATCACCACCGACCATATCAGCCCGGCGGGCTCCATCGCGCGCACGAGCCCCGCTGGCCGCTACCTCATCGAGCACGGCGTCGAGCCCCGCGACTTCAACTCCTACGGCTCCCGGCGCGGCAATCACGAGGTGATGATGCGCGGCACCTTCGCCAACATCCGCATCAAGAACCAGATGGTGCCGGGCATCGAAGGCGGCGTGACGCTGCATGAGCCGGACGGCGAGCGCTCAGCGATCTACGACGCGGCGATGAAGTACAAAGCGGACGGCGTGCCGCTCGTGGTTTTCGCAGGGCGCGAATACGGAACAGGCTCCAGCCGCGACTGGGCGGCGAAGGGCACGCGGCTACTCGGCGTGCGCGCGGTCATCGCGCAGAGCTTCGAGCGCATTCACCGCTCGAACCTCGTCGGCATGGGCGTGCTGCCGCTCGTTTTCGAGGACGGCATGTCGTGGCAGGCGCTGGGGCTGACCGGCTCGGAGACGGTGACGATCCGCGGCCTTGGCGAGCTTGCGCCGCAAAAAAACATGACGGCGGAAATCGTCTTCGCGGACGGGGCGCTGAAGAACGTACCGCTCTTGTGCCGGATCGATACGGTTGACGAACTCGCCTATTTCCGCGCGGGCGGCATCCTGCCCTATGTGCTGCGGAAGCTTGCGGCCGCCTGACCGATTCGCATCACGTTTTCGCGACAAGCCTCGCGCGTTGCGGGGCTTTTTCATGCAATCACGGCAAGATTGTGCGCAACGATCCACGCCCAGCGCGGAAAACGCATCCGACTGCGACAAAAAAGCCATGTGTTTCGAGTGCGTTACCAAAGTCGTGGGGAGCGACAAAGAAACGCTTGCGACTCCGAAATCCGCCTGCAACACTTGTCATATATCAAATAGACACAGGCTGGCAGGTGCTCGCAGCTTCAAGAATTTGCGGGCGCAGGCGAAGCATTTTCAAAACCGCCGCCAAGAAACGGATGAACCGGGAGTGAGCGCCATGGCGCAGAGCACGAAAGCCCCCTTCAATCAATGGGTCGAGACAGCGAACAGCCTCGGCCGCCAGTCCGCCTCCAGCGTCGCCTGCCCCTGCTGCGGTTCCACCTCGCTCAGCGTGCGCGATGTCGAATACGGCTTCGGCCATGATCGCGGCGTGCAGCGCTACATTTCCTGCGGCCATTGCGGCGCGTTTACGGGCGTCGCCGTGCGCCATGCTGGCGAGGTCGAAAGCCCCACACTTCGCGCGGCGGAATAGGCGCCGAGATCAATTTCGGATGACTTGGCCGGGCGTGATCCCCGGCCATTTTTGTTCTATGCGCCGCGCTTAAGCCGCCGCGCGCATCCCCATGGTCTTGCGCACTTCCATGCGCAGCAGGTCGATCGGCGCGAGCCCGTCCTTCGGCTGCTCGAAATGCCAGAAGGTCCAGCCGTTGCACGCACCGCGCCCCTGCGCCTTCGCGCCAACCGAGTGGATGGAGCCGCGCGTTCCGTTCCACATCAGCGACGCGTCCGCCATCACCTGCGCGCGGATTTCCGCCTTCGCGTCGAACAGCACATCGCCCGGCCGCAGCATGCCGCGTTCCAGCACCATGCCAAAGGGCACGCGCGGCTCGGCGCGCTTCGAGGTGATGAGAGCGGCGGCCTTCGCGTCGCACGGTTCGATGGCCGCGATGCGCGCGCTGGCTGCCGCCACGTAATCCGGGTCGCGCTCGATGCCGATGAAACGGCGCCGCAGCAGCTTCGCCACCGCGCCCGTGGTGCCCGTGCCGAAGAACGGATCGAGCACGAGGTCGCCGGGCTTCGTCGTCGCCATCAGCACGCGCGCGAGCAGCGCCTCGGGCTTTTGCGTCGGATGCGCCTTGCGGCCGCCGTCGTCGCGCAGCCGCTCCGGCCCGGAGCAGATCGGGATGAGCCAGTCCGAGCGCATCTGGAGGTCGTCGTTGAACGCCTTCATCGAGTCGTAATTGAAGGTCGGCCGCGCCTTCTCGTCGCGCGCGGCCCAGATCAGCGTCTCGTGCGCGTTGGTGAAGCGCGTGCCCTTGAAGTTCGGCATCGGGTTCGTCTTGAGCCAGATGACGTCGTTCATCAGCCAGAAGCCGAGGTCTTGCAGCGCGGTGCCGAGCCGGAAGATGTTGTGATAGGTGCCGATCACCCAGAGCGCGCCATTCGGCTTCAGGATGCGGCGGCATTCGGCGAGCCAGGCGCGGCTGAAACGGTCATAGGTCGCGAAATCGGCGAAGCGGTCCCACGCGTGGTCTACGCCATCGACGCGCGTATTGTTCGGCCGGAGCAATTCGCCGCCGAGCTGGAGATTGTAAGGCGGATCGGCGAAGACGAGGTCGACCGAGGCCGACGGCATGCGCCGAAGGATTTCGAGACAATCGCCCTGAAGAATACCTTCCGCGGCAAAGGGCGCAGCCTCGCCGGACACAACACAAGAACGCATGACTCACCACTGCAACGGATACCGGAACACGTGGGAATTTAGCAGAATCCGCCGCAAAAAGGGTTAACGAGATGGGGAAAGAGGGGAGGGTTTTGCGGGCAATGAGAACAGGGGCGAGGCGGGAAGGCGCGGTGCTATCCCCCTCGACCCACTTTGGAAGCGAAGCGGGCCAACCTCCGTGAATCAATTTTCACCTTCCGCACCACCAACCTGCGCATGACCAGCTTCGCTCATGCATCATCATTTATGATTTTTTTGATGATTGCTGCTGGCACCCGGAGATAAACTTGGGATATCCATCGACTGCCGAAGACATTCAGGAACGGCTCGATTCAAATCTCATTTTGGGCGAACTGAAAAATTTTGAAGATCGACAGAAAGATAGGTTGCAACAAGGAACGCTTACAGAAGCAAACCTTCGTCAAGAGGTAAAAATACTAAAAGAGCGAATTTTAGAACCTCTCCGGTCGATTGAACGCAAGGCAGGAGAGGATGGTCTTAGTCTCGGAAATCAGCTACTTCAATTCCAGATGGGGATAATGGAGGCGTCCGCATGCATAACGCGTCTCCGTAAAAAAATTGACCCACAACTCAGTTCAGATAATAACGCAGAAGACCTATCGGATATTATTGATAGATTTATTAAACAGTATCGAATTATGCTTGATGTTCTCGTTGCCACTACTCGACAACTAAGTCAAGAAAACATAAGCACGATTATGCATATAAAGTCCTACTGCGAACGCGACATTTCGAATATCAAACAGCTTGCAAAAACGCTTAGGAGCCGAGAGGAAGGTATCGCACGATTGTATGAGCACAACAAAGTACTTGAAAAGGAGCTAGAAAAAATAACTTACCCAGAAAGATTTGGACTAAGCGCCTCTGAATACGATAATTGGAACGCCTACACTCGCGATAAACTCGGTTCTACCTCACAAACAAACATTTCACGAACGCGCAAACCGGCGAAGAAGCTTGCAGGTCGTCAATAACCGCGTCCATTCCGGTCATCTCAGTTCCTAGCTCGAACTCAAGCGACCTAGGCAAGCAATTTACGCCATGGCTGCTAACCCACCTTGCCACCTATGCTCATAGCCTAAGCCGCCTTCTTCATCCGCGGCCGCGTGCCGAAACTGCGCTGCTCGATATAGTCGAGCACGAGGCCAGCCACGTCGACGCCGGTCGTGCGTTCGACGCCCTCGAGACCGGGCGAGGAATTCACCTCCAGCAGCAGCGGCCCCTTGGACGAGCGCAAGATGTCCACGCCCGCGAATTTCAGCCCCAACCGGTGCGCGGCCTTGATCGCGAGCTTGCGCTCTTCGGCGGTGAGCTTCGCCTCGAAGGCAAGGCCGCCCTTGTGAAGGTTCGCGCGGAATTCGTCGCCCGCCGCGCGGCGCACCATGGCCGCGATCACCTTGCCGTCAAGCACGATGCAGCGCAGATCCTGCCCCGCCGCCTCGGAGATGAATTGCTGCACGAGGAAGCTCGTCTCGGCGCTACGCAGCGCGTCGATCAGCGACACGGCCGACTTGCGGTTCTCCGCGAGCACCACGCCTTTGCCTTGCGACGATTGCAGGAGCTTGATGACGAGCGGCGCGCCGCCGACCATCTTGATGAGGTCGTCGGTGTCGTGATGCGAGCTTGCGAACGCCGTGTCAGGCATCGGCAGCTTGTGCATCGCGAGAAGCTGATGCGCGAAAAGCTTATCGCGGCTCTGCACGATGGATTGCGCGGAATTGAGCACGCACGCGCCCGTCATCTCGAATTGGCGCACGACGGCGGTGCCGTAGGCGGTGATCGACGCGCCGATACGCGGGATGACGAAATCGTAGTCGGGCAGCGTCTTGCCTTCGTAATGGACCGCGCTCGCGATGGACTTGATGTTCATGTAGCAGCGCAGCGTGTTGATCGGCTCGATCACATGATCGCGCTTCTCGGTTTCCTCGATGAGGCGGCGGTTCGAGAAATTGCCGGGCTCCATTGTCAGGAGCGCAATGCGAAGCGAACGCTTCTTCGGCTTGCCGGCCTGCTCGCCATAGACGTCGTAGGAAAGCTGCGCCTGACGATATTCCGACCATGGCAGGATGGTGGCCGACGCGCCTTCGAGGGCCGTGCGGCCGAGAAGCATGCGATGCGCCATGGTGTAGCGGTTCGAGAGCGAAATCTCGATCGGCCATTCGCGGTCGCCGATCTTGATCGGCGTTTCGATGATGAAGCGGTTTTCGGCCTGGCCGTTCGAGCTTCGCACCATGCGCCGGTCGACGATCTTTGCCGTGCACCAGATCTCGATATCGTCGCTGTAATCGGCGGGATGGACGCCGAAGCGGACGCGGGGCGCATCGATCGGACCGAAGGTTTCGATCGAAAAGGCGTGCAATGCGGAGGTGCGCGCGCCCGTGTCGATCTTGGCCTTCACCGCAGGCAGCCCCAGTTCGGGAAGCGCAACCCATTCGCGCCAGCCTAAAACGAACGGCTCCATCGAAACCTTCTCCGGTTATGAGAATTGGTTGCTGTCTGTATTTTATATCAACGACCTGCGCCAGGCGCTGCACGGTCTTTCGACCGGGAGGAGAGCGCTCGGACTAACGCTGCGTGCTTGTCACTTGTTCCGCGAATCGTCTCTGCCTGGAATGCTAAGTAAGTCAGGCTGCGGTTTTATGACAAAAAGGAAAAGGCTTGCTTCCATCGCCGGGATCCTCTCTCTTCCTTATCAACATCGCGGAACCCGACCGCGTTTCTCTCGCACCTTGGAAACCACGACACTCACCGTGAAAAGTTGTGTCGCGATTTGGCGGAATCGTCCAGTGGCGCGCTTTTTTACGGCAAAGACCAGCGGCATCGTGTCTTTTGCGCAACTTTGACAAATTCCGGTCGGACAAATGGCGCAGCCATATCGCGCGACACCGGCCCGGGCGCGTGACAGCGACTTCGCTCGCGGGCGCTTTCATCCACGCCAGAGGGAGAAGCCAATGGACACATCAACTCATATTCTCGTCGTCGACGATCACAAGGACATCCGCGACCTTCTCGCGAAATTCCTCGTCAAGCATGGCATGCGCGTGACGGTCGCGGCCGATGCGGCGGAGGCGCGGCGTCATTTGAAGGCCGGCGCGTTCGACCTGCTCGTGCTGGATATCATGATGCCCGGCGAGGATGGGATTTCGCTCTGTCGCGATATTCGTGACAGCAACAGCGCTCCCATTATCTTCCTTACGGCCGTGGCGGAAGATACCGACCGCATCATTGGTCTGGAACTCGGCGCGGACGATTACGTCACGAAGCCGTTCAACCCGCGCGAACTCCTCGCGCGCATCCGCGCCGTGATCCGCCGCGCGCAGAGCATGCCGCCGAGCCGCGACACGCCGCCCGGCGAGCGGATCAAGTTCGGGCAATTCCTCTTCGACGCCGACCGGCGCGAACTCATCGACGGCAACCAGATGGTCACGCCCCTCTCCTACGGCGAGCATCTGCTGCTCGCGGCCTTCCTGCACCGGCCGAACGTGGTGCTGACGCGCGACCAGCTCCTCGACATCACGCGCGGGCGCGCGGCCAATCTGTTCGACCGCAGCATCGACAATCAGGTGAGCCGTCTTCGCCGCAAGATCGAGGAAGATCCGAAAGACCCGAAGATCATCCAGACGATCTGGGGCGGCGGGTACAAATTCGTCGGCACGGTTGAGCGCGTGTAATGCGAATTTTCCCGAAAAGTCTGAAGGGTCAGCTCGTCGTGCTCGCAATCGCGGGGTTGATCCTGGCGCAAGCCGTGGGGTATGTCGTCATCATCCGCGACCAGCAGTCCCGCATGATGAAAGACTGGCTCAGCGGCATTTTCGCGCGAGTCGAAACCGTGGCGGATATCGTCGACACCACGCCGTCGCAATATCACGACACCATCCTCAAGGCGGCAAATTCGCCTGTCGTTCTGTTTGCCATCGACGATGAGGCCGTTGCGCGAGAGACAGCCGGCGATGCGGAGCTTGAGCCTTCCGGCGCGCGCGAAATATTCGGAAACCGGGCTCACAAGGTGGTCGTCGCTTATTACGATCCGTTCCGCGCGGAATTTCGTCTCGGAACGTTGGCGCGCGGTTTCGAGCGGGCTTATGAACGCCTGCACGGGGCGAGCGGCAAGAAGAGCGCATCCGAATATCCCGTTTACGCGCACATTTCGGTGCCGCTCGAAAAGGGCGCATGGCTGAATGTCGCCGTAAGGCCTCGCGGCGCGCCGACGCACGCGCCCACGCTGTTCGTTCAGTTTGTCATCATGGCCGCCATCGGCGCATTCGGCATCATGTTCATCATGATCCGCGTCGTGCGCCCGCTGAAGGAACTTGCGGACGCGGCCACAGCCCTCGGCAGGCGCGAATACACCGCGAAGATCGAGGAAAAGGGCCCGACGGAAGTCGTCGAGACGATCCGCGCCTTCAACGACATGCAGGACAAGCTCTGCACCTTCATGCAGGAGCGGACGAAGATGCTGGCGGCGCTCAGCCATGACCTTCGCACGCCGATCACGAGTCTGCGGCTTCGCGCCGAGTTCATCGAAGACGACGAGATGCGCCGGAAAATCCTCCAGACGCTGGCCGAAATGTTCCAGATGACGGAATCCGCGCTCGCCTATGCCAAGGGCGGCGAACTGGAGGAGTTGGAAGAATCGCGGCTCGTGGATGTCGGCGCGCTCGTTTCGTCGGTCTGCGCGGACCTCGCGGACATGGGCGCTCCCGTCGAATGCAGCGACACGCCGAGCTTCAGCCTCCATTGTCGCGCCTTCGCTCTGAAGCGCGCGCTTCGCAACATCGTGGTGAACGCGGTCGCCTATGGCACCCACGCGCGCGTGACCACGCAACTGGCGGGCAACGAAGCCTTGATCGTGGTCGAGGACGACGGTCCCGGCATCCCGGAAGACGACATGGAAAAGGTCTTCTCGCCTTTCGTCCGCCTCGAAAATTCCCGAAACGCCGACACGGGCGGCATGGGGCTCGGGCTTGCGATCGCGCGCGGCATCGCGCGGTTCCATGGCGGCGACGTCATCCTGAAAAACCGACCGGAAGGCGGGCTTCGCGTCACCATCGCCCTGCCTGGCGCCTCGGTCATCGGGAAGCCGTCAACAGCTCAGTTGGAGCCCGCGAAGGTTTAGCTGACAAGAGGGCGCGCGGCAGCCATTCGATGGCGCTTCGCGCCTTCGCGCCTCACGCTTGGCATAAGCGTCGCGTGCGATAAGCAGCGGCGCTTGCAGTCTGCCACGAAGAGGATGTGATGTACCAGTTTGCTTATTCTTTCATCTGCGAGGAGCCGACCTCGCAGGATGTTCCAACCGCGCGCAAACTGGCAGACGCCGTGGAATTGTTCGACGCCACGAACGGCACCGCGATGCCTCAGCATCATCGTCACGAGGCCTTGTCCGAATTCCGCCGGATCTGGGTTGCCGTCGCAGACCAATTTCCCGCTGGCGGGCCGGAAGCGCGGCACGATGCGGCAGAGGTCAAGACCGCAATCCTCGAAGAGGTAGAGCGCCGCCGTTTCTCGCGCGCGCAGAAGATGCTTGCCTCCCGTTTTTTTTCAGGGAGCGGGGTCCAATGACAGCGGAGGGTGCGTTTTTTGTGGAAAGCGCCCCTGATCTGGAAGTGGACTTCGCCGCCATGGAGCGGATTCTGGGCGCCGCGCTTGCCGGTTTCGCCTCGGATCTTCGCCTCGTCGACGCGCTGGATTTCGCCGCCTTCATCCGCATCGGCCAGATGGCGAACCTCAGGAGCCTCGTTCACTCTTCGGCCGAACCCTATTTCAAACCGGGAACGATCGAACTGTGTGAACTCGGACAAGCCTTGCTCTCGTGGGCGGAGCCACCGGAAATCCTCCTGCCCATGACCTTTCGCCACGCGGGGGTGCGCGTCTATTTTCGCCTGCGGCTCGCGGCTCGATCGGCTTCGGTCGAACTCGAATCCGTCGCCATCGAGGACGACGACAGCGGCCGCCTTGAAGCCAGGCTGACAAACGCCGTTGAATCCGCAACGCTTCAACCACTGCGAATCCAGAGAACTGATGTTGCTACCTAAGGTCGCATATTTGCAGGCGCATCTTATTCATCCATTGGCACCATTGACGCTACTGCTACCAATCATAATAATTGATCTGCAATCTGAGGGTTGTCCGCGGCCTCCCCCTGCAGGCGATCAGGGCGGAACAACCGACGATATCGCTAAACTTTTTATAAAGTTTTCTTGAATGACCGTTAAAGTCTTGACGGAGGCCGTCTCACTCGTTGAGAAAAGCGGCATAATCAAAAAAGCGGAATAAAAGCTTCGCCCTGGTAGTCAAAAAATGAATACGGTGAACAGGCGTGCTTGGCAGTTTGAACGGCGTATTGTCACGATCATGGCAACCGACGTGGCGGATTATTGCCGTCACATGGGAGCAGACGACGAACTTACATTGTCGCGTTTTCTGACCTATCGTCAGATCACCGAGCATGTCATCCGCTCGAACCGGGGGCGCATGTTCGGCGTTGCAGGCGACTCGTGGATGGCTGAATTTCCGGTCCCCCTCGACGCGGTGCGTGCCGCGATAGAGACGCAGCGCGCCATTGAACGCCGCAATTTCCTTTTGCCCGAGGAAAACCGCATCCGCCTTCGGATCGGTCTCCATATGGGCGATGTCATCGTTGATTCCTCCGGCCTCTTTGGCGACGAGGTGAACATCGCCGCGCGGTTGCAGCAAATCTGCGCGCCCGGTCATCTCGTGCTCTCGGAAGCGGTGGTCCGCTGCGTGGAAGGACACATCGATGTCGCGTTCGATCCGCTTGGGCCGCGCCAGCTAAAGAATATTCTTGCTCCGGTCTCTGCATTCTCCGCAAATCTCGGCGCTACGGCTGCCGAGGCCGGAGACGTTGCGTGCGAGGCGCCCATGCGGCCGCTGAGCCACGACCGCAAGCCCGTGCTCGCAGTTCTCCCCTTCCAGATCCACCGGAACGGGCCAGCGGATGAATTCTGCGGCGAAGTCTTCGCCGATTCCCTCGTCAACGGTCTTTCGCGGTTGCTATAAACCTGTTCGCGCAAGCCCGCGAACAGGACTCCTTCAATGACATCGGCTCTATCGCCATCCGCTCCCGCCATCATCCTCGTCGAGCCGCAACTCGGCGAAAACATCGGCGCTGCCGCGCGCGCGATGGCAAATTTCGGACTGCGCGAGCTTCGCCTCGTAGCGCCGCGAGACGGCTGGCCGAACGAAGCGGCGCGCGCGTCGGCGGCGCTTGCTGTGGAAATCGTAGACGGCGCGCGGCTTTATCCCGATCTCGCCACCGCTGTGGCCGATCTGCACTACATCGTGGCCACAACGGCACGCAGCCGCTTCCTCGCCAAGCCCGTGCTCGCCCCAGACACCGCCGTCACCGAAATCGCGGAGCGACAGGTTGCCGATCTGCGCTGCGGCGTTCTCTTCGGCAAGGAGCGGACGGGGCTTGAAAACTCGGACGTCGCCATCGCCGATGCGATCATGACGGCGCCGGTTGATCCGGCTTTCGCCTCGCTCAATCTCGCGCAGTCGGTGCTGCTTTTCGCCTATGAATGGCGCAAACTCGTGAACCCGCACTCGCTCGGGCGCACGCTGCCCGACGCGCCTCTGGGCGCGGGCCACCGCTTCAAGGCGAGCCGCCCGGCCGAGCGCGGCGAACTCATCGGCTTCTACGAGCACCTCGAAGGCGAACTCGACCATTGCGGCTTTCTCTTCCCGCCCGAGAAGCGCGAAACGATGGTCAACAACATCCGCACGATGTTCGCGAGAATGGCACCGACGGAGCAGGAGGTGCGAACGCTGCGCGGCATGGTCGCGATCCTTCGGCGCGGACCGTGGCAGGGTTCCAACAAGGCGTGACCCGCCTGCACCGAGGCCATAGTGTTGCCGCGTTTTTCCCGTTGCCATGAGCCGGGGTTTGACGCGTCGAACGCCGATGGCGAGGCGCAGGTGTTCAGTCAATCAGGGGATTCGGGGCCGTCATGATTTTGCGATCGATCATCTTAGCTGCGACGTTGTTTGCCACACCGATTGCAGTCGCGCAGACGCAGACGGCAAAGGGTGAAATCAGCGACAAGACACTCAAGACGCTAAAGGCGCTCGCCTGGCAGTCGCTGCCCAACAAGATCCTCCAGCCGGACAAGTCGGTGACCGTGATCGACAAATCCGATCCGTCGAAGATCGTCATCCCCGACGCCGACGCGCGCGAAGTCATCCGCGCCGCCTATCTCAGCGCCCGCGCCCAGAAATGCGACCTTCAGGAACTCGTGATCGCGAACCGCGATGCGCTGCTTCTTCGCGAGAAGAAGACCGGCAAGTGGTCGTCGAGCCAGCTTCAGTACATTAACACGCTTCACCTGTTCACCGTGCAGCTTCTTGTCGGCAAGGTGCAAGTCGTCGATCAGGAAGAGGCCGCAAAGCGCGATCCGAATACTATTCCGATGCCGCCCGCGAACACGGTCAATTGCAACGATAAAGAGAAGCAGGACATCTCGGCCGCCGTCGCGGAGAATGAAAAGCTCGTTCTCGGGAAGTCTTGATCCTAAATGCTCGAACGGCGTAAAGCCCGGCCGACCACAGGCCGGGTTCTGTTCGATAAACGTCAGGCTTGCGATTGACGGTAGAATGGATCGCTGCCGCTGCGGCGGCAGGGCGCTGTTTACGGGAGAAAGCCGGGCTTGCATTTTGCCTCCGGCGCGGCTCATAACAACGCCTCGATCATCAAGGCCAGCACGACAATGAAAGAGCTCGTCTTTTCCGGCGTTCAACCGACCGGCAATCTGCATCTCGGCAACTATCTCGGCGCGATCAAGAACTTCGTCGCGTTGCAGGACCGGACCGACTGCATCTATTGCGTCGTGGATCTGCACGCGATCACGGTCGCGCAGAACCCCGCCGACCTGAAGCGCTCGACGCGCGAAGTGACGGCGGCGTTCATCGCGGCGGGCGTCGATCCCAAGCGGCATATCATCTTCAATCAGTCGCAGGTGAGCGCGCATGCCGAACTCGCCTGGGTGCTGAATTGCGTGGCGCGTATCGGCTGGCTGAACCGCATGACGCAATTCAAGGACAAGGCCGGCAAGGATCGCGAAAACGCGAGCGTCGGGCTTTACGTCTATCCCGTGCTGATGGCGGCGGACATCCTCGCCTATCGCGCGACGCATGTGCCAGTCGGCGAGGACCAGAAACAGCATCTGGAGCTTTCCCGCGACATCGCGCAGAAGTTCAACAAGGACTTCGCGGAGACCATCGCGGCCGAAGGCTTCAACGACGGCTTCTTCCCGCAGCCCGAGCCGATCATTTCCGGCCCGGCGACGCGCGTCATGTCTTTGCGCGACGGAACGAAGAAGATGTCGAAGTCGGACCCGTCCGACCTGTCGCGCATCAACGTCGCCGACGACGCCGACACCATCGCGAAAAAGATCCGCAAGGCGAAGACCGATCCGGAGCCGCTGCCGACCGATCCGAAAGGCTTCGAGGGACGCCCCGAGGCTGAGAACCTCGTCGGCATCTATTCGGCCCTGTCGGGTGAGAGCGTGGAGAAGATCCTTGCCGAGTACGGCGGCTCGCAGTTCTCGGCGTTCAAGAACGCGCTCGCCGACCTCGCTGTCGCCAAGCTCGGCCCCATCGGCGACGAGATGAAGCGCATTTCGACCGACGCCGCCTATATCGACGCGGTGCTGGCGGATGGCGCGGATCGGGCTGACGTGATCGCCTCCGAAACGCTGCGCCATGTGCGAAACATCGTCGGCTTCGTAACGAAGGCGCAGCGCTAGAAGCAGCGCGCCATCGCCTGCTCGATCGGCAAGCCTCCACCGATGCCGTGGCCATCGGCTCGGCAAATCTTGTTTGCCAAAGGGCAGATCGTGATAAGCTTTGCTCCGAGCGTGGCGCGAAGGCCCGGAAACGAGCACCGATTTCCGCAAGCCCCGATTTGCCGGCTGTCCAGCAGGGGACGCAAAAATGGCGAACCGTGAGCCTCGCGATCTTTTCACCGCCGGTCACATGCGGAAATTCCTCGTCATCGTGGACGAGTCGCCAGAGGGCGAAACCGCACTCTATTACGCTGCGCGCCGCGTGCATCGCACGGGGGGCGGGCTCTCGCTTCTTTTCGTGATCGAGCCGATGGAAATGACGCATTGGCTCGGCGTCGAGGAAACGTTTCGCGAGGAGCAATATCACAAGGCGCGCGCCGTGTTCCGACTCCGCGCGCGCAAGCTGAAGACGTGGGGCTTCGAGGAAATCGTGCCTGAGGAGATCATCCGCGAAGGGCACCTCGCCGAAGAGATCGTGAAACTGATCGAGGAGGATCGGGAAGTCGGGATCCTCGTTCTCGGCGCCTCCACCGATCCCAAAGGGCCTGGGCCGCTCGTGTCGTCGCTCGCCGGCGCGAAGGCAGGCACTTTCCCGATTCCCATCACTATCGTGCCCGGCAATCTCACCCTCGAAGAAGTGAACGGTCTCGCCTGAGGCAGAGGCAGTTTCCGACTGCGCCGGTCGGCTTTTCACTTGAAAGGCGGCGGCAACCCTGCCTTATTAATCGGCGGTTGGGTGATGGCGCCGGGGGAAAGGGCGCAAAAGAGGAAAAACATGTTCATTCAGACAGAGATGACGCCGAATCCGGCGACGCTCAAATTTCTGCCGGGCCGCACGGTGCTCGAAGAGGGCACGCGCGAGTTTCTCACGAGCGACGACGCGGAGGGCATATCGCCGCTGGCGGCGCGTCTGTTCGAGGTCGATGGCGTCACGGCCGTGTTCCTCGGTTCGGACTTCGTGTCCGTGACAAAGGATCGCGGCGACTGGGAGAGCCTCAAGCCTCCGGTCCTTGGCGTCATCATGGAACACTTCCTGTCGGGGCAGCCGGTCCTTTCGGACGAAAGGCTCGTCGCGGAAGACGAGGATTTCGACGATGCCGACAAGGAAGTCGTTACGACAATCAAGGAGTTGATCGAGACGCGCGTGCGCCCGGCCGTGGCGAACGATGGCGGCGACATCACCTTCAAGGGGTTCCGCGACGGCGTCGTCTACCTCAAGATGCAGGGCGCATGCTCCGGCTGTCCGTCCGCGACCGCAACGCTTCGCCATGGTATCGAAAACCTGTTGAAACACTTCGTTCCCGAGGTTCAGGAGGTCCAGCCCGTCTAGTGCTCCGAGTCGCGATCCTCTATATGTTGTGCTGCCCTTGGTCGGGGCACACAATAAGAGGTAATGCATGGGGCGCCCCATCTTCGCGGAATGCCTTGACCAGATTTTTCTGAAGGCCCGCACACACACAAAATGGCAGGACAGACCCGTCGCGGACGACCTTCTGCGACGGATCGTCGATCTCACGGTCCTCGGGCCGACGAGCGCCAATCAATCGCCCGCGCGCTTCGTGTTCGTGAAATCGCCCGAAGCCAAGCTCCGCCTCATCCCGCTTCTGTCGGAAGGTAACCGCGCGAAGACGCTCGCCGCGCCCGTCTGCGCGATCATCGGTTACGACATGAAATTCTACGACCATCTCCCGCGACTTTTTCCGCACGAGAACGCGAAAGCGTGGTTCGAAGGCAAGGGCGCCTCGGTGCTGGAGACGACCGCGCTTCGCAACGGAACGCTTCAGGGCGCCTACTTCATCATCGCCGCACGCGCGCTCGGCCTCGACACCGGCCCAATGTCGGGGTTCGATCAGGCTGGCGTGGACCTCGAATTTTTCGCCGGAACGCCCGTCAAATCGAACTTCATATGCAATTTGGGCTATGGCGACCCGGCCGCGCTACGCCCGCGTTTACCTCGCTTCGTCTTCGATGAGATTTCAGCAATCGTATAATCGTATTCTATCCTTCCATCGATAAGCTCCCTTATCGTTCCCGCCAGTAACAAGAGTTGTGTCCATCAGTCGTGAGAGTTCTAGCAATCGAAACAAGCATGGGCCGCACCTCGGTCGCCGTGACATCCGCGCGGCAAGGTGAGGCTGCGCGCGTCAAAAGGCTTGAGAGCGTGCGCGGTCAAGCCGAGCAGCTCATTCCGCTCATCGGGTCGCTCATGGCCGAAGCAGGTCTGGCCTTCGCGGGCCTCGACCGCATCGCGGTGTCGGTCGGACCCGGCGGCTTCTCCGGCATCCGAACGGGCGTCGCGGCGGCGCGCGCTTTTGGGCTTGCCGCAAAGCTTCCCGTTGTGGGCGCGACGAGCTTTACGATCATGGCCGAGGCGTTCGAGCAAGGCAGCTATGCGAAGGGTGCCTACGGCCTTGCCGCGCCTGCGGGCGTGAGCGCGGTCTTTTGCCAAATTCTGAAGCCGGGCCGCGAAGCCGTGACCGAAATCGTGGCCCTGCCGCAAGCCGACTGCGCGGCCTTCTTCAACGGGAAAGCCGATGTCCTTTCCGGCCCCGCCGCCACCGCGCTGATAAACGGCGGTTTCGTTGCCCTTCCCATCGCCGCGCCGGATCTTTTCCCGGATGCGCTCACTCTCGCCGAGCTTGCGCCGGCGCTTGACCCCGCGCGCGACCTTCCCACACCGTTCTACGTCCGTCCGCCCGACGCCAAGCCCCAGACGCGCAATATCATCGCCCGCAAAGATGAGTGAGCGATCTGATTTCCTGATCGGCCGCGCGTCGCCCGAGGACGCAGCCGCGATCGCGGCACTCCACGCGAAAGCCCTGCCGCCCGGATGGCCCGAATCCGACTTCGCCGCATCCGCCGTCGAAGCGAATCGCGCCCTTCTGAAAGCCACGGATCGCGGCCGCGTTTGCGGCTTCGCGCTGTTCCAGTTCGCCGCCGACGAGGCCGAAGTCCTCGCCATCGCAGTCGCGCTGGACGCGCAAGGTCGCGGCCATGCAACGCGGCTGATGCAAGCCGCTTTTGAGCTGTGCCGCGAGCGATTCATCGCTTGCATTTATCTGGAAGTGGCGGAAACTAATGGCAAAGCGCGCGGCCTTTACGAAAAACTCGGTTTCCGCGTCGTCGCGCGGCGTGACAACTATTATCGGCACGAAAGCTCTGCGTCGGAAACAGCCCTCGTGATGAGGCTGGATACAGTGCGTTCGGCCGTTGACCCGGAGATAAGCAGCCCGTAATGAAGCGATCGTTGAACGCGCTCGGAAGTGAAGGCGGCATGGATACTCTCGTTTTTCACGGCTTTATGATGCGACTGCTCGGTTCGATCAGGGCGACGGTTCTGCTTGCCGCGTTCATCGCGGTGACGCTGCCGCTCATGCTCTTGCAATGGTTGTTCCTGAAGCTTGGGCTCAAGCAGGCGAAGACGCTGCCGAACAGCTATCACAAGCTTGTCTGCCGCATCCTCGGCATCCGCGTGCATGTCGAGGGCAAGCTCGCCAGCGATCGCCCGGTGCTGCTCGTCTCGAACCATATTTCGTGGCTCGATATTCCCGCTCTGTCGACCGTCGCGCCGCTGAGTTTCGTCGCCAAGGCCGAAGTGGGTGTGTGGCCTTTCGTCAGCCTGCTCGCTAAGCTTCAGCGCACGGTGTTCGTGGACCGCACGCGGCGCACGCTCGTGAAGGACAAGGCGGGCGAGATCGCCGAACGCCTCGCCACCGGCGACACCATCGTGCTCTTCGCGGAAGGCACCAGCAGCGACGGCAACCGCATCCTGCCGTTCCGAAGCTCGCTTTTCTCCGCCGCCTCGCTCGCGCCGAATGCCGCCAACGACAACGGCCCGGAACCCGTGGTGCAGACTGTTTCCATCGCCTACACACACCTTCACGGCCTGCCGATCCTTCGCCATGAGCGCCCTTTCATCGCGTGGTACGGCGACATGGACATGATGAGCCACGCGTGGAACGTGCTGAAAAGCGGCCCCATCGACGTGACCGTTCGCATCGGCGAACCGGTGCGGCTTGCATCGTTGCGCGACCGGAAGGCTCTCGCCGCGTTCTCCGAAGCGGAGGTTCGCCAGTCCTATGTCGAACAGGTGACGGCGCGTCCGCGCGCGGCTTGAGATATGCAGGACGCTTGCGCCCCCGGGATTGAACAAGACGCGCGGCCCACCGCTAACGCGCCCGAAAAGCGCGTCTTCATCAAGACGTTCGGCTGCCAGATGAACGTCTACGACAGCGAGCGCATGGCAGACGCGCTGGGCGCGGCGGGTTTCGTCGAGACGGGCGCGCCGGAAGACGCCGACCTCGTCATCCTCAACACGTGCCATATCCGCGAGAAGGCCGCCGAAAAGGTATTCTCGGAACTCGGCCGCCTGCGCGTGCTCCGCGAGGCTCGCCGCCAGGACGGCGGCGGCAACCTCATGATCGCGGTCGCGGGCTGCGTTGCGCAGGCCGAGGGCGAGGAAATCGCAAGGCGCGCAGCAGTTGACATCATCGTCGGCCCGCAGAGCTATCATCGTCTGCCCGAACTGATCGAGCGGCGGGCTAGCACGCGCGGACCGGTCATCGAGACCGAATTTCCCGCCGCCGAAAAATTCGCAAGCCTGCCCGCGCCGAAGCTTCGCGCGGCGCCCTCAGCCTTCCTCACCGTGCAGGAAGGCTGCGACAAATTCTGCACGTTCTGCGTGGTGCCCTATACACGCGGCGCGGAATATTCGCGGCCCGTGGCGCAGATCGTCGAGGAAGCGAAGCGCCTTGCCGAGCGCGGCGTCCGCGAGATCACCCTTCTCGGGCAGAATGTGAACGCGTGGGCCGGGGAAGGCCCGTCGGGCAAGACATGGACGCTGCCGGACTTGCTCGCCGCGCTGTCCGAGGTCGCCGGCATCGCGCGCCTTCGCTTCACGACAAGCCACCCGAACGACATGAGCGACGCGCTCGTTTCCGCGCATCGCAATCTGCCGAAGCTGATGCCCTATCTCCATCTGCCGTTCCAGTCCGGCTCGGATCGCATCCTCAAGGCGATGAACCGCAAGCACCGCATGGAGGATTACCTCCGCATCGTGGATCGGCTCCGCGACGCCCGCCCCGACCTCGCGCTGTCGACCGACATCATCGTCGGGTTTCCCGGCGAGACGGACGCGGATTTCGAGGAAACCATGCGCATGGTGGAACGCGTTCATTTCGCGCAGGCTTATTCCTTCAAATATAGTCCGCGCCCCGGAACGCCCGCCGCCGACCGCGCCGAACAGGTGCCGGAAGCCGTGAAGTCCGAGCGCCTTGCGCGGCTTCATGCGCTCCTTTTCGCGCAGCAGACCGCCTTCAATGCCGCCATGGTGGGGCGGACGCTTTCGGTGCTGTGGGAATCGCGCGGGCGCAATGAAGGACAGGTCGTCGGCCGCTCGCCCTACCTTCAGCCGGTGTACGCGGAGGGCGACCCGGCGCTGATCGGACACATCGCCGATGTGGAAATCGCGGGCGCAAGCCAAAATAGTCTTCGCGCTGTCATAAAAAATCTGGACGTTGACGCTACATAAAGAGACAATAGTGAAAGAGCGCTCGGCAAGCAGAATGCGGAGAAATACTTTTTGCCAGGTGTCGACATACCGCCACGGCGATCGATGAGCGCAACCTCGCGTCAGGCTTGGCGTGCCGGCTCGAAGCCGTCGCAATCGTCTCAATCCCTTTACCGGATTGAAATCACGTTCGACGATAACCGAAAGCTCGCCGATGTGTTGGGCGAGTTCGATGTCAATCTCGCCCTCATCGAAAACAGGCTTGGCCTTCGCGCTGTGGTACACGGCAATGTTGTCGTGCTCGACGGCGAAAAGGATACGTGCCTTCAGGGGAAAACGGTGTTGGAAACGCTGTATGGCCGCGCCAAGGGCGATGGCACCCTGTCGCAGGGCGATGTCGACGGTGCGATTCGCCACCTGACAGGCGGGCCCGGTTCAGGCGGCTCGGGGCTCGCGGTGGCGCAACCTGTGCCGAATGTCGGCGAACTCAAGACACGCAAGCGCACCATCGTCGCGCGAACCCCCGCGCAATCGAACTATATCAAGGCTCTTCAATCCCGCGAAATGGTGTTCGGCACCGGCCCGGCGGGCACCGGCAAGACGTACCTCGCGGTCGCCCATGCGGCGGGTTGCCTCGAACGTGGCGAGGTCGACCGGCTGGTGCTTTCGCGCCCCGCCGTCGAAGCCGGTGAGCGCCTCGGCTTCCTGCCCGGCGACATGAAAGAGAAGGTCGACCCGTATCTTCGCCCCCTCTACGACGCGCTCTATGATGTGCTCCCCGCCGAAAAGGTGGAACGCGGGCTTGAGACGAAGTCGATCGAAATCGCGCCGCTCGCCTTCATGCGCGGCCGCACGCTCGCGCACTCCATCGTCATTCTCGACGAGGCGCAGAACTGCACCATCATGCAGATGAAGATGTTCCTGACGCGCCTCGGCGAGGGCAGCCGCATGATAATCACAGGCGACCCTTCGCAGATCGACCTGCCCGCTGGCCAGCATTCGGGCCTCGCCCATGCGCTCGGCGTGCTCGACGGCGTGGAAGGCATTGCGCATATTGCTTTCACGCGTGCAGACGTGATTCGTCACCCGCTTGTCGGGAGAATTATTGAAGCATACGAAACAAAGCGCTAAATTAAGAAGACCATGACACCGCATATGACAGCTTCCGAAACGAATGCCTCCTCGGACCCCGATCCGAGCGGGGAAGGCGAGCCCTACCGAATAGGCACGGATATCTCGATCGAGGATGATCGCTGGGTATCCGTTGATGGGTTGGAAGACCTCATCCCCAAGCTCGTAGCCGAAACCTTGCGCGAGGCCGGTCTGACGCCGGAGGACGCCTGCGTAAGCGTGGCCCTCATGTCCGGCGAGCAGGTTCGTTCGCTGAACAAGGTGTTCCGCAGCAAGGATGCCGACACCAACGTGCTATCGTTCCCGTCGCCCGAAGCTGCACGCTCTGCCGTTCTCGAAGATGAACCCGCGTTCCTCGGCGATGTTGCGCTGTCTTACGACGCGGTCGTGGGCGAGGCGCAAGCACAGGCGAAGACGCCTCTCCAGCATACCGCTCATCTCGTGGCGCACGGCGTTCTGCATCTGGTCGGCTTCGACCATGAAGCCGATGCCGACGCCGACGCAATGGAAGCCGCCGAGCGCGTCATCCTTGCCCGCTTCGGCATTCCCGATCCTTATCGGGATGATACGAGCAACTCCGCTCAGACACTTTGACCTCCATAACAGGGCTCACACACCTCAAAGCCATGCCTCCACAAATATTGCTCGACACGGGGAAATCGAAGCCTTCCGCTGGATGGTTGCAGCGGATGGCCGCCAATCTCGGGTTCGCCAGCAACGAGACGTTGCGCGACACGCTTGAAAGCGCCATCGCCGAAAGCGCAGGCGAAGACGACAAGTCGATGTCGCAGCAGGAGCGCATGATGCTCCTCAATGTGCTGGGATTTGGCGAATCCAAGGTTTCCGAGATCATGCTCCCGCGCGCGGACGTGGTGGCGGCTGAGGAACAGCAAACGGTCGGCGACCTGCTCGCGCTTTTCGCGCAGGAGGGCCACGCCCGCATACCCGTCTATCGCGAGAGCCTCGACGACGCCATCGGCATGGTCCACATCAAGGACGCCATGGTGTGGGTGATGAAGCACGGCGCCAAAGAGGGCCAGGTGGACCTCAGCCAGGACGTGCTGAAGACGACCATCGCGGATTCGAAGCTGGTCCGCGAGGTTCTGTTCGTGCCCGCTTCCATGTCGGCGCTGGCTCTCCTCGCAAAGATGAAGGCGAAGACGACGCATCTCGCCATCGTCGTGGACGAGTTCGGCGGCACTGACGGTCTTGTCACCTTGCAGGATCTCGTGGATTCCATCGTGGGCGACATCGCCGACGAGCATGACGACGCCCATGAGTTCTCCATCGCGGTCAAGGACGAAACCTTCGTTGCGAGCGCCCGCGCGCCGATCGAGGATGTGGAGCAGGTGCTCGGCCTGTCCCTCGCCACGCCCGGCGTGACCGACGATGTGGATACGCTCGGCGGCCTGATTCTCGCAATGGTTGGAAGTTTCCCGAAACGCGGGCAGCTCATTCACCATCATTCAGGCGTGACGTTCGAGATCATGGAAGCCGGGCCGCGCCGCCTGCATACCGTGCGCATCTTCAAGCAGCGGGTGCTCAACGGACCGGAAAAGCCGCTTCTGTTGCCCGCGCCCGACGACGATGTCAGCCATGGCGGGGAGCCTGTCTCACGCACTGAGCTTCGCGACGCAAGAGCCGCTTGAGTTTGCAAAAGTGGACGCGCAATTCGCTCTGGCCATCAGAACAAGAACTTGGAGCGGGCTGATAACGGCCGCTCCTTCAGCATCGACCGGATGAGTACTCGCCGCCCGATCTAGCGCGGCGTAGCGAGCCGCTCGAACAGCGCTTCCCACTCACCCGTGCGCGCATCCCAAGTAGCGAGCGCGCTGTCCGCGAGGCAGGCGCGGTGCATCCTTGTCCAAAGCGCGTCGTCGGCGAGAAGCGCTGCGCTGCGTGCGATGAACTCGTCCCTGTCCTTCGCGATGAACCCCGTTTCGCCGTCGCGCACGCGCTCGCTTAACGATCCTTCACCGAGCGTCACCACCGGCACCCCCGATGCAATCGCTTCGGCAGCGGCGAGGCAATAAGTCTCGTCGCGATGTCCGGGGATGAGCTGAACACGCGCGCTCGCCAGTTCCTGCACAAGCGCACCGCGCGCGACGCTGCCCCGGAACAGGACGCCCTCCAGCGCGGCCTTGGCGGCGTTGGCATTCGCCTGATGTGCCTTCGGTGCAAACACGTCGAACCGCGCGCCCGGCACCTTGGCTCGCACTTCCGGCCACAGACCGAGAAGCCAGTCCAGCCCGCGATAGGGCTGCGAGGTGAAGATCGCGCGCGGCGGAGGCGCTGCGTCGGCGATGTTTTCCCGGTGAAACTCCTCGGCGATGCCGTGATGGATGATGCTTCGACCGCTCGACGGTAGCCAGCGCGGGACGTTGCGGACGTGGTAGTCGCCGAGAAGCACGAAATGCGGCCGCGCCTTCAGAAGCGGCAGAACGGAACCTCGACGAACCTGCCGAAATCCCTTCAGCGGATTGTGCAACCACAGGATGGGGACGCGGAACGAGGCCATCCAGAAAGCCTTGGGGGCTGCAACCGAAATCCCCACGTCGCCCCGCGTTCGGGCGCGGGCATCCTCGATCGGCAGGTACTCGACGCCGAATGTACGCTGTCGGCTCGCGACACCGTTGAACACACGCACGTCGTGCCCGCGCTCCGTGAGCGCCTCCGCAAGATGCACGACGGAGCTTTGCGTGCCGCCCATTGAGCCGGTCCTGAGCGTTTCGCCGGTGTAGGCGCTGCCGGGATGCAGGAAATCGATCAAGTTCATGGCGCGCGCCCCCCGTTTTGCACACCTTCTTATGCGGGAGTTATCCGCTGCGCCAGTGAACTCGCGCGCGCAATTATCAAGAGACCTACTCGCAAAATTGCTGCTCGGAGCGGGCGGACGCGCGATCCACAAATGTGTCTTTCTATTTTGCAACAGATCCCTTAAAAGAGCCGTGATAATCTCGGAAGAACGTTTCGTTCAAACTTTCTCAGCGACGGCGCGTCATGTCTTCGATGCCTATTTTCCTGCTTAACCTTGACAGCGCGCCGCACCGCCTCGCCGCGATGAAGGAGCGGCTCGACGCGCTCGGCCTCGCGTTTGAGCGCTTTCCCGCCGTCGCCGGCAAATTGTTGAGCGAGGACGAACTCGAAGCCGTCGCACCGGCGCACCTATGGGAAGGACGGCGGCGCCGCAATCCGGGCGAGATCGGCTGCTTCCTGAGCCACCGTGCGATTCTCGAAACCATCGTCGCGCGAAACCTGCCGCTCGCTTGCATCCTCGAAGACGACGTGCGCCTTTCGCCCGATTTCGCGGCCATCCTCGACGCCGCGCGGCATCTGCCCCCGCAGGTCGATGTGCTGAAGCTGGAAATCGCGTTTCCCCGTGCGAAGATCCCTTTCATCGAGATATCGGCTTTTGCTGGCCGCGATCTTGTGTTTCTGCCGTCAGGCGGCTGGCCCGGAGCCGCCGCCTACATCGTGACACAGCGTGGAGCGAAAGCGCTGATAGCTCGCATGCCGGTGATGATCGCCTCGAACGACCGCCAGGCGTTCGACCCGCCCGCCAAGGATCTCGCGATTTTTCATCTGTTCCCGCTCCCCGCAGTGCAGGAAGGAGAAAGCGAGATGGACCGCGCACCGAATCCACCGAAAGCGCCAAAGCCGCACCGCTCACTCGCTCGCATGCTGCATGATGCCCTCGGAAAGGCCGTGCGCTCGGTCAACAAACGCGCCGCGCAACTGCGCTTCCAGATGAGCCTCCTCGGTGCGAGGAAAGCGCTGCTCGGCCGCCGCACCCGCAAGCGCGCCGACCTCGTGCGTATCTGAGGCTCATCCCGCGAACCGCCGCCTGGCAAAAGCTGCGTTGGCCCGCCGCTGCTCTACGAAATTTTCCGCCGGAACAGCCACCCCGCCGCGGTCAGCGTGAACACTGCGATGAACAGCATCGGCCAGATGCGCTCGGCGACGAGCGCCATCGGCATGTCGCGCAGGAAGACGCCGCGCACGATCACCAGAAAATGCGTCAGCGGATTCATGAGCGCGACGGGCTGGAGCCAGTCCGGCATGTTCTGTACGGGGCTTGTGAAGCCCGAGAGCATCATCGCCGGCATCATGTAGACCATCGCGCCCAGCATCGCCTGTTGCTGCGTCGAGACGAGCGAGGAAATGAACAGGCCCACGCCGATGATGGCGAGCAGGAACACGAACAGCCCCGCATAGAGCACCAGCGGCGAGCCGAGCATCGGGATGCGGAAAAACTGCGTCACGATCAACATGATCGCGGTCGCCAGCACGAAGCCGACGATGAGGCCCGGCACCGCCTTGCCGATGAGAATTTCATGCGGCTGAAGCGGCGACACGAGAAGTTGCTCGAAGGTGCCGAGTTCGCGCTCCCGCGCCACCGACATCACCATGATCATGAGCACGGTGGTCATGGTGAGCGTCGCGACGAGGCTCGGCACCATGGTCGTGGCATAATCACGGTTCGGGTTATACCAGGAGCGCTCCACCACCGTGCTGATGTCGGGCGGGTCGGTACCGCCCATGGCCTGATCGATCGCGAACTGGGTCACGATGCTGCCGATATAGCCGTTCAGGATCTGCGCCGTGTTCGATTTCCGCCCGTCGAGGATCACCTGCACGGTCGCCGGTTCGCGCGCTGCCACCTTCCGCGAGAAATCCTGCCCGATGCGGACGACGGCCACAACGCGTTGGCTGTCGATGACGGGCACGATCTCGCGGTCGCTCTTGAGCCAGAGGATCGGCGCGAAGGCGGACGAGCGCTCGAGGCGGGTCACCAGCTGACGCGAGGTCTCGCCCCAGTCCTCGTTCAAGACCGCGATGGAAGCGTGCTTCACCTCAAGCGTCGCCGCATAGGCATAAAGAAACACCTGCATCAGCGGCGGTATTATAAATGCAATACGCGCTTTGGGGTCGCGAAACGCGGCGAGCAGTTCCTTGACTATGAGCGCGAGCAGTCTCGGGGGCATGTCAGTCGAGCCTCATTTTCGAGAAACGCGCCGTCAGCAGCATCAATACCAGGCTCATGAAGGCGAGGATCAGGATCGAAGGCACGAGCACTGCGCCCACATCGCCCGCGAGGAAGATCGTCTGGAGACTCCGCACGTAATACTTCGCGGGGATGATGGCCGAGAACGCTTGCAACGGTCCGGGCATGCTCGAAATCTCGAAGATGAACCCCGAGAAGAACAGCGCGGGCAGGAAAGCCGTTATCATCGCGATCTGGCTTGCGAGGAACTGCGACCGCGCGAGCGAGGATATGAGAAGCCCGGAACTCAGCGCCACGAGCAGGAAGGCCGTCGAGGCGGCGAGCAGCGCCCACACCGATCCGCGCATCGGTACGTCGAACACGAAGATCGCGAACAGCACCGAGACCGCCATCGCGCACAGGCCGAGCACAAAGTTCGGCACGACCTTGCCGACGAGGAATTCCGTCACGCTCGCGGGCGTCGCCAGCAGCGCCTCGATGGTGCCGCGCTCCCATTCGCGCGCCACGACGAGCGCTGTCAGCAGCGAACCGATCATCATCAGGATCAGCGCGATGGAGCCGGGCACGAGGAAGCGGCGGCTCTCAAGCTCCGGGTTGAACCAGAAGCGCGGGTCGGTGGAGATGGGGGCCGCGCCTTCCTTGCCGCCCGATAGCGCGGATTGCAGGAGCCAGCTTTGCCACGCGCCCTGCGCATAGCCGTTGACGAGCGAGGCGGTGTTCGGGTCCGTGCCGTCGGTGATGATCTGCACGGCGGCGGAATCGCCCCGGCCGAGCCGCTCGGAGAAGTCGCCCGGCAGCACGATCACGCCTTCGAGGCGCGAGGCGGTGAGATCGTCGAGAAACGCGCGCCGGTCATGCGCGACTTGCACCCTGAACCACGGCGTGTTGCTGAGCGAAGCCTCGAACCGCGCCGTTTCAGGGGTCGGCTCCTCGATGACGAGGCCGATGCGCATCTTCGTCACGTCAAAGGACACGCCGAAGCCGAACAGGAACAGGAGCAGGATCGGCAGAACCACCGCAATCACGAGGCTGCTCGGGTCGCGCACGATTTGCAGCGTCTCCTTGCGGATGAGCGCCTTCATGCGGCGGAAGCGGCCGGTTCGGTCGCGCCGCGCTGCATCGGGTTCCGCTGGTGCGGCAGCCAAAGGGGCCGCGTCTGTTGGTGTGCGTTCGAGCGTCGTCATGCCGCCGTCCCGAGGCGCGCTCCCGCGCCTTCCGCCTGCCGTTGGCTATCCTGCTCCTCGACAAGCGCGATGAACGCGTCCTCAAGCGTCGGGTTGGGAAGCTCGGGCGTTTTCACCCGCGCCTGCAACGCGTCCGGCGTATCGAGCGCGATGCAGCGCCCGCGATAGATCAGCGCCACGCGGTCGCAATATTCGGCTTCGTCCATGAAATGCGTCGTTACCATCACGGTCACGCCGCCGGACACCATGGCGTTGATCGTGCCCCAGAACTCGCGGCGCGTAATCGGATCGACGCCGGAGGTCGGCTCGTCGAGGAACAGCACGGGCGGGTTATGCAGGATCGCCGCCGCGAGCGCGAGGCGCTGCTTGAAGCCGAGCGGCAGTTGCCCCGCATTGGTTGAAAGATGCGGCCCGAGGTCGAACGCGGCGATGGCGCGCTCGATGGCTTCGCTTTTTGCGCGTCCCATGAGCCCGTACGCGCCGCCGAAGAAGTCGAGGTTCTGCCGCACGGTCAAATCGCCGTAGAGCGAGAATTTCTGCGCCATGTAGCCGAGGCGGGACCGCGCGGCCGCAGGCGCGCTGTAGAGGTCGTAGCCATCGACGCGGGCGGTGCCGGACGTCGGGCGCAGGAGCCCGCACATCATCTTGAACGTGGTAGATTTGCCCGCGCCGTTTGGGCCGAGCAGCCCGAAGATCTCGCCGCGCCGGATCGAGAAGGAAATGTTGTCCGCGGCGGTGAAGTTGCCGAACCGCCGCGTGAGGTTCAGCGCCTCGACAGCGGGCCCTTCGCGGTGTTCGATCTGTCCGGCGGACTTCATTTCACGCGTGCGCTTCGGCTGGCCGCCGAGCATGACGACGAATGCATCCTCAAAGCGCGGTTTCGCGGGCCTGATGGTGATCGGCTGCGCCGTCTCGATGTCCTCGGGCCTTGGCGGCGGCGCGCCTTCCTTTGTGACGAGACGCACAGCGGCGCCCTGCAACACGCCGTCGATGATGTCGGGCCTTGCCAGCGCGCGCTCCAGCACGACACGCCGCTCCGCCCCCGCGCCTTCGAGCAGGAAAGCACGGTCGCCGATGCGCGCCGTCATCACTTTCGGCTCGCCCTGATAGAGCAGCTTGCCCTCGTTCAGCACGATGACCTCGGCGCAATTCTCCGCCTCGTCGAGATAGGCCGTGGTCCAGACGACGGCGACGCCCTCGCCCGTCAGTTCGTGCACCATCTGCCAAAGCTCGCGCCGCGAAATTGGGTCGACGCCGACGCCCGGCTCGTCGAGAAGCAGGATGCGCGGCGCTTTCAGCATGGCGCAGGCAAGCCCGAGCTTCTGCTTCATGCCGCCGGATAACGCGCCCGCGAGACGGTCGGTGAAGCGCGCGAGATCGGTGAAGGCCAGAAGGCGCTTGAAAGTGTCGTCGCGCTCCTTGCCGACGACGCCGCGCAGGTCCGCGTAGAGCGTGAGATTTTCGAAAACGGTGAGATCCTCGTAGAGGCCGAAGCGCTGCGGCATGTAGCCGATGGACTGATGCAACGCGATCGAGTCGCGGATCGTGTCGAAGCCGCAGACGGTGAGCGAGCCGGAGGTGGGCGTCAGAAGCCCTGCCATGAGCCGCATCAGCGTCGTCTTGCCTGCGCCGTCCGGCCCCGCGACGCCCGTCACCTGCCCCGGCTTGATGGCGAAGGACAGCGTGTCGAGCGCGGGCGGCCCGTCCGGCGTGAAGCGCTTCACGAGGTCGCGCGCAATCGCCATCGGAGCCGCGTCCGGCATCGCCTCGATGGCGGCACCGCCGGTCATGGCGCGGTGCCCGCAACCGGCGTGCCTTCGGAGGCGGGCGCAAGCTCCACCGTCACCGGCATGCCCTGCCGAAGCTCTTCATCGTTGCCATCGACCACCACGCGCAGGCGATAGACGAGCGAGGTGCGAAGTTCGTCGGTTTGCACGGTCTTCGGCGTGAACTCGGCCGCCGTCGAGATGAAGCCGACCTTGCCGCGATAGACCTTTCCGCCCGGCGTGTCGGTATGGACCGTCACCGGCATGCCGGGCCTGATGCGGCCAAGGTCCGGCTCGGTTACATATGTGCGCACCCAGACGGGACTCGTGAGGCTCACGACGAACACCGTTTCGCCCGGCTGCACGATCGCGCCGACCTCGCGAACGCGCGAGAGCACGGTGCCATCGCCCGGCGCGATGAGGTCCGCATCGGCAAGCTGCCGCTCGATGGTTGCGGTGACTGCCTTGCGCTCGTCGAGTTGCGCCTTGGCGTAGGCGATGTCTTCCTTGCGGTAGCCCGCTTCCTGAAGCCTCAGCGCCTCACGCGCGGAATTGAGCAGCGCCTCGGCCTGCCGCTCCGCCGCCTGCGTGTCGTCGAACACCTTCTGTGATCCGGCGGGGGTCTTCAATAGCGACTCGGCGCGCTTGCGTGTGATGGTGGCGTTCGCAAGCGTGGCCTCGCGCTCGGCGACCGCAGCGCGTGCCTGCGCGATTTCCTCGACGCGGTAGCCCGCCTTGAGCTTCGCATAATTCGCCGCCGCCTGATCGGCCTGCGCGCGCATCTGCGCCAACGATTCGCGGAAGTAGATCTTTTCGAGAGAGGCGAGCGTCTGTCCGGTGTGGACCCTGTCGCCCTCGTCAACCGCCAGCGTCTCGATGCGCCCGGCCACCTTGAAGCCGAGGTTCACCTGCCGCACCTCGACATTGCCATGAAGGCGCAACTCGCCGGTGGCCTCGTGGCTGACCCTGTACCACCAGTAGCCGCCGCCTGCCGCGACAATGGCAAGAGCGATGAGAAGGATGCGTTTCATTCCGGCTTCTCCTTCTTGATGAGGCCGAGCAGATCGCGGTGAGCATCTATGGCGGTCGCGTCGTCGAGCGGATCGAGCCGTCCGAACAGCGACCGCCAGATGACAACGCCCAGCAGCGGCCAGAAAAAAAGCTGCGGGCATTTTACCAGCGCGTCGCTTGAAAGTTCGCCGCGCTCGAACCCGCGCTTGGCCACGGCGCGAATTGCCGAGAGCCCCCGCGAAACCACTTCGCGGTGATGGAATTCGGCGATGCGCGGGAAGCGTGGGCCTTCCGAGATGAGAAGCTGAAGCATCTTCTCGCGCTCCGTCCCGATGATCTCCGTCTGGAACAGAGCAATGATGCGCTCCAGAATCACCGGCGCGGGCACATCGGGCAGAACCGCGATGGCATTGATCCGAGAGAGCAACGGGTTGGCGAAGCTCAGCAGAAGCTGTTCAAACAGCGCTTCCTTATCCGGGAAATAGAGGTAGAGCGTGCCCTTCGCGACGCCAGCCTTGCGGGCCACGTCTTCCAGGCGCGCGGCGGCGAAACCGTGATCGGCGAAGACCTCGAAGGCGGCGGCGAGGATTGCCGCACGGCGCTCGTCCTGCGAGGGGCGTTTGCGCTCCGTCGCGGCCGTGTCCGCCTCGCTCCGGGAGGCCACGTTTTCGGGACGATCATCTTGCGTCATTGCCAAGCTCAAAATGACTGACTGTTCAGTCATGTTACGCTCATTCTGCCCCCTCGCAACGCCTTTCTCGCTTCGCCGCTCTTGTTGCCTGCGACAAAACATCAAATATCCAAGGTGGTGCTTCAGTCAGCCCCGCGCGCTGTGCGGGTTCGCGGGCGAGGTGCGGGCGTTGCGGAGGGTCGAAATGAACATCATGGACCGGGTTTTCGAAGCCGGGGGAAGTGCCGCTCATCGCGCGGAAATCCGCAAGGCCACCCGCGCTCCGGAACCCGACATTCTTCCGCCGCTTGTCGCCCGCGCCCGCCTGGAACCCGACACAGCGGCGAATGTTGCCGCCCTCGCGCGCCGCCTTGTGACCGAGCTTCGCGCCGAGAAGAAGGGCGGCTTTGGCGTCGAGGCGCTGATGAAGCAATTCGCGCTGTCGAGCCGCGAGGGCGTGGCGCTGATGTGTCTCGCCGAGTCGCTGCTTCGCATCCCGGACGCGAAGACGCGCGACCACATCATCCGCGACAAGCTCGCGAAAGGCGACTGGGGCGCGCATGCCGGCAAAAGCTCGTCCTTCTTCGTGAACGCGTCGGCCTGGGGGTTGCTTGTTTCCGGGCGGCTCGTTTCCGCGCAGGAGGCGGAAGGGTTCGGCGCGGCGCTGACGCGTGCTGTTGGGAGGGGTGGCGAACCGGTCATCCGCAAGGCGCTGGATCTTGCGATGCGGCTCGTCGGTCGCCAGTTCGTCACCGGGCAGACGATCGAGGAAGCGCTCGACCACGCGGCGCCCTTCGAAGCCCAAGGTTTCAGCTATTCCTTCGACATGCTGGGCGAGGCGGCCATGACCGACGCCGACGCGCTGGCCTATCTCGCGTCGTACGAGCACGCCATCCGCGCCATCGGCGGGAAGCGGCAAGGCCGGAGCATCTACGAAGCGCCCGGCATCTCGGTGAAGCTCTCGGCGCTGCATCCGCGCTACACCTACGCGCAGACGGACCGCGTCGGGGCGGAGCTTTACCCTCGCCTCTTGCGGCTTGCGACGA
>NZ_JFZJ01000027.1 GCF_000636015.1 Rhodomicrobium udaipurense JA643
CTCGCGCCGTCTTCAAGATCGGTTATGACCTCCGCGCCCGCATCGAGTCCCGCCTTCACCTGCGTGACAGATTTGTCGCTCGGCCCGACCCTGATCCGCAGCGCCAACGGCTTGCCGTCCTTCAGCACGTAGACGCGCCGCTCGTTCGTGCTGGTATCGGCGACGGGCGTCGTCGGCTGCATGCGCGGCATCTTGAAGAGCGAGAAGCCGCCGCGCTCCTTTTTCGGCGGCGGGGGCGGCGCGAAACGCAGCGCCGCGTTCGGGATCAGCACGGCGTCTTTCGCCTCATCCACGACAATGTCCGCCGTGGCCGTCATGCCGGGCCGCAGCACGAGGTCAGGATTATCCGCGCGCAGGATCGCCTTGTAGGTGACGACGTGATTTGTCGTGTCGGACGCGAAGCGGACTTGCTCGATCCGCGCCGGGAAGCGCCGCCCGGGATAGGCTTCTACAGTGAATGTCGCCTTCTGGCCGACGCGCACCTTGCCGACATCGGCCTCGTCCACATCAACGCGCAGTTCCACACGCTTCAGGTTTTCAGCGATGATGAACAGGATGGGCGGCTGGAAGCTGGCTGCCACGGTCTGCCCCGGTTCGACGCTGCGTTTCAGCACCACGCCATCCACCGGCGAATAAAGCTTTGACTTGGAGAGAGCGGTTTCGTTCTGCTTCAGTTCGGCTTCCGCGACGCGTACATCCGCTTTCGCGCTGTCGACGGTCGCGGTCGAGCGGCCCAGATCGGCGCGGGCGAAGTCGAGCGCAGTGTCGGATGTGAAGCGCGATGCGTTCAGCGACTTCTGCCGGTCGAAATTCTTGGAGCGTTCGAACGCCGTTGCCTCGGCCTGGATGACGCGCGCTTTCGCGGCGGCAAGCGCTGCCCTGCTGCGCTCGACCATCGCGTTCAGCGTGACCGTGTCGAGTTCGGCCACGACCTGCCCGGCCTTCACCGTGTCGTTGTGATCGACGAGCACCTTGCGGATGATGCCGGAAAGCTCACTCGAGACCTCAACCTGATTTGTGGGGTACACGGTGCCCGTCGCGGTGACGGTGACGGTAAGCTCGCCCTTCACGGCGGGTTCGGTGACATAGACGGGACCGCTCGTCCCACTCCTGTGGAAATAGGCGTAATAAGCTCCGCCCAAAGCGACGACCGCCAGCATCAACCAGAGCCACCGGAAAGAGCGCCGCTTTCTCCTGACGCCAAGGACGGCGCGGATGTCACCGGCTTCCGGCTGTCTTTCGATCACGTTCATGGTCGTGCCCAAGCTTACGCAAAACTAATACCCACAAAGTGCGGGTGTACACCTGAGAGCTTAAACTTATTCCATAGTATCAACGTGAAGGGGAAATAGATAATTTTAAGTGGCTGACGCCGCCACGCTCCAGCTGTTCTGCTGGATGCGCATGTATTACCGGAACGCCTCCACATTTATCGGATTGTCGGAAGTCGTCTTGCAGTGCAGGGTCTTGCAAACTTCGCCATCTTGGCTCGGCTCACTTCCTCGCTTCAACGCGCGTACTTGCGATGATGGCCAGGTGCGCACGCGCGACAAATGCGCAACGCCGTCGCCCGCGCGGACGTTTATTCGGTAATTCGAATATATGCAGCGATTTCCGCTGGATAGGCGCAGGTTGCGGGCGTTGTCCCGGGCGCCAATCCCGCCATATCAAGTATATATCACAATTTATGCGCGAGTGGTAAGGCAATAATACAACCAAAAATAGCGGTCTTGTTGCGGTTCGGTTACATGTCTGGTCCAACTGTATACCGTTTTATTGTCGACCAGATACACGCGCTCGAATCGATGCTAGCTCTAAAGCGTCGGGCGATTAAAGAACTTGGGAAAGCCTATTGAGGTTTTCTCGCACGCGTTGGTGTTGCGTCGAGTATCTGGGCAATTTTAGGGGACTACACACAAATGAAGAAGACACTCATCGCGACCGCTTCGGTTGCGGCTCTCCTTGCCATGGGCGGTTCCGCGCTCGCTGGCGACCTCTACGCCAAGGGCGGCTACAAGGACGCTCCCGTCATGGTTGCGGAACCCACCTGGACCGGCTTCTACCTCGGCCTCGGCGTCGGCGCCGCTGCGGTGAACCATGAAATCGACCTCGCTGGCTTCGTTGGCCTCGACGGCATCAGCGCCACCGGCGTGGTTGGCACGGTCGAAGTCGGTTACGATCGCCAGTTCGGCAACGTCGTTGCAGGCGTATTCTTCAACTACGACTTCGGCGACAACGTCAGCACGGATCTGACGGTCCTCGGAACAGACTTGGCAACTGTGAAGCAGTCTGACTCTTGGACTGTCGGCGGTCGTCTCGGTTATCTCGTGAACACCAGCACGCTGGCTTACGTTCTCGGCGGCTACACCGAATCAACCTTCGAACTCGAAGTCCCGCTTTTCCCGCGCATTAACGGCGACGACACCTTTACGGGTTGGACCGTCGGTGGCGGTCTTGAGACCAAGCTCAGCAGCAGCCTGTCTCTGAAGGCCGAGTATCGCTACACCGAGTTCGACACGAAGACCTATTTCAACTTCGTTGACATCGACACCTCCGTGCAGACGGCTCGCCTCGTGCTCTCCTACAAGGCCGACCTGTTCGGCGGCGAACTTCCCGTCCCGCTGAAGTAGCCCTCTCAGCGCACTGACCGTCCCCCATCAGGTCAGCGAGGCGCTCCTGCGAAAGCCGGAGCGCTTTGGCTTTCCGGGGGGACGCATTGCTACGCACGCCCCGCGAAAGCGGGGCTTTCTTTTTGTGGCGCCCCCTCCTGTCCGCCTGCCACGCTGTTGCACTCTAGCAACACACCCCGCAGGTTGTGCAACTTATACGCGAAATGGCGTGCAAGCACTCCCGAATCGCCTCTAAGAATTGTTCGTCGTTTTGAAGTCCGACCATGCTTTTGGGTTTGGCTTTCCCGTAGGCGTTGCGTTCGCGTTGCAACTTTTGGGGAACATTCTCACAATGAAGAAGACATTTGTGGCGGCTGCGTCGGCGGCTGCGATTTTCGCGATGAGCGGCTCTGCGCTCGCCGGCGATCTCTATGCGAAGAGCGGCTACAAGGACGCGCCGATCGTCGTCGCTGAACCCACCTGGACCGGCTTCTACATCGGCCTCGGTGTCGGCGGCCAGGCGGTAAACCACGAACTCTCTCTCTCCGAGATTGACCTCGGCGTCGAAGAGTCGATGGCCGATTTGAATGGCGTCAGCGGCACGGGCGTGATCGGCACGGTTGAAGTCGGTTACGATCGCCAGTTCGGCAACGTCGTCGCGGGCGTGTTCTTCAACTACGACTTTGGCGATGACGTCAGCAGCAGCGTTAATATCGAAGATTTCAGTGTTAACGCCAAGCAGACCGATTCATGGACCGCTGGCGGCCGTCTCGGGTATCTCGTCAATCCCAGCACGCTGGCTTACGTCCTCGGTGGCTACACCCAGTCGACGTTCGAACTCGGCTTTCCCGGCTTCGGCTCGGCTGATGACACATTCGCCGGGTGGACGGTTGGCGGCGGCCTCGAAACCCGCCTTTCCGGCAACTGGTACCTGAAGGGCGAATATCGCTTCACGGAGTTCGATACGAACGGGTACGCTGCTGTTGATGTCGTTGGCGATGGGTTCGGCGTGGACGTCGATACCTCGGTGCAGACGGCTCGCCTCGTGCTCTCCTACAAGGCAAACCTGTTCGGCAGCGACCTTTCCGTCCCGCTGAAGTAGTAGCGCTCCCCGCGCATTGAGTCCCGCCCCACGGGTCGCGAGACGCTCCTGCGAAAGCCGGAGCGTCTCGTTGTTCGTGGGACGGGTCGCGCGGCACTACCCGCGCCCGTGTCGGATCAATCCGCTCGTGTTGATTCAACCTGATGTGTGCATCCGTCTCTATCTCTTAAGCGAGAGACGGTTTTGCCGATCAAATTGCGACGCAATCTGATCGAAACGGGTTCTTGCGAATTGAAGCGTACCCTTGGCCGCACTACGTAGCTTTTGCTTCGAAGCAGTTATTCAGGGGAAGCCGATGCTAAACCGTTCGATATTCCGGCTCGCGCCCGCAGCGGCGCTGATTGCGGTCGCGCTCGTGCTGTCGGGCTGCGGCGTCAACACCATTCCGTCCTACGAGCAGCAGGCGAAAGCCGCGTGGTCCGAGGTGCAGAATCAATACAAGCGCCGCGCGGATCTGATCCCGAACCTCGTCGAGACCGTGAAAGGTTTTGCCGCGCAGGAGAAATCCGTGCTGGAAGGCGTCGTCGAGGCGCGCGCCAAGGCTACGCAGGCGCAGATCAACGTGCCGCCGGATATTCTTACGAACCCGGAAGCGATGAAGAACTTCCAGGCCGCGCAGGCGCAGCTTACGGGCGCGCTCGGGCGGTTGCTTGCCACCGTCGAGAATTACCCCGACCTGAAGTCGAACCAGAACTTCCTCGCGCTGCAAAACCAGATCGAGGGGACAGAGAACCGCATCGCCATCGCGCGGCGGGACTATATTCAGGCCGTGCGGCTGTATAATACCGAGCTGAACACCTTCCCTGGCCGCATCTGGAAGTCGGTTCTCTATTCCAACGCGAAGGATATGGCGACGTTCGAGGTGCCGGTCGAGGAGACGCAGACGCCGAAGGTCGATTTCGGAACGAACAAGCCGAAGCAGTAGCGAGCCAACATGAGCATCGCGCGGCGGGGTGAACATGGCGTCCCGGAGCGGCCTCGTGTCGCTGCCGGGATGGCGCTTTTCGCGGGGCTGGCGCGGCTTGCTGCTGCGCTCGTCCTGCTGGCGCTCATTGCCGCCGCGCTCGGAACTGCTCGCGCCGCGCCGACCTTCCCGCCACTCACCGGCCGCGTGGTCGATAACGCGAACCTGCTCAGCCCCGCCGACAAGGCCGCGCTCGACGCCGAACTCGCGGCGCTTGAGGCGAAGTCGAGCGACCAACTCGTCGTCTTCACCACGCCGTCGCTTCAAGGCTATCCCATCGAGGATTACGGCTATCAGCTCGGCCGCGCATGGGGAATCGGTCAGAAGGCCACGAACAACGGCGCGCTGCTCATCGTCGCGCCGAACGAACGCAAGGTGCGGATTGAAGTCGGGCGCGGGCTCGAACAGCAACTGACCGACCTGCTTTCTTCGCAGATTATCCGCAACACCATCCTGCCGCGCTTCAAGCGGGGCGACTTCGCGGGTGGCATCAAGGCGGGTGTGACCGACATCCGCGACGTGATGCTGGGCGACGCCGAGGCCGTGAAGGAGCGCGTGGCGAAGCGTCCAGCCGAACGCCGTGACGCGGACGAGACCGAGGCGCTCATCGCTTTCTTTATCCTCGTCGCGATCTTCATCTTCATCGCCTGGGCGCAATCGCAGCAGGGAAACCGGCCGCTTTCGACCTCCGGGCCGTTCAATCGGCGCAGCGATTATGGCGGCCCGATCGTCTTCCCCGGCGGCTGGGGCGGAGGGCGGCGTGGCGGCGGAGGTGGCGGATGGTCGGGCGGTGGCGGCGGGGATTTCGGCGGCGGCGGCGCATCCGGCGACTGGTAGGGAGGCACACATGATTTCGCACGCCGAGAAAACGGCCATCGAACACGCCATCGCCGAGGAGGAGGCGCGGACCTCGGGCGAGATCGTCGTCGTGATCGCGCGGGCGAGCAGCGACTATTATTATGTGCCGTACATGTGGGCGGCACTTGTCGCGCTCGTCGTGCCGTGGCCGCTCATCCATTGGACGTGGATGCCGGTGCAGATGATCTACATCATCCAGCTTGGCGTTTTCGCGGCGCTCGCGCTTCTTCTGCATTATCCGCCGCTTCGTTATGCGCTTGTGCCGGGGAGCGTTCGCCGCAAGCGCGTGCATCAGCGGGCGGCGCAACAATTCGTCGCGCAGGACATTCACACGACGGCGGGACATACCGGCGTCCTGCTCTTCGTCTCGCAGGCGGAGCGCCGCGCGGAAATTCTCGTCGACGCCGGTATTCACGAGAAAGTGCCCGATGCGGAGTGGAAAAAGATCGTCGACCGGCTTACGGACCGGATCGGACGAGGCGAACCGGCGGCGGGCCTTGAGGAAGCGGTTCACAAGATCGGAGAACATCTCGCAACCCATTTCCCTCCCGATGCGACAAAGGAAAACCTTTTGCCCAACCACCTCGTCATGTTAAACGCAGACTAATTCCAGCGAGCGGCGTTCGCCGCAGCTATAATTTCTTGCTGCCATCTTGTCTCCGCATAGCAGCTATGCTATCTGCGGCGCGGCAAAGAATTGACAGCCATGTAATATGGCTCAACTAACGAGACCGGCATCACCTCCACAGGGAAAGTTCTGCAAATGGGCGCGTTCTACGAAGAAAAAGTCTTGGCCGTGAAACATTGGAACGGCGACCTTTTCACCTTTCGGACCACGCGCGATCAGACGTTCCGCTTCCGCAACGGCGAATTCACGATGATCGGCCTGCGCGTGGAAGGCAAGCCGCTGCTCCGCGCCTACAGCATGGCCTGCGCGAACTACGACGACACGCTCGAATTTTTCAGCATCAAGGTTCAGAACGGCCCGCTGACCTCGCGCCTCCAGCACATTCAGGACGGCGACACGATCCTCGTCGGCAAAAAGGCCACGGGCACGCTCGTCATCGACAATTTGAAGCCCGGCAAGCACCTTTATCTCCTCAGCACAGGCACGGGCCTCGCGCCCTTCCTCAGCATCATCCGCGACCCGGAAACCTACGAAGCCTACGAGAAAGTCGTTCTCGTTCACGGCGTGCGTCAGGTGAACGACCTCGCCTACAATGAGTGGCTCACGAGCGAACTGCCGCGTGACGAGTTCCTCGGCGACCTGGTGCGCGACAAGCTCGTGTATTATCCCACGGTCACGCGCGAGCAATATCGCAACATGGGCCGCATCACGGACCTCATGACATCCGGCAAGCTCTACAGCGACATCGGCCTGCCCCACCTCAGCCGCGACGACGACCGCATCATGATGTGCGGAAGCCCGGCGATGCTCGCTGACATCAAGGCTTTGCTTCTCGGCCTCGGCTGGGAGGAAGGCAACCACGGCGAACCGGGAGACTTTGTGCTCGAAAAGGCGTTCGTGGAGAAATAGGCGCCCGCACCTCTCGCCGTTACATCCACAGCCCCGGAGCGCTTGCGCGACCGGGGTTTTTTCGTGCCCGCGCCTATGATCCCGCCATCGTCCACAGGCTTTGCAAGTCCATGGCCCGCATGAAGGATCTTTAAGTGGAAGCAGGCATGCTGCGTGCTACCTTCAATAAATGTGAAAAGAAGGTCGCAAGCCTCATGCCCCATTTTGTGCATTTGCTGTTCGCCGCGCTGATCGGGCTTTCCCTCGCCGCGCCCGCATTCGCGGAGCCTGAGAAGCACCACGCGCTTTCTCTCGTGCGCGAGCCGAAATATCCGGCCGATTTCAAACATTTCGACGGCGTCAATCCGAACGCACCCAAGGGCGGCACGGTTCGCCTCGCTTCAGCCGCACCCTACGACAACCTCAATCCGGCAGTGTTTCGCGGTAACATCGCGCCGGGCGTCTCCCGTGGCGCGGACCTCGTTTTCGAAGCGCTCATGGTCACGTCGCGAGAGGAAGGCTCGACGCAATATTGCCTTCTGTGCGAGTGGGTAAGTTTCCCGGAGGATCGCTCGTCCGTCACGTTCAAGCTGCGCGAAAGCGCGCGCTGGCACGATGGCGTAGCCGTCACCGTCGAGGACGTGCTCTTCAGCATGGATGTCGCCAAGGGCAAGGATCCCGACACGGGCGCACCGTGGCAGCCGCTCCTCGCGCAGTATTACAAGAACGTCGTCAAGGGCGAGAAGACCGGCGAGCATGAGGTGACGTTCACCTTCGATGTCTCCGGCAACCGCGAACTGCCCTTCATCGTGGGCGAACTCGTCGTTTATCCCAAGCACTGGTGGGAAGGGCGCGACGAAAGCGGCAAGCCGCGCGACATCTCCAAGACTTCGCTCGAACCGCCGCTCGGCTCCGGCCCGTACAAGGTCAAGGCGACGCGGCCGGGCGAGTGGATCGCCTTCGAGCGCGTTCCCGCCTATTGGGGTCGCGATCTCCCCGTGCGCGCGGGCGAGAACAATTTCGACACGCTCGAATTCCAGTATTACGGCGATTCGAACGTGTCGATGGAGGCTTTCAAGGCGGGGCAATATGATTTCCGCGCCGAGTCGAGCGCAAAGACATGGGCCACGGCCTATGATTTTCCGGCGCTGCGCGAGGGCAAGGTCGTCAAGCGCGAGGTGAAGCTTGAAACGCCGAAGCCCATGCAGGGCTTCATCTTCAACATCCGCCGCCCGAAATTCGAGGACGTCCGCGTGCGCCGCGCGTTCAACCTCGCCTTCGACTTCGAGTGGACGAACCAGAACCTGTTCTTCGGGCAGTATACGCGCACGAACAGCTTCTTCCAGGGGCAGGAATTGGCCTCCAAGGGGCTGCCGTCGCCCGCCGAGCTTGAGCTTCTGGAGCCCTTGCGCGACAAGATCCCGCCGGAAGTGTTCACCGAAGAGTTCAGAAATCCGGTAAACAATGACCCCGCCGACTTCCGCACCAACCTTCGGCAGGCCGCGCGACTCCTGAAAGAAGCGGGATATAACGTCGTCAACAACAAGCTGGTGAGCCCGAAGGGCGAGCCGTTCACCGTGGAATTTCTTATCGAGTCCGAGGCTTTCCAGCGGGTGATCCTGCCCTACGTGGAAAACCTTCGGCGGCTCGGCATCGACGCTAATGTGCGTCTCGTGGATTCCACCGAGATGAAGCGGCGCGAGGACACGTTCGACTTCGACATTATCGTGGGGGTCTTCGCGCAGTCGGAATCGCCCGGAAACGAGCAACGCGAATTCTGGAGTTCGTCCGCCGCCGACCAGACCGGCAGTCGCAATGTCATCGGCATCAAGAACCCCGCGATCGACACGCTCGTCGACAAGATCATCTTCGCGCCCAACCGCGACGCGCTCGTCACGGCTTGCCGGGCGCTCGACCGCGTGCTTCTCTGGAGCGCTTTCGTTATTCCTCAATGGCATTCCGCGACGGCCCGCATCGCCTACTGGAACAAGTTCGGATCGCCCGATCCCCTGCCGAAGCTTGTGGTCGGCTTCCCGGAAGTCTGGTGGTTCGACGCTGAACTCGCCGCAAAGAACGGATTGAAATGAGGACATACGAGGCTCGCAGTAAATTTTACGCCCGACGGGGCGGGAGTACTCTGCTCTCCGCGCTCTTCGCAACGTCGATGCTCCTCCTCGCGGGGAGCGCCTATGCCGCTGAACGCACGCACGGGCTTTCCTCCTTCGGCACGCTGAAATATCCTGCCGAGTTCAAGCACTTCGACTATGTGAACCCGAACGCACCAAAGGGCGGGCGCCTCGCGACGATGCCGACGAGTTCCATCAACACGTTCAACCACTTCAATGCCTTCATCCTACGCGGCGATGCGGCCTTCGGAAGCGGCGGTCCGTATGACAGCGGCTTCCTGTTCGACTCGCTGATGGTCCGCGCGATGGATGAACCGGACGCGGTGTACGGCCTCGTTGCGCATTCAGCCGAGGTGGCGGACGACAAGCTGTCGGCGACGTTCTATCTTCGCCCTGAGGCGCGCTTCCGCGACGGCACGCCGCTCACGGCGGACGACGTGGTGTTCACGCTCGACAAGCTGAAGAAGGATGGCCATCCGCGCTATCAGATGATGCTGCGCGATGTCGTGAGCGCCACGGCGGTGGACCCGCATACGGTGCGCTACACCTTCAAGGGCGATAACCTGCGCGACCTGCCGCTGATGGTGGCGCAACTTCCCATCTTCTCAAAGGCATTTTACACGGCGAACGACTTCCTGAAGGAGAGCCTCGACCCGCCGCTCAGCTCCGGCCCCTACGAGGTCGGCGAGTTCCGGCAGGGCACCTTCGTCAGCTACAACCGCCGCAAGGATTATTGGGCCGCCGATCTGCCGGTCAATCGCGGGCGGTACAATTTCGATACGATCCGCTTTGAATATTATCGCGACCGCGCCGTGGGCCTCGAAGCGTTCAAGGCGCGTGCCTACGATCTGCGCGAGGAATTCACCTCGAAAAGCTGGGCGACGGAATATGACGTGCCTGCCGTCCGCGAAGGCAAGATCGTCAAGCTGACGCTGCCCGATGGCCGCCCCTCCGGCGCGCAGGGCTTCTTCCTCAACATGCGCCGCGAGAAGTTCGCCGACAGCCGCGTTCGCAAGGCGCTCGACTACGCCTTTGACTTCGAGTGGACGAACAAGGCGCTGTTCTTCGGCCTCTATACGCGCACGGCGAGCTACTTCGAAAATTCCGACCTGAAAGCCGAGGGCAAGCCGTCCGATGCCGAACTCGCGCTGCTCGAACCGTTCCGCGACAAGCTTCCGCCGGAGGTGTTCGGCGAGCCCTACACACCGCCGGTAACGGACGGCTCCGGCCGCTTCCGGCCGAGCATCCGCGAGGCGTCGCGGCTCCTCGACGAGGCGGGCTGGAAGCTCGACGGCGGCGTCAGGAAGAACGCGAAGGGTGAAACGCTCGACATCGAGTTCCTCATCGACGATCCCGTCACCGAGCGCATCGTCGGCCCCTATGCGGGCAGGCTCTCCGATCTCGGCGTGAAGGCGACGCTGCGCCGCGTCGACCCCACGCAGGAGCAGGAGCGGATCAGGCGCTACGATTTCGAGATCAGCGCGCAGCGCTATTCGCTGTCGCAGACGCCGGGCCCGGAGGTGCGCGCCTTCTGGAACAGCGAGGCCGGCAAGGAAGACGGCAGCTATAATCTCTCGGGCATCGCCGATCCCGCCGTAGATGCCCTGATCGACAAGGTGCTTGCCGCGAAAAGCCGCGACGAACTTCGCACCGCTTGCCGCGCGCTCGACCGTGTGCTTCGCGCCGGGCATTACTGGGTTCCGCAGTGGTACAAGGCAGCCCACAATATCGCGATGTGGGACAAGTTCGCGCGGCCAGCCGTGAAGCCCGCCTACGATCCGGCCATTCTGGACACGTGGTGGTACGACGCAGATAAAGCCGCAAAGCTTGGAGGCTAGACAACGCACCCGCATCAAGGTTCACGCTCTCGTTCAAGTCTAGCGGGCGGCCCGCATCGAAAAAACAAGTCTTTCGCTTGCGATTGTGGACGGTGTTTCATACGGTATCCGCCACAACGAGCCGCCTGAGGCGGGCAATGCTTCAGCTTATGCTTGGAGACGCTGTGAAAATCGTTAAGAGGATCTTACCGCCGTTTACCATAGTGGAGATATATGGGGCGCCTGCCATGATTAGCGGACATAATCCCGCGCCATGCAATGCCCGCCGGTAGAGCGTTTCCGACATTTGCGTTCCGCCTGCCCGCGCCACCGTAGGTCAGGTGCGTCGGTCTGAATGCGTGGCCTTTGATCCGATGCGAATGTCCGATGCTAGCCGGAAATCGGACCGCGAGGGCGTAAAACATGAGGCAAGCGCCTTGGCGCATCATGGGACTGAGCATCCCCGCTGCGCGCCACGTGACGCCGCCGCAAAACGGGCCGTTACGGCCTTGAGAATTTAGCGCGCGCGAACCGCCGCAGAGCCGCGAACGAAGTCGCGCCAGCGGAGGCCGCGCCAAGCCAAACAACAGGGAAAGATGACCGCATATATCGTCCGACGCCTGGCCCTGATGGTCCCCACGCTGCTCGGCATCATGCTGATCAGCTTCATCATCATCCAGTTCGCCCCCGGCGGCCCTATCGAGCGCATCATCGCGCAATTGCAGGGCACAAACGTCGATGCCACGGCGCGCATCGGCGGCTCGTCCACCGGCGATTTCTCGAAGATGGCCGCGCCGGGCCAGGATGCGGGCGGCGGCGGCTCCTATCGCGGCGCGCGCGGGCTCGATCCCGAACTTATCAAGAGCCTCGAAAAACAGTTCGGCTTCGACAAGCCGCCCGTCGAGCGCTTCCTGCACATGATGACGAGCTATCTCACCTTCGATTTCGGCCAGAGCTACTTCCGCGACGTGAGCGTTCTCCAGCTCATCAAGGAGAAACTGCCGGTGTCGATCTCCATCGGCCTTTGGCTGACGCTGCTCACCTACCTGATTTCGATCCCGCTCGGCATACGCAAGGCCGTGCAGGACGGTTCGCGCTTCGACGTATGGACATCGACCGTGGTCATTATCGGCTACGCGATCCCGAGCTTCCTGTTCGCGATCTTCCTCATCGTTTTATTCGCGGGCGGCTCCTTCCTCGACTGGTTCCCGCTACGCGGCCTCGTGTCCGATAATTACGCGCAGCTTTCGTGGCCCGAAAAGATCCTCGATTATTTCTGGCATCTCGCGCTGCCGATCACCGCGATGGTGATTTCCTCGCTCGCGACCATCACATTCCTCACGAAGAACTCGTTCCTCGATGAAATCAGGAAGCAATATGTGACGACCGCGCGCGCGAAGGGCCTCACCGAAACGCGCGTGCTTTACGGCCACGTGTTCCGCAACGCGATGCTGCTGGTGATATCCGGCTTCCCGGCGGCGTTCATCTCGGCGTTTTTCACCAATGCGCTGCTCATCGAGACAATCTTTTCGCTCGACGGGCTTGGCCGCCTCTCCTTCGAGAGCGTGCTGAACCGAGACTACGCCGTGGTGTTCGCCACGCTCTATATCTTCTCGGCCATCGGCCTTTTGCTCAACCTGGTGTCGGACCTTGTCTACACATGGGTGGATCCGCGCATCGATTTCGAGACGAGGGAGGTCTAGGCCATGGACATTCGTGTCGAACGCGCCCCTGACGCGCCCGCAGAAAAAGATCCAGCGGAAGTCGCCGCGCCCGTCGCAGAGAAGCGCGGGTGGTTTCACTTTTCGCCGCTGAACCAGCGCCGCTGGAGTATCTTCAAGTCCAATAGGCGCGGCTTCTACAGCTTCATCCTCTTCACCATCCTGTTCTTCCTGACGCTCTTCGCCGAGTTCATCGCGAACGACAAACCCTTCCTCGTGAAGTACGACGGCGCGATCTATACGCCGATCTTCAAGATGTACACGGAAAAGCAGTTCGGCGGCGAGTTCGAGACCGAAGCCGATTACCGCGACCCCGAGGTGAAACGCCTCATCCATGAGAAGAACGGCTGGATGGTGTGGCCGCTCATCCCGTACAGCTATCGCACGATCAAGCTGGACCTGCCGGTGCCCGCGCCCGCGCCGCCATCGTGGGAAAACTGGCTCGGCACCGACGATCAGGGTCGCGACGTGCTCGCGCGCGTAATCTACGGCTTCCGCATCTCGGTGCTGTTCGGCCTGTTCCTCACCATCTTCTCGGCGCTGATCGGCGTGACGCTCGGCGCGATCCAGGGCTATTTCGGCGGCTGGACCGACCTTCTGATGCAACGCTTCATCGAGATCATCGGATCGCTGCCGAGGCTTTACATCCTGCTGATCCTGTCGGCGATCCTTGCGCCCGGCTTCTGGTGGCTGTTGTTCATCATGCTGCTGTTCGAATGGACGGCGTTCGTCGGCCCCGTGCGCGCGGAGTTTCTGCGCGGCCGCAACTTCGAATATGTGCGGGCGGCGCGCGCTCTCGGCCTGTCGAATGTGCAGATCATGTTCAAGCACATCCTGCCGAACGCCATGGTGGCGACTGTCACGTTCGCGCCGTTCATCCTCGGCGGTGCGATCACGGCGCTGACGGCGCTGGATTATCTCGGCTTCGGCCTACCGCCCGGCTCGCCATCGCTCGGCGAACTCCTTCAGCAGGGCAAGCAGAACCTGCAAGCGCCGTGGCTGGGCCTCACCGCGTTCTTCACCATCGCGCTGATGTTGAGCCTGCTTGTCTTCGTGGGCGAGGCGGTGCGTGATGCGCTCGACCCGAGGAAGACAATGCGCGTAAACCACGTCGCGACGGGGAGCTAGGTCGATGACCGAAACGCAAGCGATACAGCCGACGCCCATCGAAGCCGCTCCCGCAGAAGCGCCGCTGATCGAGGTGCGTAACCTCGCGGTGAAATTCTCAGGCACCGCGCCGGACGTCTTCGCCGCGCGCGATGTCTCTTTCGATATCAAGAAGGGCGAGACGCTCGCGCTCGTGGGCGAATCCGGCTCCGGCAAGACCGTGTCGGCGCTCTCGATTTTGCGCCTGCTCCCCGTGGGCGACGCGACGAACCCCATCGGCGAAATCTGGTTCGAGGGGCAGGATCTGCTGAAAGCGAAGGAAGCGGACATCCGACGCGTGCGCGGCAACCGCATCTCCATCATATTTCAGGAGCCGATGACCTCGCTCAATCCGCTGCATACGGTGGAGACACAGGTCAGCGAGGTGCTGAAGGTCCATAAGGGCATGTCGAATACGGCGGCCCGCGAGCGCACGCTGGAACTTCTCACCAAGGTCGGCATCCGCGACCCCGAAAGCCGCCTCGGCGCTTATCCGCATCAGCTTTCCGGCGGCCAGCGGCAACGTGTGATGATCGCCATGGCGCTCGCGAACGAGCCGGACCTGCTCATCGCGGACGAGCCGACGACGGCGCTCGACGTGACGATTCAGGCGCAGATCCTCGACCTTCTGAAAGACCTTCAGCGCGAACTCGGCATGGCGCTGCTGCTCATCACGCACGACCTCGGCATCGTTCGCAAGATGGCGGACCGAACCTGCGTGATGAAGGACGGGCTCGTCGTTGAGCGCGGCCCTGCGGAAGAGGTGTTCACCAACCCGCAGCATCCCTACACCAAGCAGTTGCTCGCCGCGCAGCCGAAGGGCGAAGCGCCGCCGCTCGACGAGACCGCGCCCGTTGTGCTGAAGGCGGACGACCTGAAAGTGTGGTTTCCGATCAAGCGCGGCTTCCTGCAAAAGACGGTCGATCACATCAAGGCGGTGGACGGCGTCTCGTTCAAGCTGCGCGCCGGGCAGACGCTCGGCATCGTGGGCGAGTCCGGCTCCGGCAAGACGACGCTCGGCCTCGCCATGCTCCGGCTCATTTCGAGCGAGGGGCAGATCGTCTACGCGGGCCAGCGCATCGACGGGCTGAAGTCGCGCGAGATGCGCCCGCTGCGACGCGAAATGCAGATCGTGTTTCAAGACCCGTTCGGCTCGCTCAGCCCCCGCCTTTCGGTGGGGCAGATCATCGAGGAAGGGCTTCTCATCCAGAACCCCGACATGAGCCGCGACGAGCGCCGCGCGCGCGTTTCGGCCGCGCTGGATGAAGTCGGCCTCAACCCCGAGTGGCAGGACCGCTACCCGCACGAGTTTTCCGGCGGCCAGCGCCAGCGCATCTCCATCGCGCGCGCCATGATCCTCGAACCGCGCTTCCTCATGCTTGACGAGCCGACGAGCGCGCTCGACGTATCCGTGCAGGCGCAAATCGTGGACCTCCTGAGCGGCCTCCAGAAGAAGCGCGGCCTCGCCTATCTCTTCATCAGCCACGACCTCAAGGTGATGCGCGCGCTCGCGAGCTACGTCATCGTGATGCGCAACGGCGTGGTGGTGGAGGAGGGACCAACGAAGGACATCTTCGAGCACCCGAAGAGCGACTACACGAAGGCGCTCATCGCCGCCGCGCTCGATCACCGCACGCTAGTCGTTCAGGCGGCCTAGGCGACGCCATTTGCGCGCGTCATGTTTCGGTGCGTTTCGTCAGCGCCTGGGCATGCGCTGGTGTGTCCTCTGACGCGACCCGTTGGACGTTGACGGTTCCCTCCCGCAACCGGTAATGTTCATAGTGGCCGAACTATGCAACGAACAGAACGATTCCCCCGGGAGAAATGATGGCCCGAAGTCCCGTAACATACGAAACGAAGGACGGCGTCGGTGTCATCACCGTCGACAACCCGCCGCTTAACGTCGTCTCGAACGAGGTGCGCGACGGCCTCATGCTCGCCATTCGCAAGGCGGAGGCGGACCCGGTCGCGAAAGCCGTGGTGCTGATCGGTGCGGGGCGTAATTTCGCCGCCGGCGCAGACATCTATGAACTCACACATCCCTACTCCGGCGCGGACATCAACGACATCTGTGCCGCTCTCGAAGACCTGCCGAAGCCCGTGGTCGCGGCGCTTCATGGCACACCCGTCGCGCGCGGGCTTGAGGTGGCGCTCGCCTGCCATTACCGCATCGCCGCGAAGGACGCTCGCCTCGGCCTGCCGGAGGTGAAGGTGGGGCTTTTGCCCGGCGGCGGCGGCACGCAGCGACTGCCGCGACTCGTCGGCGCGAAGGCCGCGCTCGACATCATCATTTCCGGCGACCTCGTCCCGGCGGTGAAGGCGAAGACGATCGGCCTCGTCGATGAGGTGGTCGACGGCGATATTCTCACTGCCGCCATCGCCTTGGCGAAGTCGAAGTCCGTTCTGTCGAAACATCCGAAAACCCGCGAACTGAGCGCGAAGATCGCGCCTGATCGCGGCTCGCATCTGTTCGAGGGACGGCGCGATGAACTTCGTCGCCGCCAGCCCTTCCAGCATGCGCAGTTCCGCTGCGTCGACGCCGTCGAAAGCGCGGTGCATCTGCCGTTCAGCCAGGGGCTGAAGCGCGAGCGCGAGCTTTTCAACGAAGCGCTCGACGACGACCAGAGCAAGGCGCTGATCCACGCATTCTTTGCGGAGCGCGAGGCCGCGAAGATCCCCGGCTTCCGGACAGATGTCAGGCCGCGCGAAATAAAAAGCGTCGCGGTGGTTGGCTCCGGGCACATGGGCGGCGGCATCGCGATGGCGTTCGCCAATGCGGGCTTCCCGGTGATCGTGCTCGACCGCGATCAGGCCGCGCTGTCGCGCGGGCTTGCCGTCGTCGCGAAGAACTACGAAAGCATGGTCCGGCGTGGCCGCCTCGATCAGCCGGGCATGAACAAGCGCCTGAGCGCGATCCGAAGCACCGTCAATTACAAGGATCTCGCGGATGTCGACCTCGTGGTGGAGGCGGCATTCGAGGATATCGGCGTCAAGGAGCAGGTGTTCCGCGATCTCGACCGCGCCTGCAAGAAGGGTGCGATCTTCGCGTCCAACACCTCGACGCTCGACATCGACGAAATCGCAAGCTTCACGCGCCGCCCCGGCGACGTGATCGGCACGCATTTCTTCTCGCCCGCGAATGTGCAGCGCCTCGTCGAGGTGGTGCGCGGCAAAGAGACGAGCGCGGACGTGCTCGCCACCGCGATGGCCGTCGCGAAAAAGATCGGCAAGATCGGCGTCGCGGTTGGCAATTGCGACGGCTTCGCGGGCAACCGCATGCTGGAGAAATACGTCACCGAGGCGATGATTATCCTCGAAGAGGGCGCGACGCCCGCCGAGGTTGATACCGCGCTGACGCGTTGGGGCCTCGCCATGGGGCCGTTCGCCGTGTTCGACCTGACCGGCATCGACGTCAACTGGCACATCCGCCAGCGCCGCCTGAAGCAGGGCAAGCCCTACGGCTCGGCGCTGCTCGACCGCTTCTACGACGCCGGGCGCTTCGGGCAGAAGACCGGCAAGGGCTTCTATCGCTACGAATCCGGCAGCCGTGCGCCGCTTCCCGATCCCGAGGCCGACGCCATCATTGAGGCGTATCGCCGGGAGGTGGGCCCGCGTGTGAAATCGGTCTCCGAGCAGGAGATCGTGAAGCGCACGATTTATGCGCTCGTGAACGAGGGCGCGAATATCCTCGACGAGGGCGTGGTCTATCGCTCCGGCGACATCGACACGATCTACATCAACGGCTACGGCTTCCCCGCCTGGCGCGGCGGCCCGATGAAATATGCGGAGTTGCGCGGCCTCGCCGAGGTGCTGTCCGACCTCGACATCTTTCATATGCGCTTCGGCGACCGCTGGAGGCCCGCTGCGCTTCTGAAGTCGCTCGTCACCGCGCGCAAACCGAAATGGCCGCGCTGAAGTAGCGGCGGAAAATGCTTCGAGCGGCGCACATGCCGCTTCGCACGAAATAATAAGTGGCGGCACAAGACCGCCTCAACATTGGGGAAGCGTCATGGGTCTGTTCGACCTGTCGGGCCGCGTTGCGGTGATCACCGGATCGTCGCGAGGCATCGGCCGTGCCATCGCGCTTGAAGCGGCGCGAGCGGGCGCAAGCGTCGTTGTCTCGTCGCGCAAGCTCGACGCCTGTCAGCGCGTCGTCGATGAAATCCGCGAGAGCGGCGGCCGCGCGACGGCTGTCGCCTGCAATGTCGGCGTCAAGGCCGATCTCGAAGCGCTCGTCTCGCATGCCTTGCGTGAATATGGCCGCATTGACATTCTCATCCCCAACGCGGCCATCAATCCCGCCTACGGCCCGTCATCCGAAGTGTCGGACGAGGTGTGGAACAAGGTTCTCACCACGAACCTCACAGCCACCAACTGGCTGACCCAACTCGTGCTGCCGGGCATGGCCGAGAACGGCGGCGGCTCGGTGATCCTGCTGTCGTCCATCGTGGCCACCGTCGGCGCGGCCAATATCGGCGTCTATGCAATCTCGAAGGCGGCCGAAGCGCAACTCGCGCGCAATCTTGCCGTGGAGTGGGGCGCGCGCGGCATCCGCGTGAATTCCATCGCACCGGGCGTCGTCAAGACCGATTTCGCAAAGGCTTTGTACGAAAATCCGAAGGCGGCGGCGACGGTCGCGCACATGACGTGCCTCAAGCGCCTCGGCGAGCCGGAAGACATCGCGGGCGTGGCTGTATTTCTCGCATCCGACGCCGCGCGCTATATCACAGGCCAGTTCATTCTCGTGGACGGCGGCGCATCCATCTTTACCCCCATCGGGTGATTACCATGGCAGAACTCATCGACATTCCCGACGGCCATCGTTTCGACGAGGCGAAGCTTCGGCATTACCTCAAGCGGCATCTTCAGGATTTCGTGGGCGACCCGACGATCCAGCAATTTCAGGGCGGGCAGTCGAACCCGACCTTCCTCATCACGACCGCATCGCGGAAGTATGTGCTGAGGAAGCAGCCGCCGGGCAAGCTGCTGCCGTCCGCGCACGCCATCGACCGCGAATATCGCGTGCAAATGGCGCTGAAGGACACGCCGGTGCCGGTCGTCTCGATGCAGCTTTTCTGCGAAGACCCGTCCGTGATCGGCACGCCGTTCTACGTGATGGACTATTACCCCGGCCGCATCTTCGCCGACAACAAGCTGCCGGAACTCAATCAGAACCAGCGCCGCGCGGTTTACATTGCCTTCGCCGAAACGCTGGCTGCGATCCATGAGGTGGACTTCCGCGCGCTGGGGCTCGCCGATTTCGGCCGCACCGATGGCTACGCCGCGCGGCAACTCAAGCGCTGGACCGAGCAATATGAGGCGTCGAAAACCGGGCCGAACGAGGCGATGGAGAACCTCATCGCGTGGCTCAACGCGCACCTGCCCGCCGAGGATGAGCCGGCGCTCACGCATGGCGACTACCGGCTCGACAACGTCATGTTCGAACTCGACGCGCCGCACGTCATCGCGGTGCTCGACTGGGAGCTTTCGACGCTCGGCAATCCGCTCGCCGATCTCGGCTATGTCTGCATGGCGTACCGCACGCCGAAGGATCTACCGATCCTGAAGGGCCTCAAGGGTGTGGACCTTAACGCGCTCGGCATCCCGTCCGAGGACGAGATCGTCGCCGCCTATTGCCGACGTGCGGGCCGCGACAGCGTGCCGGACCTCACCTTCTTCATCGCGCTTTCGTTCTTTCGCTTCGCGGCCATCGCGCAGGGCGTCTATGCGCGCTTCCTGCAAGGCAACGCCGCCGACAAGCGCGCGCCGCTCGCGGAGCAGGCCGCGCACGTGCTCGCGCAGGAGGGCTGGAAGATCGCGGATAACGCGGGGAACTGAACGCCGCTTCCGAAGAATAATAACGGGGAAACGACTGTAGAGGGCGACACGTGGCGGACATATTGCAACTTTCTTCCGAGGCCGCCGACTACAAGGCGCGGCTCGAACGCTTCATGGACGAGCACGTCTATCCGAACGAGGCGGCGCTGTTCGAGACGGCGGACACGCAGGAAGACCGCTGGGAGCCGCTCGCGCTCATGGAGGAGCTGAAGGCGAAGGCGCGCGCGGAGGGGCTCTGGAATCTGTTCCTGCCGGACAGCGAGCTTGGCGCCGGGCTTTCCAACCTCGATTATGCGCCGCTCGCCGAAATCATGGGCCGCTCGCATTGGGGCCCCGAGGTCTTCAACTGCAACGCGCCCGATACCGGCAACATGGAAGTGCTGGTCCGCTACGGCACGGAGGAGCAGAAGAAGCGCTGGCTGAAGCCGCTGCTCGACGGCAAGATCCGCTCGGGCTTCGCGATGACCGAGCCGAAGGTGGCGTCGTCGGATGCGACCAACATCGCGATTTCCATCGTCAAGGACGGCGACGACTATGTCATCAACGGCCGCAAATGGTGGACGTCGGGCGCGGGCGACAAGCGCTGCAAGATCCTCATCCTGATGGGCAAGACCGACCCGGACAATCCGGATCGCCACCGCCAGCAATCCATGATCCTCGTGCCGATGGACACGCCCGGCGTGAACAAGGAGCGCATGCTGCCCGTCTTCGGCTATCTCGATGCGCCGCATGGTCACGGGCAACTCTCATTCCACGACGTGCGCGTGCCGCAGGAAAACGTGATCCTCGGCGAAGGGCGCGGCTTCGAGATCGCGCAAGGGCGCCTCGGCCCGGGCCGCATCCACCATTGCATGCGCACCATTGGCCGCGCCGAACGCGCGCTCGAAAAGATGTGCCGCAGGCTCGACGCGCGCTCGGCATTCGGCAAGCGCATCTCCGATCAGACCGTGTGGATGGAGCGCATCGCGGAAAGCCGCATTGCGATCGATCAGGCGCGGCTGCTCACGCTCAAGGCCGCCTATATGATGGACACGGTCGGCAACAAGGCCGCGCAGGCGGAGATCGCCATGATCAAGGTCGTCGCCCCGAACATGGCATGCAAGGTGATCGACTGGGCCATCCAGGCGCATGGCGGCGCGGGCGTTTGCGACGATTTCGGCCTGCCGTATGATTACGCGACGATCCGCACGCTACGCATCGCCGATGGCCCGGACGAGGTGCATCGCAACCACATCGCGAAGATCGAGCTTCGGAAATATCGCGATCCCGGCGTCGAGCGGCATCGGAAGCAGTCGGCGGATTGACCGCAATTGCAATCTTAAAAGTAGAACCGTTTCACGAGCACCGACAGATCGCCCTTCGCGGCGCGCGGTCCCGTTTCATTGCATGGCGCGGAACAATCGCAACGCGCGGCAGGTTGACTGCTCGGGAGACACGTAAAGCCGATGCAGGATCGAGTCGAGCCGCCCTTCTGGATGCTGGGCAACTTCGCGCCGGTGACGGAAGAGACCACCGCGTACGACTTACCCGTCGAAGGCGCAATCCCGCCCGAGCTTTCCGGTCTCTATGTGCGCAACGGCGCGAACCCGCGTCACGGCCAATCGAGCCACTGGTTCCTCGGCGACGGCATGCTGCACGGCGTCGCGATCGAGAGCGGCAAGGCGAAATGGTATCGCAACCGCTATGTGCGCACCCCGATCTTCGAGGGCGCGCCGCGACATCCGCTTGCGGGGCTCGACATTCGCTACGCCCTTTCCAATACCAGCGTGGTCGCCCATGCGAGCCGCATCATGGCGCTCGTTGAGAATGCGCTACCGATGGAGATTTCTCGCGACCTTGAGACGCGCGGCTTCAACGATTTCGGCGGCCGCCTCGCTACGCCCTGCACGGCGCATCCCAAGATCTGCCCGGCGACAGGCGAAATGCACTTTTTCGGCTATCGCGTGATCCCGCCCTACCTCACCTATCACGTGGCGGATGCGGCGGGCGCGCTCGTCCGCAGCGTCGAAATACCGGTCAAGGCCGCGACCATGATCCACGATTTTGCGCTGACGGCCCGCCACACGATCTTCATGGACCTGCCGATGGTGTTCGACATGCCAACGGCCATGGCGGGCAGCACGATGCCTTTTCACTGGAGCGAAAGCTACGGCGCGAGGCTCGGTGTGCTGCCGCGCGGCGGTGGCGCGCAAAGTCTGCGGTGGATCGATATCGAGCCGTGCTTCGTGTATCACGTGGCGAACGCCTTCGAGGAGGATGACGGCACCATCGTTCTCGACGTGGCCCGCTATGACGAGCATTGGCGCGACGGGCCGAAACGCAACGCCTTCGATACAGCCTCGCTCACGCGCTGGCGTATCCCGCCGGGAGCGACCCGCGCCGAGGAAACGCGCATCGACGACCGCAGCATCGAGTTTCCCCGTATCGACGAACGCCGCACAGGTGTTCCCCATAACGCCGTCTACGCGCTCGCGACCGAAGGGAGCCTCGCTGACGGCGTCTTCACCGAGCTTCTGAAATACGACCTTAAATGCGGGCGCGTCGATGCGCGGCGCTTCGTGAGCGAACTGCCGAGCGAGTTTACCATGGTGCCCGCGTCAGAGGCGGCGGGTGAGGAGGAGGGCTGGCTCATGGGCTATGTCTACGACCGCGCAAGCGCCACGAGCGACCTCGTCATCCTCGACGCGAGCGACATCGGCGGCAAGCCTGTCGCGCGAATTCGACTCCCCGTGCGCGTGCCACAAGGCTTCCACGGCACCTGGATCGCATCGGAGCCTCGGGAGTGCGACGCCGCCGCACATTAGCGCGCGTTCGTGCCTTGAAACCGCCCACCCTATGATCGATGGTCGCGCCGGGTAAAAGGTTCGGAGCGGCGATTTGCAAAAGTGATCGGCATCAAAACCCGCGCATAAGTCTTGAGAACGCGGAAATTGCCATTGTTTGCCTTAGGGTCGAGGTGCGAATCGCTCCATTGTGCGCGGGTGGGAATGCCACCAGAGCGCGAGGGCAGCCATGACTTTCAGACATAAATTTGCAGTTGCCGCATTTTTTGCAATCATGCCTGCTTCGGGCGATGCCGCGCAAAATTGCGACGGTCGCGCCTTCAGTCAGCAGATCGATCAGACAGCGCAGGCACTCCGCACGCTCAACCGTGACAGCGAGGCGCGTTTCCAGAATCGCTTGGTGGCCATCGCCAAGGCGAAGGGCTGGAGCGAAGGCGAGCGAGCCGATCATGCCGCCGCCGCGATGGATGACACCAAGCTCGAGTCCTTTAATTCCGACATCGAAGATCTGGTCGGACAGCTAGACACGCTGAACGCCACGCCGAAGAACGAGATTTCGTGCGACCGGCTCAATGAGCTCAAGACCATCAACGACAAGCTCATCGGTGTGATGCGGCAGAAGGCTGGCTTCATCCTCGCGCAGCTCGAAGCCGAGGCCGGGAAGCCAGCGCCGAACCCGTACAAGATCGCGGGAGCCGGAAAGGGCGACGCTTTGCCGAGGGAAGGCTCGTTGCCGCAAACCAATACAGCGACCCCCATCGCGCCCGATCCGGAGCCAAACGTTGAAGTGGCGGGTGAGAATTCGCCGGTGGTGCCCGACAGCGTCGCAACGTCGGATGTGCCGTGGTCGGCCAACGTCTCGCAAGCGCTGCGTAATCCTCAGCCGCAACAGCAGGCGCGCCCGGCCGCTACAACCGCGACGACCGTTGCGCCGCATCCCAACGCGCCGATGTCGCTGAAGCCGGCGCCGAAACAGGAAGAGAAGGTCGCTGCGCTCACGCCGCCTCGCGACACGCTTCCGCCCGTGACGGTCACGTCGCCGCCGCCATCGACTTACGCGCCGCCGCTGCCAGCTCCCGTTTACTCGGTTCAGGAAATCCGTGATGCGGGCCGTGGCGTGTTCGGTTCGGTCACGTCGGAACTAGCCGCCGTCATGAACTACGCGTTCCAGAAGTTCGGTCAGCCGAACGCCTATATCGTCGGCGACGAGGGCGGCGGTGCGTTCCTCGCCGGGTTGCGCTACGGCGACGGCAGGCTCTTCTCGCGGGTGAACGGCGTTGAATCCGGCCCGACGAAAATCTACTGGCAGGGTCCGTCGTTCGGCGCGGACTTCGGCGCATCGGGATCGCGCGCGCTGTTTCTCGTCTACAATCTCGATAGCCCGCATACGCTCTACCGCCGCTTCCCCGGCTTGGACGGCTCGGCCTATGTCGCGGGCGGTGTCGGCCTGACGGTCTACAAGAACGGCGACACGCTCATCGTGCCGATCCGCACCGGCCTTGGCCTCAGGATCGGCGCCAGCGTCGCCTATCTCAAGTTCACGGAACGCGCCAGCCTGAACCCCTTCTGACATCGCGGCATTCGCGCGATACAATCGGAGATAAGTTCTTCGTTTACGAACTAGCACAGCGCCGGTATCCAGATCGGCGCTGTTTTGCTTTTTGCCGAACCTATTCCCGGCCTGTTGAGTTCACACGAGATGCTTGTAAAGTCCGCCGACGCCGCCCAGCCCCAGGCACCCCGCTTTCCCCTGTCCACGCCGGAATTCGTGACCCTCATCGCGTTGTTGACCGCGCTGACGGCGCTTTCCATCGACATCATGTTGCCGGCGCTGCCGAAGATCGCCAGTGCGCTGGGCGCGACGACGGATAACGAGCAGCAGCTTGTGCTGAGCGTCTACTTCGCGGGCTTCGCCGTCGGGCAATTTCTATTCGGGCCGCTTTCGGATTCCTACGGGCGGCGCAACCCGCTGTTGTTCGGGCTCGCGCTTTATACCATCGGAACGGTGCTGGCGGTCACGGCGACATCCTTTGCAATGCTGCTTTTCGCGCGCGCCTTTCAGGGCTTCGGCGCGGCGGCTCCCCGGATCGTTGCCATTGCCGTGGTGCGCGACCGTTTCGCGGGGCGCGAGATGGCGCGCATCATGTCGTTCGTGACTATGGTGTTCGTGATCGTGCCGATCCTCGCGCCGACGCTCGGCGAAGCGATTGTCCAGTTTTCGGACTGGCACATCATCTTCTGGGTGCTGCTTGGCATGGGGCTTCTGGCAACGCTCTGGTCCGGCGTGCGCCTTCCCGAGACGTTCCACCAAAGCGACCGTCTGCCGTTCACTGCCCGAAACATCTGGGCGGCGTGCGCGGCGGTCGCGACCACCAGACAGACCGCCGGTTACGCCGTCGCGCTCGGCTTTTCGTTCGGCCTGCTGTTCTCCTACATCATCACGTCGCAGCAAATCTTCGTCGACGTTTACGGGCTCGGCGCGGAGTTTCCGATTGCCTTCGGCCTCATCGCGGCATTCCTCGCGGCCGCCTCGATCATAAACGCAAAGCTTGTGCGCAGGGTGGGCATGCGCGGCGTCTCTCACCGTGCGATCCTCGGCGGGCTGGCCGTCTGCGGCGTGATGGCGGCGTTCGGCTTTCCCGACAAGCCGCCGCTCTGGGCGTTCGGCACTTTCATGGCCGCGGTTTTTCTGTGTTTCGGCCTGATGTCGGCGAATTTCAACTCCCTCGCCATGGAGCCGATGGGACACATCGCGGGCACCGCTTCATCGCTCATCGGCTTCTACACCACCGTTGCGGCGGCAGCGCTCGGCACCATCGTGGGCCAGTCCTTCGACGGGTCGGTGCGTCCGCTTTGCATCGGCATCAGCGTGATGTTCGCCGCGACGCTTGCCACGGTGCTGGTGACGGAACGCGGCCGCCTCATGAAGCACTGCGACGCGCCCGACGTGAAAGTGAGGGCGGCTTAAGGCGCCCGCTATTTTGGCCGAATGTCACGAACTCGTCATTTCGCCTAAAATCGCATTTGAAAGAGCAATTGTAATCGTCTATACCGAGGCTGCATTACATATCCGTCACCCGCCAGCGAGAGTTCGCCCGCGGGTGCGTTTTGTGTTGGAACATGCCCTCAGCGCCGGCATTGAAGGAAAACAGGACCGAGACAGCTCGTTTGAGGGCGCGAACGCCGCGCCGATGACAGAAAAACCGGACCTCCGCCAGAACCGAGCGAAACGCGAAAGCCCCCTATGTTCGACTCCCTATCCGACCGCCTTTCAGGCATCTTCGACAAGCTTACCCGACGCGGCGCGCTGACCGACAGCGATGTTTCGGAAGCGATGCGCGAAGTTCGCCGGGCGCTGATCGAGGCGGACGTGGCGCTGGACGTGGTGAAGAGCTTCACCGACCGCGTTAAGGAAAAGGCAGTCGGTCAGGAAGTCGTCCGCTCGGTGACGCCGGGCCAGATGGTCGTCAAGATCGTCCACGACGAACTCGTGAAGACGCTCGGCGCCGAAGCCGATCCCATCGACCTCCAGTCGGTGCCGCCGGTGCCGATCATGATGGTTGGCCTGCAAGGCTCCGGCAAGACCACCACCACCGCCAAGATCGCGAAGCGCCTCACCGAACGCGACAAGCGCAAGGTTCTGATGGCCTCGCTCGACACGCGCCGCCCGGCCGCGCAGGAGCAGCTCGAAGTTCTCGGCAAGCAGACCGGCGTCGACACGCTCCCCATCATCAAGGGCCAGACGCCGCAGCAAATCGCGACGCGGGCCATTCAGGCGGCCAAACTCGGCGGCTATGACGTCGTCATCCTCGACACCGCCGGTCGCCTTCATATCGACGACGAGCTGATGCGCGAGACGGAGCAGGTTCGCGACATCGCGCAGCCGCACGAAACGCTGCTTGTCGCCGACAGCCTCACCGGTCAGGACGCGGTGAACCTCGCGCGCACCTTCGACCAGCGCATCGGCATCACCGGCATCGTGCTGACCCGCATCGACGGCGACGGGCGCGGCGGCGCGGCGCTCTCCATGCGCGCCGTTACCGGCAAGCCGATCAAGCTCCTCGGCACGGGCGAAAAGCTGGACGGCCTCGAAGACTTCCACCCCGAGCGCGTCGCGGGCCGCATCCTCGGCATGGGCGACGTGGTTAGCCTCGTCGAGCGCGCCGCCGAAAACATCGATCAGGAAAAAGCGCAGGCCATGGCGAAGAAGCTCGCCAAGGGCCAATTCGACCTGCAAGACCTTTCCGACCAGTTCCGCCAGATGCAGAAGATCGGCGGCATGTCGGGCGTGCTGGGCATGCTGCCCGGCATCGGCAAGATGAAAAAGCAGCTGGACGCCGCCAATCTCGACGACAAGCTGCTGAAAAGGCAGACCGCAATCATCTCCTCCATGACGCCACAGGAGCGCCGCAACCCGAAAGTGCTGCAAGCGAGCCGCAAGCGCCGCATCGCAGCCGGGTCCGGCACCACCGTGCAGGAGGTGAACCAGCTTCTCAAGATGCACCGGCAGATGGCCGACATGATGAAGGTCGTCGGCAAGGGCAAGGGCGGACTTGCGAAGCTGTTCGGCATCGGCGGAAAGATGCCGGAACCCACGCCCGAAATGATTGAAGCAGCGAAGGCGGGCAAGATGCAGCTCCCGCCGGGCATGAAGCTGCCGGGAGTTCTCGGAGGTGGCGGCGGTTTGCCGGGCCTTCCGGGTATGCCGGGCGGCGGACGTTTCGGCGGCCTTCCGGGCCTGCCAGGGAAAAAGAAATGAGAGCGCTGAGAGTGCTGTCAACCGCGCGGGCAAGGCTCGTGCAGAACAGAATTTTTGCAAGATCAGAGACCGAACAGTTAACGGAGACCAACATGCCCCTGAAGATCAGATTGTCCCGCGGCGGCGCGAAGAAGCGCCCGTATTATCGCATCGTCGTCGCTGAAGCGACTGCACCGCGCGATGGCCGCTTCATCGAGAAGCTCGGCACCTACAACCCGTTGCTTCCGAAGGATCACACGGACCGCGTGACGCTTCTTGAAGACCGCGTGAAGCATTGGCTCTCGGTTGGCGCGCAGCCCACGGATCGCGTGCTCCGCTTCCTCGACGCGCGCGGCCTTGCGAAGCGCCCCGAGCGCAACAACCCGAATAAGGGCGAGCCGGGCACGAAGGCCGTCGAGCGCGCCGAAGAGCGTCGCAAGAAGGCCGAAGAGACCAGCGAAGCCGCGTAGCAGCCCGCTTTACGCCCGCCTCGCGCGGGATGTAGAATAACGGAGCGCCTGTCGCATCGCGGAGGCGCTCCGCTTGTGTTGTGGGAGCCCCGATGGACGGGCTGACCTTTTTCGGTCTCTTGGCCGTGTCGCTGATGCTGCTCTTCTATGCGCTGGAAGAGAACAGCCCGTGGTTTATCCTCGCTTTCGCGGGGTCGTGTGTTCTCGCCAGCGCTTACGGTTTCCTGCAAGGCGCGTGGCCGTTCGGGCTGGTCGAGGCGATTTGGGCCGTTGTCGCGCTTGCGCGCTTTCGGCGCCGCCTCGCCGATAAGGTGCAAAGCGCATGACGGAAGATAAGGTTCTGCTCGGTCGCATCGGCGGCGCGCATGGCTTGCGAGGCGAAGTGAAAATCGCGACCTTCACCGCCGCGCCGGAAGACATCACGGCTTACGGGCCGCTTTCGAGCGCCGACGGCATGCGCACCTTCGTTATCACCGGCATGCGCGCCGCCTCCCCCGGCTCCGTCATCGCGCGGCTCAAAGGCGTTGCCGACCGCACGCAGGCCGAGGCGCTGAACGGCATCGAGCTTTACGTCCCCCGCGATGCGCTGCCGCCGCCGGAGGAAGAGGACGAGTTTTACTATTCCGACCTCATCGGTCTTGCCGCCGTGTCGCCGGAGGGGGCTGTCGTCGGCAAGGTGATCGGCGTGCATAATTTCGGCGCGGGCGACCTCATCGAAGTGCGCTTCGGCGACGAGCGCCAGCCGGTGCTGATCCCCTTTGACAACGCGCATGTGCCGCATGTCGATCTCGGCGCGGGCCGCGTGACGGTGATCCGTCCGGCCTTTGAGGGCGGCGCGGACGCGAGCGAGCGCGGCGCGAAGAGCGCGGACGGCGCCAGCGGAACCGATGACGAGACGCCCGAATGACCGTCCTCGGCCTCATCTCCGACACGCACGGCTTGCTTAGGCCCGAAGCGGCGGCGGCGCTTGAAGGCGTGGACGCGATTCTTCACGCTGGCGATGTCGGGCGGCCTGACGTGCTCGTGGCGCTCCGCACCGTCGCACCCGTGTTCGCGGTGCGTGGCAACGTCGACGGTGGCGAACTCGCCGCCTTGCCGCTCGATACGGTTGCGACCGTCGACGGCATCGATATCTACATGCTGCACATCCTGCGCAATATCGCGATCGATCCTGCGGCTGCGGGCATGGCGGTCGTCGTCTCCGGCCATACGCACAAGCCGCTGATCGAGGAGAAGGACGGCGTGCTTTATGTGAACCCCGGCAGCGCCGGACCGCGTCGCTTCGCACTGCCCGTGTCGGTGGGGTTCCTGCGGCTGGCGAGCGGGCAGAAGCCCGAAGCCTGGCTCAAGATGCTGGATGTTTGAATGACGTGGCATGCCAGCATACTGACGCTTTTTCCCGAGATGTTCCCCGGCCCGCTCGGTCTGAGCCTGTCCGGGCGCGCGCTTGCAGACGGCCTGTGGCAGCTCTCGACACGCAACATCCGCGACTTCGCGACCGACAAGCATCGCTCGGTGGACGATACACCGGCGGGCGGCGGCGCGGGCATGGTGCTTCGCGCGGACGTTGCGGCGGCGGCTATCGATGCGGCCAGCGCGGGCGCGCCGGACCTGCCGCGCATCTATCTTTCGCCGCGCGGCGCGCCGCTGACGCAGGCCCGCGCGCGTTCTCTTGCCGCAGGGCCGGGCGTGCTGCTGTTCTGCGGCCGCTTCGAGGGGCTCGACCAGCGCGCGATTGACGCGCGTCAGCTCGAAGAAATCTCCATCGGCGATTATGTGCTGTCGGGCGGCGAACTTGCCGCGATGGTGCTTCTCGACGCTTGCGTGCGGCTGCTGCCGGGTGTGATTGGCGCTGAGGCGTCGCTCGGCGAGGAAAGCCACGAAAACGGCCTCCTTGAATACCCGCATTACACGCGACCGCGCGTTTTCGAGGGGCGCGAAATTCCTGACGTGCTGCTATCCGGCGATCACGCCCGCATCGCGCGGTGGCGGCGCGAACAGTCGGAAACGTTAACGCGCACCCGCCGACCGGATCTCGCGGCGCGGCTCAAGCGCGACTGAGGCGGCGCGCGGACCGCGTGGTGCTATTCACCGTACCTGCGCCACAAGCGGAAACCGCGTCGGATGGCCGGATCTCACCATCGATTTCACGCCGGAGCGCGGGTCCACAAACACCTGCGTCTGGCCGAGCCGTCCCGCCGCACCCGGCGCGCCGCCGCGGCAGCGCGCGACCGGCGGCTTCCCGCGAAAGCCCAGCGCCCAGACGCGCTGCACCGCGATCTCGCTCGTGTCCGTCTTGAGGACGTACGTCTCGGGCTTGCGCAGATAGCACCAGCCGGCGAAAGCGCTTCCGAGCGGAGCGGTCACGTCGAAATAATCGGCGATGTTGGCCTCGAAAGACGCGGGCGTCGGCGCATGCGTCTGAGGCAGCCAGATATAAAGAAATATAAGTGATCCGTCGGCCTGCGGTCGCGGAAGTTGAATTTTCTCCAGATCTGGTATATTCAGAGAAGAAAATCGCAATGCGACGGCATCGATCTTGTCATGGAACAGATCGGTCGCTTCCTCTGCGCGCGATCCGAGGGGAATTAGGAGTAAAACCGCCGCGATAAACACAAAAAGTCTCATGATCTCCCCTTCCGCATCGATGCCGGCGAGATCGGAGCACCCCCTGCTCTTGATTGTAGCTAATTTCCGCGCGACGGCCAATCGAAATGAATCATGTTGCGCCGCCACTCGCGTCGCCGACGAGCTTGGATGTACGGACGCACTACCGCCCGTATTTCTCCCAATGCGGGCCGAACAACTCGGCCTCCGTCGGCCGCTTCTCGGGGATCGGCGTCACAAGATGCGTGATGTTGAGGAAGTGGCGGTAATTGAGGTTCTCGGAGATCGAATTCTTCTGCCAGCTTCCGCAGCCCATGCTGAGCGTGAACGGCAGGCCGGAGTCGAACGAACCGCCATGCGCGAAGGTATGCGCGAAATTAACGAGCACGCGCACCACGTCGAGATCGGCGGCAAGTTCGCGCGCGCGGTCCATATTTGCCGTGTGAATGCCAAGCGAATGGCCGCGCCCCTGATGATCGAGGATGCGCCGCACGATATCCTTGGCGTCCGCGAAATCGCGCGCGCGATAGACCGTCAGCACCAGCGAAAGCTTCTCGCTCGACAGCGGAAAATCGGGGCCGACGCCTTTTTCCTCGACGAGGAAGAACCGCGCGCTCTCCGCCTCGGCAGGCAGGCCGAAGGCGCGCGCCAGCACGCATGCATCCTTCGCGATGAGATGGCGATTGAGCTTGTGGCCGTGCCAGAGCGTCGCTTCGATGTCGGCTTTTTTCTCCGGCGCACAGAGATACGCGCCTGCCCGCTCCAGCGCCGCTATCGCGCGCTCATAGACCGCGTCAACGATCACCACAGCGTTTTCCGACGAGCAGGACGTTGAATTGTCGAAGATCTTCGATTGCGCGATCTTCGCGGCGGCGGCGTCGAGATCGGCCGTTTCGTCTACGATCACCGGCACGTTGCCAGTGCCGACGCCGATAGCGGGCGTGCCGCTCATATAGCCGCGCCGCACATTGTCCTGCGAGCCGGTGATGACAACGAGGTCGACCGCCTCCATCATCGCTTGCGTGAGGTGTTTCGTGACGGGCTGCGGCAGCACTTGAAGCAGGTCTTCGGGCAAGCCGATGTGCGCCAACCCCTCGCGCATGAGGTCGACGGCGCGCGCGGTCGTGGTGTAGCCGAGCGGCGATGGCGCGACGATCATGGCATTGCGGCCCTTGATCGCCATCATCGCCTTGTTGGCCGCTGTCGCGCCCGGATTGGTCGATGGCGTCACCGCGCCGACCACGCCGATGGGCTTCGCATATTTGACGATGCCTTGCGCCGGGTCTTCCTCGATCACGCCGACCGACTTCACGCGCAGGAGATCGCGCAGCGTGCCGAAGGTCTTGCGCTGCTTCTTGTCGATCTTGTCGGGCACGTTGCCGAGGCCGGTGTCGGCGACCGCGACGCGGGCGAGTTCCTCCGCGTGCTCAGGCTTGTAGATCGCCCAGGCCATGGCGCGCACGGCTTCGTCCACGCGCGCCTGATCGCTATCGGCGAACGCAGCCTGTGCGGCGCGGGCTCGCAGCATCAGCGCCGCGACAGCGTTTCGGCTTTCCACATGCGGCCCATCGGGATCGCCCGCTGACATTCCATCCTCCGATTGCCGCTGTTTCCGCTGGAAGTTGTACAAGGGTGCGGCCTGTTTAAGGAAGGTGTTTTCACGCGGCGCGGCTTGTCCGAAAGGCGGATAGGCGGCCGGATGGGCAAAGACAGCGCGCGCGATCCTTTCCTAAAATCGCGACGGAGCGTCGTGCAGTCGCGAAACCGGCTCGATCCACGGGGCAAAACCGGTTTCCGAGGTTGCCGATGCGCCCGGTTTGGCAGACACTGCTCCCCGTCCGGCATTCCAGGTGAGAACCGGACGGGCGAACAACCGATTTCAGACTTCACACGTGCCCGGTGCGCTTCGTCCAGCGCACGCGCGCGACTTGCGGAACCACCCCGATGAAGAATGCCATGCTCACCCTCAATGCGGGGTCTTCGTCGTTGAAGTTCGCGCTTTTCGACATCCA
>NZ_JFZJ01000028.1 GCF_000636015.1 Rhodomicrobium udaipurense JA643
CGCTTGGGCCGAAGTTCGAGAAAGACTTCCGGTCGTTCTGGGATCTGCCGGACAGCTGGCAGCTCACCGAAGACGAGCTCGACATCCCTCATTACGGCTCGAAATACTCGATGGACCTGTCGGAACTGCCGGATGTGAAGCTCGTCCAGTTCGTCGAGGAATAGAGGCCGAACGCGCGCCGGTGCCGCCCGCCGGCGCGTCCCCAACTTATAAAAATCGAGGAAACGCAATGTCTTACACACGCACCAAGATTGCCGATCTCATCGACGGCCGCATCGACCACGACACGCTGCACCAGATGCTTTCCATGCCGAAGGATGCGGAGCGCTTCGCCACCTATATCGACATCCTGCAGGAGCGCCTGCCGTGGAGGGATCGCATCATCCTGCCGCTCGGCCCGAAGCTCTACATCGTTCAGCGTCAGGACACGAAGGAGTGGATGACCCGCTGCGAATGCGGCCACGATTTTTGCGGCTGGAAGGAAAACTGGAAGCTGCACGCGCTCATCAATGTGCGCGACACGCCGCAGAAGCTTGAGCAGATCTATCCGCGCCTGATGGCCCCGACCCCGTCATGGCAGGTGCTGCGCGAGTATTTCTGCCCGGAGTGCGGGACGCTTCACGATGTCGAAGCGCCGACGCCATGGTATCCCGTCATCCACGATTTCGAGCCGGATATCGACACGTTCTACAAGGATTGGCTCGGAATGCCGGTGCCTGAGCGTGCTGGCGCGGCCTGACTATCGGAGATCGGCGGGCATCCTGCAATGCGAGGCGGCCTAGCGTGAACGTCGGTGGGAGTTGATGATCGTTCGGGGCCGCCCGCACCAACATTAAAGACTCTCCGCTTGGCGGGAGGGGGATAGTGCTCGTCTCCCGTGAGGGAGGTGATTTTTCCGCGCACCTCCACATCAATCTTGCCCTTGGGCGACAGGTAAACGATCACGCGGTCGATCAGCTCCCGCATAACTTCGCGTTCAGCTTCGACGTTTTCACCGGCTAGGCCGGTTGCCAATTTTTCGAGATGGGAGATGTAACGCTGAAGAGCCGCCGGATGCAGGTCGACGACATTCAGCGGCGCTGGTATTGCGGCAAAATCGGCTTGATGGCGATCCATCTCCGCTTGAAGAATTGCCAACTTGTCCCGCACGGTGGCGGTCGTGACTGAACCATCGGCGATGGCATCGACGATCCGATCGAAGCTACGCTTGGCAGCAGCAAGGCGCTTTTCAACGTCTTTCCGCGCCTTGGCCTCATCCGCCGCAAGGCGCTCGCGCTCGGCGCGATAGGCTAGAACGTACTCCCGGATCAGATCCGGTTCTCGGAGTGCATCGGCAAGTCCGTCATCCCTTTCAGCGCGCACACCCGCATCCCCTACGAATTGCGATGCGACCGATCGAGACGGGCTCTACAACGTCGTGCCGTAGACGCGGCGCGACACTGTACGTCTTTGTTGTCGAGAGTTCGACTCACGCAGGCTGATCTATGCGGCGACCTTCTCTCCCGCATAGGTTCGACTGAGCGCGGCCCTGATCGCCTTTTGCGCGGGCATTTCAAAATGCCGATGCGTGTAGAGAGCCGCTAGAACTATGGCGACGATAAACGCGAGCATGAACCAGGCGCTTGTCGTCATCGAGCGATCGAACACGCCCCAATCGAACGCGGTCAGAAGAGCGATCTGCACCGGCACATGCAGCAGATAGACGGGATAGGAGATGTCGCCGAGGCGCTTCAGCCATTCCGCCCGGTGGCTCAGCAGAAGGTCGAGGCAAACGAAAACCGTAACGGCGCTGACCGCGAAGGTCCATAGCAGGACTGTCTTGTTATCGCTCATCCTTGCCGTACAGATCGCCAGAACCGCGAGGGCGGCGACCAGCACCGGCGCGACGATCACGCGCCGGCGCATCCCCCGCCATTCTGCCAGCGTGTAAAGCGATGCGCCGGCGAAGAAGCACACAGCGCACTCGATAGCCACGTGCTTGAAGCCGAGGCCATACAGTCCGACGAAGAAGAAAGCCGCGAGAAAGCGCAAGAACCGTCGCCGCGTTAGAAACGGGATCAGTGCAAAGAACACGGCATAGATGAGAACTTCCACGGATACCGACCAGATCGGCCCGTTGAAAGACCAATCGTCCCGTTGAAACCAGTTGCTCGCCATGAACAGATGCAATAGGAAATGCTGGGCGTCGTTGTTCTCGTATATCTGGAAGTGCCCCGTCGACCGAATGCTGATCGCCTGAAGGGCGGCGACCGCCAGCAGCGTCGCGAAGTGTAGCGGATAGAGCCGCGCGAAGCGCCGGAGAAAGAAGTCGGCCGCTGTCATCTTTGGCGCGCGCAAGTAGATATGGGCGAATACGAACCCCGATATGATCCAGAAGATCTGAACGCCGATCCACCCGTAATTGTAGAACGGGTAAGCGATCGAATACAGAGGGAGCCCTTGGATCACGTCCGCGGACGGCATCTCGCCCGCTTTCGGCATGAAGAAATGCTGATAATGGAAAACGAGCACGGCGAGCGCCGCCAGGCCACGCAGCCCATCCACGAAAGCGAAGTGATGCGTCGGTGAAAATGCGGGCCGCATTGAGGTGCCTTCTCGCTGTGTCTCGCGTGAAGGTTGCGGAATGCCCGCCGCAATCCAAGATTGCGTAAACCCTATTTCAACAACTATATGGCGGTGGACCGCCCTTCTGCACGGGCGTCGCTCTTTCCTCCTGCCTCGCCCTCAAAAAAAAAGCGCTCCGCCGATGCGAAGCGCCGAAAGGTATGCTCCGCGGCGGCCCGTTCGACCGCCACGGAATGACTTGCAAGTCTACTGGATCTGCTCGTAGTTCTTCTTGCCCCAGCGGTAGAACACATAGGACGGCAGGTTCGGGTCGCCCTTCGCGTCGAACTTGAACTTGCCGAGCGCGGTGTCGAACTCAAGATCCTTCATCGCGACCACGACCTTGTCGCCTTCGATCGAGCCCGCCTTTTCGGCGGCCTGCGCCCAAGTCTGGACCGCCGCATAGGTGTAGACGACATAGCCTTCCGGGTTGATGCCCTTCTTTTCGAGCGCTTCCACCACTTCCTTGGCGGCGGGGTTCTTGCGCGGATCGGGCGAGAAGGTCATCATCGTGCCTTCCACGTCGTCGCCCGCGATCGAGCCGAGTTCAGTCGAGACGAGCGCATCGCCGCCGACAAGGATCGTCTTCATGCCCTGCGCGCGCATCTGGCGGATGATAAGTCCCGCTTCGGTGTGGTAGCCACCGAGATAGACGACGTCGACGCCGTTCTGCTTCAGCTTGGTGACGACGGCGGTGTAGTCCTTCTCGCCGGGCGTGATTGCCTCGTAGAAGACTTCCTGCTTGCCGGCCGCGTTCAGCGCCTTCTTGGTTTCGTCGGCGAGGCCCTGACCGTAAGCCGTCTTGTCGTGCAGGATCGCGATCTTCTTGTCGGCGAACTCCTTCGCGAGATAGGCACCCGCGACACCGCCCTGCTGGTCGTCACGACCGCACATGCGATAGGTGAAATCGCCGGGGCGCTCGTCGGTCAGCTTCGGGTTGGTGGAGCCGGGCGAGATCTGCACGATACCCTGTTCATTATAGACGCTCGAAGCGGGGATCGATGAACTCGAACAGAAGTGGCCCGCTACGAACGCCACGCCGGAGGACGAGAGTTGCTCCGCCACCGCACGCGCCTGCTTCGGGTCGCACTGGTCGTCGCCCATTTCGAGCTTGAGCTGCTTGCCGAGAACGCCGCCCTTCGCGTTGATGTCGGCAACGGCTGCCTCGCCGCCCGCCTTGAACTGGGCGCCGAAGGTCGCTTCCTTGCCGGTCATCGGCCCGGCGATCGCGATCGAGATGTCATCGGCCCAGGCCGGAGCGGCTGCTCCAAGACCGAGAAGCGTTAAACCTGCCAGAATTGCTCGCATTATGTCGTCCTCTCCAAGTGCTTTTTACTTATCGACTGCGGATGCGGAAGATCAGTCACGACGGGATTGCGGCGGGCTCTTGGCGTCGCGCAACGGTCGCCATGTCAGCGGGCTCGTTTCCACAGCGAGCCATCCATATTGCCGTAGCATTTGCACAGTGCGTTGCCGGGAAAACCCGATTGCCGCGAAAACGAGCAGTACAACTGCATCGACGAGATAGTAATGCAGCGATAGTAGCGAGCCTTGCGACTGACGCCAGCTTTCAAGCGTCGCACCCGCGAACAGTCCCCAATGCAGAAAGCGCACCGCCGCCGACAGCAGCATCACCTGAAGGACCGCCTGCCAGAACGGGTTCCAGCCGCGCGCCGCCGCCCGCCCGATCATGAAGGCCGCGCCACCGCCCGCGAACACAGTCACGAACAGGAACGCCCAAGGCGATGTTTCCCAGATCACGCCCATGAAGCGGCCCCCGGAGTTAGCAGGCGGTATTCCGGCGATCCCTCAAGCATGAACGCCCCCTTCGAGATAGGCGGCCTTGATGTCGTCGCGCGCGAGAAGCTCGGCGGCGGGCCCCGACATCGTGATCTGGCCGTTGACCATCACATAGCCGCGATGGGCAAGCTTCAGCGCGTGGAAGGCGTTCTGCTCGACGAGGAAGACGGTGAGACCCTGCGTGCGGTTCAGGTCGCGGATGACCGAAAAGATTTGCCGCACGATGAGCGGCGCGAGGCCGAGCGACGGCTCATCCAGAAGGAGGAGTTTCGGCCGCCCCATGAGCGCGCGGCCGATCGCGAGCATCTGCTGTTCGCCGCCCGAAAGCGTGCCGCCGCGCTGGCCCTGCCTGCGTTCGAGCACGGGAAACAGCCCGAAGACGGTCGCGAGATCTTCCTTGATCGAGGCATCATCGCCGGGGCCGAGCAGCGCGCCCATGAGCAGGTTCTCGTAAACCGTCATGCGAGGGAAGATGCGGCGGCCCTCCGGCGACTGCGCGATGGACAGGCGCATGATCTCATGCGTCGGCATGGCGGTGATGTCGCGGCCGTCGAACACGATGCGGCCGGAGCGCGCGCGCGGATCGCCGCAGACGGTGTTCATGAGCGTGGTCTTGCCCGCGCCGTTCGAGCCGATCATCGTGACGATCTCGCCCTCGAACACGTCGATATCCACGCCTTTCAGCGCGCGGATTGCCCCATAATAGGTCTCGACGCCGCGCACGGTGAGAAGCGGTTTCATAGCCCGACCTCCGCGCCAACGTCTTCCACTTCGTCGTCGGGCACGCCGAGATAGGCCGCGATCACGCGCGGATCGGCGCGGATTTCGTCAGGCGTGCCCTCGGCGATCTTCTTGCCGTAGTCGAGCACAGCGATACGGTCGGAAATCTGCATGACGACGCCCATGTCGTGCTCGATGAGAAGGATGGACAGCGCATGCTCCTCGCGGATCTTGAGAAGGAGCGCGTTCAACTCATGGCTTTCGCGCGGGTTGAGACCGGCGGCCGGCTCGTCGAGGCACAGAAGCACGGGATCGGTGCACATGGCGCGCGCGATTTCGAGCCGCCGTTGCGCGCCGTAGGGGAGGTCGCCCGCCGGGTCGTCGGCGCGATCGACGAGACCTATCTCGCGGAGCCAGTACGCGGCCTTGTCGATGGCTGCGGCTTCGGCGCGCTTGAAACTCGCAAGGCCGAGCAACCCGCCGATGGTGTAACCCGAGGCGGCGTTCAGCACCGTGTGCTGCGCGACGAGCAGGTTTTCGAGCAGCGTCATGCCCGCGAACAGGCGGATATTCTGGAATGTGCGCGCAACGCGGGCGAGCCGCGCGATTTCAAATCCCGGCATGCGTTCGAGGAGGAAGACCGCGCACGCGCCGTTCGCCTTCGTCCACTGTTTGCCCCGGAACGTCGCCGCGGGCAGCGCTTCAAACGCGGCTTCCGAGCCGTGAGCGAGTGCGATGCGCCCCTCGGTCGGCTTGTAGAAGCCGGTGATGCAGTTGAAGAAGGTGGTCTTGCCCGCGCCGTTCGGGCCGATGATGGCGGTGATGTCGCCGCGCCTGGCGGTGAAGGACAGCTTGTCGACGGCGACAAGGCCGCCGAAGCGCATGGTGAGGTTCTCCACGCGCAGGAGATCGTCGCGAGTTGCGTCGCTTACGCCGTCTGCCATCAGCCGCGCCCTTCCTTGACGAAGCTGCCCGATATGTTTTTCCTCGCGTTGAGGAAGGCCGATGGCGTGCGGCCGGACATGAGCCCGCGCGGACGCCAGATCATGACGAGCACCATGGAAAGCCCGAAAATCAGCATGCGGAAATCTTCGAGGTCGCGGAAGCGCTCGGCGCTGCCGATGAGGATCACGGCCGCGATCACGACGCCGAGCTGCGAGCCGAGGCCGCCCAGCACCACGATGGCGAGCACCAGAGCCGACTCCATGAAGGTGAAAGACTCGGGGCTGATGAAGCCCTGACGGGCGGCGAAGAACGAGCCCGCGAAGCCGCCGAACATGGCGCCGATGGCGAACGCGGTCAGCTTGGTCGTCACCGTGTTGATGCCGACCGACCGGCAGGCGATTTCGTCCTCGCGCAGTGCTTCCCAGGCGCGGCCGATGGGAAGGCGGCGCAGGCGCAACGTGATGAAGTTGGTGAGGAGCGCCAGCGCGAGGATGACGTAATAGAGGAACACCATGCGGTGCAGCGGGTCGAACTTCAGCCCGAACACGCTCGCGAATGTGCCGTCGCCGGTGCGCTCGAAGGGCAGGCCGAAGAAAGTGAGCTTCGGGATCCTGTTGATGCCGTTCGGTCCGCCCGTCAGGCTCTGCCAGTTCAACAGCACGATGCGGATGATCTCGCCGAAAGCCATCGTCACGATGGCGAGGTAGTCTCCGCGCAGGCGCAGCACAGGAAAGCCGAGCGTGATGCCCCAGAGCGCCGCGAAGAACCCCGCGAGCGGCAGGCAGACCCAGAACGACCAGCCGAATTGCGTCGAAATCAGCGCGTAGGTGTATGCGCCGACCGCGTAGAACGCGACGTAGCCGAGGTCGAGCAGCCCAGCGAGGCCGACGACGATATTCAAGCCCCAGCCGAGCATCACGTAAATCAGGATTTGCGTCGCCGTGTCGATGGCGTAGCGCTGCGATGGCCCCGCGGTCAGCATGGGCAGCGCGAGCGCGATCAGAAGCAGCGCAATGGGGAATTCGCGCCCGAAATCGGCGGTGAAGCGCCTAAGGATGCCTTGCCCGACCGCTTCATCCGGCGTTTGCCCGATGACGAGGCGCGCCGCCCGCACGATGCTCATGGCGGCAATTACGAGGAACGTGCTCTCGCATGCGAAGGTGATGAGGTCGGTTATTGCGCCGAGGGCAGGGTGGCCAGAACCCGCTCCCGCCACCAGCGACGCGCGGAAGCCCGGAATGCTGTAAAGCGCCAGCCCGAAGGTGACGCCGACCGCGCCCGCCACCTTCAAAACCGGCAGCGCCGACGGAATCAGCGAGGCGAATGTGCGTCCGTCCGTCATCCGTCGCCAGATAAAGACGTCCAGCAGGAGGCGGCCCACGGCGACGGCGGTGGCAAGCGCCAGCGCCTTGCCGAATTGCGGAATGAGAACCAGCACGCCGTTCACGGTGTCGGTGCGCAAGCCCACGATGGAGCCGAACAGCAAAAGCGCGATGACGAACGTGATGCCAGCGTCTTTCAGGACGTCGGCGGTGATGTGGCCCCGGGGAAGGGTTCGGGTGACGGGCGACGTTTCGGGCTGAAGCGTGTCCGTCATCGCCTAGACCTTCTCCACTTCGGGGCGGCCGAGAAGACCCGACGGCATGAAAATGAGCACGATGGCGAGGATCGAGAAGGCCGCCACGTCCTTGTATTGTGCGGTGAAGTAGCCCGCCCAGAACACTTCGATGAGACCGATGAGGAGGCCGCCCAGCATCGCGCCCGGCAGCGAACCGATCCCGCCGAGCACGGCGGCCGTGAATGCCTTGATGCCCGCCACGAAGCCCACGAAAAAGTCGATCACGCCGTAATAGGCGAGGAACATCAGCCCCGCGACGGCGGCGAGCGCAGCGCCGATCACGAAGGTGAGCGAGATCGTGCGATCCACATTCACGCCGCAGAGCGCCGCCATCTTGCGATCCTGCTCGCAGGCGCGCTGCGCGCGGCCAAGCGACGTGCTGTTGATGAGGTACGAAAAGGCCGCCATTACCACCACGGTCGTCACGATGATGAGGATCTGCATGTAGGACAGGCTTACCGCGAAGCCATTGCCCTCGGACAGGGTGAAGCCACCCCGGATGACGGGCGGCAGCGGCTTCGAGCGCGCGCCCTGCGTCAGCGCCACGAAGGTTTGCAGCGCTATCGACATGCCGATGGCCGTGATGAGCGGCGCGAGGCGGAAGGAGTTGCGCAAGGGGCGATAGGCGAGTCGCTCTATGGCCCAGCCCCAAAGCCCGGTGAGCGCCATGGCGATGACGAGCGCCAGAAGCAGCGCGAGGGGCACCGCCGTAACGCCAAGCGCGAACAGCGACAGGACGGCGATGAGCGCAATGAACGCGCCGATCATGAACACTTCGCCATGCGCGAAGTTGATCATGCCGACGATGCCATACACCATCGTATAGCCGATCGCGATGAGCCCGTAGATCGAGCCCAGCGTCAGACCGTTGATTAATTGTTGGGCGAAATAATCCATCGAGAGTTCCGCTCAGGTGCGGCCGGCTTTGTAAACCGGCACGAACCCACGATGTAGTCTATTCCGGGGGGCTGCGACAACAACTACCGGCGGTGGGTCATGGTCCAATATGCAGGATTCGGGCCGACCTGGAACCAAACCGCTTGTCAGGCGCGGCTATCGAGAGCCTCCGCCGCACTTCCGCACCGCGTCGAACCCGGCGACGCGGGCCGGTCGACGTCGAGAATGTCGAGGATCGCCCGCGCCCTCGCATTGCTGAGCGAATAAATGACGTGATGGCCCTGCCGCTCGGCCGCGACGATGCCGTCAAGGCGCAGCCGCGCGAGATGCTGCGAGGCGAGGCTTTGCCGCAAACTCAGGCGCTCGCAAAGATCCATTACCGTATGCGGGGCCTGATCGAGAAGGCGCAGGATCTGAAGCCGGTGCGGATTGGCAAGGGCGCGCAACATATTGGCCGCCTGCACTGGGCCGCGCCCCGCCGCGACATCCGTCCTTGCTCCGCCTGTCCTGTCGAGTTTTCCCATTCCGCGCCCCGTAAATCCTTAACTTTGTGCGTTCTGAAACTTTCTCATTGGATGATACGGGGTTTCGAACATCGCCGGTTTCAGATGTTTGCCAGAACGGTTCAAATAAACGAGAGGCATATCAGGCGCCCAAATCCTCGTCGAAAGCGCCGGGTACGTTGAAGCTTCGCTGCACGATTTGCGAAGGACGCCCATGGAGGTGCCTTTCGAAGCCGTCATCGAGCGCGCGGGCATAGACCGCAAGCGATGCATCCACTGCGTCAAGCGTCCGCGCGATATCGTTTGCGGTGTGCGAATAGCAGACGGCGAGCGAAGGACAGATAACGCCGCCGCGGACCATCTCTTGCAGGAAAAGCGAGCGGTATCCCTGCGAGGGCCTGCGGTCCCGGTCGAACGTGGCGAAGACGAGGCAGCTATCGCGGCCAACGACGGAGACATAGTCGCCGAGCCCGTGACGGCGGATCGCCTGTTCGAAGCCATCGCGGAGCGAAGCGCCAAGCCGGTGCAGCGTTTCGATGACCGGTTGTTGCTTGTAAGTCTCGATGGTGGCGATGGCTGCCGCGAGCGGCCCGGTCTCCCCACCGTGGGTCGTGGAAAGCAGGAAGACGCGCGGCTTGTCGTAGTGGTGAAAGCCGCCGAGCCGCATGAATTCGCGTTTGCCGCACAGCGCCGACACGGAAAAGCCGTTGCCGAGCGCCTTGCCGAAAGTGCTCAGGTCGGGCTCTATGTCGTAATGCGCCTGCCCGCCGCCATTTGCCCACCTGAATCCCGTTATCATTTCATCGAGAACGAACAGCGCGCCATTGCGATGGCAGAGTTCCTTCAGCCGATGGAGGAAGTCGTCCTTCGGATCTGCGCCGCGCGACGGTTCGAGGATGATAGCCGCGATCTTGCCGGGATAGCGGTCGAAAAGCGCCGCCGCGCCGTCCAGGTCGTCATAGCGGAACGTCAGCGTCAGGTCTTTCGTCGCCTGCGGCACGCCCGCGCCCATCAGCGTCGTGCCCATAAACCAGTCATCCACCGAAAAGAACGGGTGATCCGAGCAACAGGCGACGTAATCGCGCCCGGTGTAGGCCCGCGCAAGCTTCATCGCGCCGGAGGTGGCGTCGGAACCGTCCTTGCAGAATTTCACCATGTCCGCGCCGATGAGGCTCAGCAACTGCTCGGCGCACTCGACTTCGATCGGGCTCGGCCGCGTGAAATTGCACCCGTTCGCGATCTCTTTTTGCACAGCCTCAACGACGGCGGGAAAGGCATGCCCGAGCGTTACGGCTCGATTGCCCATGCCATATTCGATGAACTCGTTGCCGTCGACGTCCCACACGTGAGCGCCACGGCCGCGCGCAATGAAGCCCGGCGCAAGGACAGGATATTGATCGAGGCCCTTCGCATAGGTGTGGCATCCTGCGGGAATGAGTTGCAGAGCTTTCGTCTGGAGCGCCTTCGATCTGGAAAAAGACTGAGCCGTCATATCCTGCCTATTCCGCTGGTATCTGGTGCTAAAGAACGTTTGTGTATAAATATAAATTAAAATTCTGCGAACATATTAACGATACCATTTTCATTGCAGAGGTTAACTATAAGCATGCGGTTGATGATATCAGATCCTAATCATTGGAACGCAATGGAATGAGTGACAGTGATATGCAAATCGTTTTATTTTATTTGGTTAAATGACTTATCTCATATCCGTTGACTTGCAGTCGCTTGTGATTTGTGCCTACAAGTGGGCCTGCGCATACATCTGGTTTGGCCAAGTTGTACGCGAAATTCGATAGATGGCTGTGTAGCGGCAAGACTCGACTGCGGCTTCAATGCCGGATCGGGGAGCGATTTTGCTAGAGGCCGCGTTAATTTTTGAGTTCTCCGATGCATGACGTTGTCGCCCCGTCCGACGATCGCGAGATCGATTTCCGGAAAATTCTGGCCGCGCTTTTCGCTAACGTGCGTCTCGTCCTCGCTGCGGCGGGGACAGGCGTTGTGCTCGCCGTGCTTCTCATCGTCGTCTCGAACCCGGTCTACAAGGCGACGGCGAAAGTCCTCATCGACACACGGCAACAAAACATCCTTTCGAGCGAGGAGCTGGTCAAGAGCGCCATCTTCGACACGTCAGCAATAGACACGCAGGTTGAACTTCTCACATCGGGAAGCGTGGCGCGCCGGGCGCTGGCCGAACTCTCGGACAAATCGTCAGCTGGCGCAGTGAAGCGGGAAACCTTCACGGATAAGGAAATTCGCGCCTTTCTGGCCAATCTTTCGGTCGCGCGAAAAGGGCTGACCTACGTTCTCGACGTGACCTTCTCGGCACGCAACGCCGCAGAGGCAGCCAACGCCGCCAATGTCATCGTGAAGGCCTATATCGATGAAGCTGCGAGCGCCGACATGAACGCCGCGCAAAAAGCCAACGCCTGGCTGCAAGGCCGGATCAAGAATCTCGAACCCGAGGTGATCAAGCTCGAAAAGCTGATCCAGGATTACAAGGGCGTGAACGGACTGGTCAGCCTTGGCGAGCAGACCGTCGAGGAGCGAAATCTCGTTGAGTACATCGGCCAGCTCGGCCTCGCGAGAGCCGCGCTCGCCGAGGCGCAGGCGAAGCGCGACCTCGACCAGTCGAAAAGCGCCATGTCGCTCCAGTCGCAGGACGCCTATTCGATCGCGCGAACGAAAGTCACCCTGATGGAGCGTGGCCTCGAAACGCTGCGCGCCGAGGTTGTCAGCCGGCGGGAGAAAGAACTCCAGCTTCAGGAAATGGAGCGCGAATCGACCGCCGCGAAAGAGCTTTATGCCTCGCTCCTGAAGCGGCAGCGCGAGATCGAGGCGCAGGAGAGCCGCAGCGCCGCCTATGCCCGCGTGGTGCAGGAGGCGCTTCCCCCTGCGTGGCCGTCGTGGCCACCGAAAGCGCTGCTTCTTCTCGCGGGCGCGTTCATCGGTTTCGTAGCGGGCGTGCTCATCGTGGTGGCAAGGCTCGTTGCGCGGTTCAGAGGGATTACGCTGCGGTCGCTTCGTCTCTCTCTCGACGGCGGCACCCCTCATGCCCGCCCTTCGGGACGCGATGCGTAAGTCAATATTTTACTCCGTCATCGATCAGGCCGCGCTCAGCGCCTTCAACTTCGCGCTTGCCTTCGCGCTCATCCGTATCTGGAGCGACAATCCTGAGGTTTTCGGAGTCTATTCGATGGTATTCGCGGGCGCGCTCGCGCTGACGTCGGTGCAGAACGCGCTGATAAACGCCCAGTTCACCATCCTCCGCCCCAAGGCGACGAGCGACAACGACGAAGCCACTCTTCTTTCGATGTTCTGGACGGTGAACGTCGCGGTCGTGCTCGGCGCGATGAGCCTGATGTTTGCCGCGATCCTCGCCACGGGCGGCCACCTCGCGCTGGCCGCGTCGGCTGCTGTCTATGTCAGCGCAACGCTTCTGCGCGAATATACCCGCAGCCATCATTTCTCCAACATGAACGTACGAGCCGTGCTGGCCCTCGACGGTGTTTCGCTCGCGACAAGTATCGTTCTCCTCGCGGTCGCCTATGCGTTCGGGCCGCCGCTAGACCTGCCGATCCTGTTCGCGATTTTGGCAACGGGGCTGCTCATTGCTTCCGCGCTCGCGGCCGTCACTCAGCGCCAGCATTATCGCATCCTCTGCGACAGGAAGACCGCAGCCTTCTATCGCGATGTCTGGCGAAGGCATTCCTTCTGGGCGCTGATGGGCGTAATCACATCGGAATTTCAGCAGCGCGGCTACGTTTTCGTGGTGGCGGCGGCATTCGGTGCGGGAAGCGTGGCGCTGATTCAGGCGGCCGCCTTGCTGTTCCGTCCGATCCAGCTCGTGACGCACGCCTGGGGCAAGCTCGCCCGCGCGGTTCTCGCCGAGCATCTGGCCAACGGAGATGTCGCCCGCGCCCGCGCCTTCACGCTCGCAAGCTTCGCGGTGCTTGGCGGCCTTTTTCTCGCTTTCTCTGCGGCGCTGGCGCTCGGCTGGCCCTTCATTAGCGAAAGCCTCTTTCGAGGGCGCTACACCGACCTCGGCGGGATCGTCGTACTTTGGGGGATCGCGGCGGGCGTCATCATGGCGACGGGCATTTTCAGTCTCGAAGTGCAGACGCTCATGCGATTCAAGGCACTGAGTTTCGGCGCGGCGCTGGGCGCGCTCGTCTGCGCGCTGGTGCTGGCCCTCGTGGTGGTCCTCGGCGATTTCCGCGCATCGGTTCTTGCCGTGATCGCGGGCCAATTGGCGTTCTTCGCCGTGGTGCTGCGCCTCCTGCCGAAAACCGGCTCTGCGGCGGCGGTTCCGTCGGAAACCGCCCGTGACGCATCCATTCCCGCGCCTGTCGAAAAGGATGTGGCCACACCATGAGGTTAACCCGCCGCGAAATCCTCCGTCTTGTCGCGCTCGGGGCCTTGAGCACCGCGCTCGATAGCGCAAGCGCCGAGGAGCAAAAGCCGAATTTGAGGCAGCTTGGTGCGGATAAAAGGCTCGCGATCGGCTCCGCGTTCTCGACGAACGAACTCAATCCCGATGACGAGAGCCTCTTCCGGCACGAACTTTCGCGGATCACGCCCGAAAACGAGCTGAAGATGACCGCTATCAGGCCGACGCGCGAGACATTCGACTTCGCACGCGCCGATGCAATCGCCGATTTCGCCCGACGCGGCTGTCTGGAAATGCGCGGCCATGCGCTCATCTGGAATAACGACCGACAGCCGAGTTGGCTTGCTACGCTCTCTGATGCAGAGATGCGCTCGGCCATCGAGGAGCACATCGAACGCACCATGGGGCGCTATGAGGGCATCGAGGTTTGGGATGTGATCAACGAGCCGGTCGGCACCGTGGCGTTCGGGCCTTACATGCTGCGCGATGGCCCGTTCGTTCAGCGCCTCGGGCCGGACTACATCGCGTTCACCTTTCGCGCCGCCCGCGCCGTGGCACCAGCAGCGAAGCTCGTTCTGAACGAAACGCACACCGAGCGCGACGACCGCTTCGGCCGGAACTATCGCAGACGCCTCCTTCATGTGATTGACTGGCTTCAGGATACCGGCGTGCCGCTCGACGGAATCGGGCTGCAAGGCCATCTCCAACCCGACAAGCCCTTCGATCCGGACGGTTTCGGCGCATTCCTCGACGAGATCGCGCGGCGGAAGCTTTTCATCGAGATCACCGAACTTGACGTCAACGACGCGAGCTTTCCCGACGACATCGCTGCGCGCGATCAGGCCGTCGCCGCAACATATCGGCGCTTCCTTCGCACCGCGCTGGCAAATCCGGCGGTGAGGAGCCTCAGCTTCTGGCAACTCGGCGACGGTGCAAGCTGGTATTTCGCGCAGTCGGTGGACGAGAACCCGTCAGGCCACCGCCGCCCGCGTCCGCTGCTTTACGACGCCGACATGCGGCCGAAACTCGCTTTCGACGCGGTGGCGGATGAATTGCGGCGAATGCCCGAGCGCCCCCGCGGCTAACCGCCCGACGGTTCCTCGGGAACGCGCGAGGCAAGGCGCCGCGCCGTCATGAAACAAAGGGCAACCGTGATGATCCACGGCATGGCGAGGCCACGCGCGAGCGACGATTCCGTGACGTTGTGCACCAGCAGGAAAATCAGCAGCGAAACGGCGAACAGGAAGAAAGCCCTGTCGCTGACCCGCAGGCGGTCGATAGCAAGGAGGACTTGCCACAGGAACGCGAGCATGAGCGTGAGCCCCGCCGCGCCGACGGTCAGCGCAAGGTCGAGATATCCATTATGCGACTGCGTCAGCAGATGGATGAAGGACGGGCTCGCCTGAAGGTTCGGCGCATCGAAGCCTACGCCCCAGAACGACCCGTAGCCGAAGCCGAGAAGCCATCGCGTCTGCCACTGATCGACGGAAAACGCCCAGATTTCGTCCCTCCCGGTGAAGGAAGCGTCCGGCAGTATCGTCCCGAGCGCTTCGGCCACGGTCATGTCGAGCACGACGGTCACGATAAGGAGCAGACACGCCACAAGCGCGCCTCCGAGCGCAAGGATCACGGGCATCTTGAGCCGTGTCTCCCTTGTCGCGAGGAGGATCAGCCAGGCGGCGGCGGGCGCGGCGAAGACGAGCGCGGCAGCGGTCTTGTTTCCCGACAGGATGAGCAGCCCGACCCACGCCGCAAGATAGGCCGCGTTCATGGCGCGCGCGAACGATCCGGAAAGCCGCGTCCGCCACATCGCCCCGATGAAAAGCCCCGTCACGGCGATTACACCGAGGAAGTTCTTGTCGCCGGATAGCCCGCGAAAAAGGCCGCGATAATCGAACGAAAATGGAAAGGCCATGCTTGCGAGATTGGCAACCAACGTGATCGCGAAGGCGAGATAGGCGACGCGGAGAATTTCATCCTCCGACCGGCAATAGGCGGTGGCTCCTGCCGCACAGTAAACGCCGATGATGAGCAGGAGAGTGCGGCGAAACGAGATGTCGGGATGCGTCGCCCACAACGCCGAGATGAGGCAGAACGCGAGGAAAACCGGCAGGATCGAAAGGGGTGGCAGGAGGCGAAGCAGCCGCTCCGGCCCCTGCAACAGGATGACAAGCGTCACCAGACCCGCGATCGTCAGCCAGAACAGCTGATTGGCGATGTCGCTGGTGGCCGTCGAGACGGCGAAGGCGCCTTTCTGCAAATCCGTGAAATCCACCGGCGAGAGGTCGGGCGGAAGCATCTCGGCGACCCGAAGCAGGATGACGAGCCACAGGAACGCGGGTAGCCACGCAAGGGGCACCTTCGCGCGCGCGGTCGCTTCCGTCATGGCTTGCGAGCCCCGGTGACACGGAGACAGTCTCGGTACGCGGCTAGCGTGCGGGCGGAAATGCTCTCCGGATCGTAGGTGTCGAGCGGGGCGGTCGCGCCCCGGCCGGGGCGTTCCGCGCGCGCGACGTTCAGGGTCTCGCGCAAGCCCTCCGCCGTGAGCGGCTGCGGCAACGGCACGAACCAGCGGCGGCCAAGCTCTTCGGAGAGCGCCTTGAGCGAGCCGAGTTGGGGCGCGAACACCGGCACGTCGTAGGACAGGGAAAGAAGCACACTGCCTGAGTTCAGGATCTGTTTGAAGTTGAACGCGCCGAGATCCGCAGCGGAATATATCACCGCCACCTCGTCGTCGGAAAGGCGATGCGGGCGCACGATCACGCGCCCCGCGCTTCCGCTGGCGAGACCGGCGAGCGCCGAGAGATAGGCGGCATCGTCGCATGCTCCCGCGATCAGGAGCCGTTCGTCGTTCCGCGCGATACGCAGGAAAGCTTGCGCCAGTTCTAGGATGCCCTTGCTTGGCCGGATCGACCCCACCTCAGCGAGGATGAAATCGGTCGGCGCGACCCCGAGGTCGTCACGCGCGCGGGCTGTGTCGATGCGCGGGGGATAAGCAGTGCGATAGTGCGGGTGCGGAATGACGATCCTTTTGGCGTGCGCGAGTTGGGGATACGCATCGAGACAGCGCCGCTCGGCTTCGGCGGTCAGGTTGATGACAAGATCGACCTTCGCCAAGAAAGCGGCCATGTAGGCCCGCCAGATGCGTTCGCGGCTGTCGTCAAGCGGCTCGTGCGGCGCGATGTTGTGCGCCGTCCAGACGACGATACCGCCGCGCGCTCTCACCCGGTCCATCTGCCGCAACATGCGCGTCGCATAGAGTCGCGACAGAACGGGATGAATGCGGGAGATGCGCCCCCAGAAGATGCGTTCGGGCCAGTGGATGTGAAGAACGTCCGTATCGGCAGCGCACGCGCGATAGAAGGAAAACTCCGCGACGGTGCAGCCTTGGCTCGTCATGGGCTCATGGATCAGCCACGTATAGGGATTGATCGCTCGGTCGGCGAGGCCGGGGCAGGCGACGATGCGCAGCGCGCGGACGCAATCCCGTTTGACACGGTGCGGCGGCGGGGGCAACTCGAAAGCAGAATCAGGAGTCAGTGACACGATTTCTCAAATATACCGAATGAAAGTTCCCTGAATCCTAGCATTCTAATTCGCGCGGATCACATCGTTTATTGATTTCTGTTAAATATTTAAAATTGGACGATTAACCACGCCTCCGATACATCAGTCAGAGTCGGGTTGCGGTCGTTGCGATGCTCTTTGGCTTTGTCTAAACCAGGACGAAGACGGAGTTTGTAAGATGAAAATATTCTTGACCGGAAATTTGGGCTACATCGGCACAATCATGGCCCCCGTGCTCGCCGCTGCGGGCCACAGCGTTACGGGTTGCGACGCCGATCTGTACGAGCGGTGCACCTACGCGGCGGGCGGACGCATCGGCGATTTCCCAACACTGCGAAAGGATGTCCGCGATGTTCAGGTGGACGACCTCAAAGGCTTCGATGCCGTCATTCACCTCGCCGCGCTTTCCAACGATCCGCTGAGCGACCTCAATCCCGACATCACCTACGCGATCAATCACAAGGCGAGCGTGCGCCTCGCCGAACTGGCGAAGAAGGCAGTCGTGAAGCGCTTCATCATGGCGTCTTCGTGCAGCAACTATGGCCGCGCGGGCGAGGCCCTTATCGACGAAACCGGCGATCTCAATCCCGTCACGGCCTACGGACAATCCAAGGTCCGCTCCGAGCGAGACATCGGCCTCCTCGCGGACGACGGTTTTTGCCCCGTCTTCCTTCGACCGGCGACGGCATACGGTGTTTCGCCGCGCATGCGTTTCGACATCGTGCTGAACAATCTGGTCGCGTGGGCGGTTACGAAGGGCGTCATCTACATGAAGTCGGACGGGACGCCGTTGCGGCCGGTGGTTCACATCCGCGACATTTCGCAGGCCTTTCTGCGCGCGCTCGAAGCGCCGCGCGATGTGGTCTTCAATCAGGCCTTCAATGTGGGCAGCACGGAGCACAATTACCGCATCCGCGACCTCGCCGAGGTGGTGGCCGAGGTCGTGCCCGACTGCCAGATCGAATATGCCGCCGATGCTGGCCCGGACACGCGGTCCTACCGCGTTAATTTCAGCAAGATCGAACGGGAACTTGGCTTCAAGCCTGAATGGGACGCGCGGAAGGGCGCGGAAGAACTCTACAAATCCTACCGCGAGGCCGGGCTGACGCTCGAAGACTTTGAAGGACCGCGCTATCAGCGTATCGGCCACATCAAATCGCTGCTCGCGGGGGGCATCCTCGCATCCGATCTCAGGCACGTGCCACAGGCTGCGGCCTGAACGTGGGCGAGGCGTCGAAACCGGCAGCAAACGCCGCGGGCGCTGACGCGGATGCAGGCGCATCGATCCATGCGATTGCCGCCGAAATCTTTCCGCTTTGCCGCAGCATCACCGGAGACGGCGTAAGGGAGACCTTGCGCCGCCTCGGCCGTCATATTCCGCTGGATGTGGTCGAGGTCGAGTCCGGTTCGCCTGCCTGCGACTGGACGGTGCCTGACGAATGGACCATTCGCGCGGCCTATATCGAAAACGCAGCCGGTGAGCGGATCGTCGATTTTCGCGCGAACCCGCTGCACGTGATGAGCTACAGCGTTGCCGTGGATGAAGTGATGCCGCTTGCCGAGTTGAAGCGGCACATCTTCACGCTTCCCGAACAGCCGGATCTCATCCCCTATCGCACATCCTATTACGAGCCGCGCTGGGGTTTCTGCATGGCGCATCGCCAACTGGAGACGCTGCCGGACGGCCTTTATCGCGCCGTCATCGATGCCGATCTCGCGCCCGGCCACCTTACCTACGGCGAATGCTATCTACCGGGTGAAACGTCGGACGAGGTGCTGCTCTCAGCGCATATTTGTCATCCCGGCATGGCGAATGATAATTGCTCCGGCCTGGCGCTGCTCACGTTCCTCGCGAAAAAGCTTGCGGGTGAAAGAAGGCGCTACAGCTACCGTTTCCTGTTCGCGCCGGGAACTATCGGTGCGCTGACATGGCTCGCTCGCAACGGAGCGGCCGTTTCGCGCATCCGCCACGGACTGGTGCTGTCCTGCGTCGGCGACGGCGGAGGGCCGTATTACAAGCGCAGCCGTCGCGGCAATGCGGCTATCGACCGCGCCATGGACCATGTGCTGCGGCTCAACAGTGCCGCGCCGGAGATCGTTGACTTCTTCCCCTATGGCTATGACGAGCGCCAGTTCTGTTCGCCCGGCTTCGATCTTCCGGTCGGGCTGTTCCAGCGGAGCCGCTATGCGAGCTTCCCAGAGTATCACACCTCCGCCGATGCGATGAACTTCATCACGCCGGGACATCTCGCCGAGAGCTATGGGATGGTGCGCGAAGCGCTTTTGGTGATCGAAAACGACCGCGTTTATCGCAATCTGTTTCCAAAGGGCGAGCCGCAGCTTGGTCGGCGCGGGCTTTACGATGCCCTCGGCGGCGATCCGAAGGGGGCCGAAAAAAACATTGCGATGCTTTGGGTGCTCAACCTTTCGGATGGAGAGCATTCGCTGCTCGACATCGCCGAGCGCGCGAAGATGCCGTTCGCGACGATCTTCGCCACCGCGACGCTTCTGGAGAGGCACAAGCTGATTGCGCCCGTCGCCTGAAGCGCGCCGCCGAGTTCCACAGCGAAGCTCAAGCGGCTTCCCGGTGCTCGCCGCCGCGCTCTTCCAGCACCATCGGCTCGACGCGTTCAAGCCATGCCTCGCGCCACCAGCTGAAGATCTCGCGCGGGCAGAACATGCGCTGCCCGCTGTATTTCGACTGGCACACCACGCCATCGAGGATCACGGCGGGGGTCTTCAGCGTTCGCATCTCGCCACAGGATTCATCGACGAAGCGTTCCACGCGCGTCATCACCCGGAAGACCTTGCCGCAATAGGGCACGAGTTCAGCATCGAACATGAGGCCACGGTGTGAGCCGTCCTTGCCGAGTGTGGCGAGGATTTCCTCAAAGGGCTTCACGCGCACGAATTCGCCGGGCTTGAGGTTCAGTACGGACGTCGAAGCCGCGGATTTCTTCTGCGGAAACAGATCGGGACGGCGAGGGAAGGGGATACCGCCCCACACAAAGCGCGCCTTGTTGTAAAGCCAGCGTGCTGGCGCACCAATTTTTGCACGATGCGCCCTCGTGCCGTAGGTGTAGCCGAGATAGGTCAGCCCTCGGAGAACTTGCGCAATGCTCCAGTTGCCGGATCGGTAGGCGTTCGCATATTGCCGGACATCCCACCACGCCATGGGCCGGGTGAATTCGAGAAGGCTAGTCGCCTGACAGCGATAGAGCTTCCTGCCGTCCACTTCGCGCGTGGTTGCGGCGAGCACATCGGCTTCGGTGCAGCCGCGGGATGCGGACGCGGGAGACGACATGCGAACGTCACCCGCCTCATTCACCGGCTTCAGCCAAGCCGTCCGCCAGAAAAGCAGACAGGCCGCCTGGCACCCGTCGAACGCCTTCCCATCGCAGCGAATGGGCAGGTGCACCGCGTCATCGACCTGAAGCCCAATGTATTTGCCGCTGACGGTATCGCAGGTTTTATACGCATTCTTGTAAACTGTGAAACGTTTGCCGCAGTATTCAAACATCTGTGGCATGAACGGCATGCCGTCGATCGTGGCGTTTTTGTCCAGAGACGCTAATATTTCCTCCCTGCTTCTGACTTCGACGTATTCACCGGCCTTGATCATTTTCTTATCCACTTGAGGAATGGGGTTCATTGCATATGGAGAACACATCTTTGTTATACAAAGAAATGTGGTTCTTCGTGCCGAAGCGAGCGATGAGTTCGTCGCGATTGCGGAGAAGCCAGTCGCGGTATTCTCGTTGATGCGCCGCCAGACGCACAATTCCGTCGCTGATGCTCGCAACCGAGCGCGGATCGACCGGAACCGCCGCCGCGATCCCGTCGACAAAGCCGTCCACACCGCAGCCCTTCGAGTAGACGATAGGTACCCCCGCAAGCAGCGCCTCGATGAAGGACATGCCGAATGTCTCGTTCCGGCTGGGCAGGACGAAACCGGAATACTGGCCGAGGCGTCGGAGAAGCTCCGTGTGTTCGACCGGCCCGAGAAGACGGACGCTTTCGCCGAGCCCGGCTCTGTCGATGAGGCTCTGAATGTGAGCCAGCCGTTCGGGACTTCCCCGCCCGACCAGATCGAGCGTGATGCCGGGTTCCCTCTCAAGCGCGCGTTTGAACGCGGGCAAGAGCCGATCCAGCCCCTTGCGTTTATAGACCTCGAAGCACAGCACTGAAACGAAGGCGTTCGGACGGCTCGCGGCGTGCGGCTCGATGCCGTCGAGATCCACGAAATTGGGCAGGAGCCGCTGTTTCGCCTGGCTCGGTTGGAATGCCTTCTGGAGCGTGGGACGGTACCACGCCGAGACATGATAGAGGCGCGAGCTTCGCTCCACCACGCGTCTATAAAGAAATCGGTAGTGCGGCTTGACTGCCAGAACCTTGCTTTCAACCTCGCCACGCAGGGAACACACGAGCGGCTTTTTGAACCACAAGGAAAGCCAGTAGCCCGCGAGCCCCTCGAAAGTGAGCTTGTGCGCGTGGATGACGTCGAAATCCTCCCCCCTCGTTTGCAGGATGCGCCGGGTCTGCCGAGCGACAAGATACATCGAGGCGGCCAGCTGCACACCGAGCGGCAGGCCCCAATAGCGGATGGAGATCATGCGACTGTCGCCATTGCCACCGCCGGGCGTGACCCGCGCGCGCCACGGCAGGGACGTTCTGTCCAGCGTGACGATGATATGATCCGCCTCCGGATTGGCGTCGATGAAGTTCTTGACGGCCATTGTGTTCAGCGGCTTGTTGATATTCGGGTAGTCTCCCGTCACATGAAGAATGCAGCGTCGTCGAGGGCGCGGGGCGGGCGCCGTTTCAAGTTTCGTGTCGCGACCTGCGGTCGAAGAAGCCGGGCTCGTCTCCACGTCCATGGTTCAAACTCCGGTGGGGGCTGAAGGAGCGGTCGCCGCGCTCGCGCGATCCCGAGCGACACGGCGTAGGAATTTCCAGTTGCCGACGATGTAGCGGCTCCCGAGGCGACGCGGTTCGCGCGCGAGACGATAGAGCCATTCGACACGGCCGGCACGCACCCAACCCGGCGCACGCGGCAGCCGTCCCGAAGCGAAGTCGAACAGCGCCCCCACTCCCATCAAAACCGGGGCGGACGTCGCTTCGGCGTGTCGATCGATCCAGAGTTCCTGCAACGGGTTTCCCATCGCGACAAGCACGAGATCGGCCTGTGAGAGGCGAATGCCCGCGAGAACCCGATCCGCCGAACCAGCGTCGAAATAGCCGTGATGACAGCCCGCGATATCGTGGCGCGAGCCTGGGGGAACGAGCCTGTCGGCTGCCGCTTCGGCGACGCCCGGCGCACCGCCGAGAAAGAAAATACGCAAGGGGTGGCGCGTCGTGCTCAGATAATGCGGCACGAAGTCTGTGCCGTTCAGGTTCTCCGGAAAAAATGCGCCGAACTTGATCCGGCTCGCGAGATCGACGCCAAGACCGTCGTTGAACACGAGAAACCGTGAAAGCGCGTTGCGGAAATCCTGCCGCTCACTCGCGAGATTGAGCGTGTGCGCATTGGCGAACGCGAGCTTTAGCTGTTGGTGATCGACGAAGGCGCGGTCGATACGAGCCACCGCTTCGTTCCGCGCGCAGACCTCGAAATCCACCCCGAGCAGGGTTCGGCTCTCGCTCATGCCGACCGCCAGAGCACGTTCTTCAGCTGTTTGAGGAGCGGACCGGCGGGTGAAGCGGCGACACGTCTTTTCAGCAAGCCGAACCTGCCATGTCGGCTAACTCCCATGATGCTGACGGGGGAGCCGAACAGCTCCGCGTCCTTGTCGTGATAAAGGCGGAGCCGATCGCGCAGGGTTGTGCGGTAGAACGCGTTGTAGTCCGGATCGCAAAGCAGGATCTTGTTAGGTGTCACGGCGAAGGGCTTGAGACGACCGCCGCTGATAAAATACTGAACCGCGCCAACGCAGACTTCGGGCCAGACTTCGTTGAAGAAATCGTCGAGGACGACCACGCCGCCGGGGTGAAGCGTCGCCTCGGCGAGTTTCAGATCGTTCAGCGCGCATTCCGCTGTGTGTCCCCCGTCTACGGAGAAAACGGAAATTGGGCCGACTAACGAAAGGATCTCTTCCGGTGCGATTTCGAGCGATGATTTCTGGAGGATCGCGACCCTCGACGGGTCGCCGCCCCACCGGACGAGATTTTCGAGAAATCTTTTCTTGTCGCCGCGACCGGACCTGTCGGTGTTCAGGTGCTGGTTGCCAAACACGTCGATCGCCACAGACAGATCTTCGCTCGCGAGGTGCAACAGGATGAACAGTCGACCATGGTGAACGCCGATTTCGGCGCAAGGGCCAAATCGTCCGCTTTCTCTTAACAGGAAGATGAGTTCCGCTATGTATCGCGCGCTGAAGGGGTCGAGCCAACCTTCGACGCGTCTTTGGCCTACGCGCAAATAGCGGTTGAGCTGAGACGACCAACGTTGCATCCGGGTTGCATAAACCGATGCTGGCTTGACCGCCACCTTTTGGATTGCGAATACTTAACGGTGCGGGCTGAACATTTGACAATGGTTAACGCGGCTAAAGTCAGTATTCGAATATCATGGAGCCTACGAAAAGCCAGAAGGCTGTACCGCCAGCCGCGCAAAGGCTCCAAGCCAGCCACGTTGCAATTCGGCTCGGCCTGATCTCGACCTGAGCCATAGAGTCGCTGCCGCTCCTTTTAAGGGCAGCCTCATCCCGCCGTTCGGGTGAGAAATGCGTCGTGCTTCCAGAATGAATCATAGGCTTCGCATCCGCCAGATATCGCATTTTCGGCGTCCCTTAGGGCCTGTCCAGCTTGAATGCAGGTTAGCAGATTTGATCAAAAAAGAAAAAGAACATTTTCAATTCGCGTGATGTGGTTTCGAATTAGTGAGTTGACTGAGTCTCATTCGGATTGTAGCAGTAAAAGTGAGATACGCACGTTAACCTTGCACAGGACTTGCTCCCGTGTGGTTGATATACGGCAAATTTTATTCAAGGAAACGTAAAATGTATCGGAAAGGGGCATTATTAGTTGCCGCTCTTTTTGTCCTGTTCTGCCAAGGGCGGGCTGTATTTGCAGCGGATGCGCCGAAGTCCCTCAGTGAAACTTCGATTCAGACATCAAAAGCAAGTTCGCGCGATGAGCTGGGTATCGGCGACAAGCTTAAGGTCAGCTTTTTTGGCAATATCGACCTCTCCGGTGAAGTGAATATTCAGTCGGACGGCACCATTACATTGCCTGTGCTCGGCACTTTTCAATCTGCCGGAAAAACCGTTGGCGAGCTGACGAGAAGCATCTCCGAACGCTTTTCGCAGGACCCCACCAAAGCTGCCGACAACGTAGTTGTGAGCGTTATCGAATGGCGCCCGGTCTTCGTCACCGGCGACGTAACCACATCCGGATCCTATCCCTATACACCCGGCATGACCGTGCTCCATGCAATTTCGGTGGCTGGGGGCTTCTTCAGGCTGGGGAATTCCGATCCTGCAACCTTCGTCAATGTCGCGCAGAACACGTCGCGGATGCGCGAGATACAGGAGCAGACGAAGTACCAGATCGTGCGCCGCGCGTCGCTTCTCGCCGAAAAGGCGGGCGAAACGTCGATCAAGCCGCCGCTGGATTCCGGCATGGTTGACGAACGGGCCGCTCGGAAGCTTGTCGAAGACGAGACGCGAAGCCTGAGCCTGCGGCGTAAGGCGCTGCGGGACGAAATCGAGATGCGCCAGCGCCAGGTCATCCTGACGCGTCAGGAAATCAACGATCACACAACACAGTTGAAGCGCTTCGACGAAGAATTGAAGTCAAAGAAAGCACATCTCGCGGAGTTGAACGCTCTTCTTTCCAAGGGCGTGTCAAAGCGCCCAGACTTGCTGAGCGTGGACAGCTATATTGCCACGCTCGAAAGCAATCGGCGTGAGCTATTCGCCTCGATCTCGCGCGCTCAGCGGGATCTCGCCCAACTCGAACAGGTGCTCACGGACATACCATTGCGCCGGCAGATCCAGATTGAAGAGGAACTTACCACCCTCGACGAGAGAATCCAGTCAAACAAGGCGCTTTACGAAGCGGCACGGCAGATCGTCGAGCAGTTCAGAGGACCGGAGAACGAGTATCGCACGATATCGGCGGAGGCGCCGAAGCGTTCGCTTCAGATCATGCGAAAAACCGAAGGCGGACAGATTTTCATTGCGGCCGATTATGAAACGAGCGTGAGGCCGGGCGATGTGGTCGTCGTCGGAGGCCAAGTGAAGCAAGCCGCCGAGTTATTGGCCTCGTGGCGCCCGACCGATGCGCCAGTTCGGTAAAATTGAAGAAATATTTTCCACGACAACAACAAAAATTGCAGCTTCCGATATTAATAATATTTGCAATACCCATTTAACGATCAGCTTAACAGATCGCTTTTATGAATTGTTGTGATAAAACAAAATTCGTAAAACTAACGTTTGATTAAGAAGGCGGCAATAAGAGGTATGCACAGCAAATTGGTCGACGTTTCGGAAATCGTCGTCTCTGGTAGGCGGCAGGACCAAGCTTTCACGCCACGGATGTTCGAAGACATCGCAATGGTTGTCGATGTTGCCCTGGTGGTTGTGTCCGCCGTTTTAATAAAATATCTTTATATTTCATTATATCTAGATGCGGAAGCTTCCTCCTCCTACGCGAGCTGCATATTGATCGTCACCGTTTCTCTTCTTGCGGGGCTTCGGCGGCAGAACTATTACGAGGACATCCTGAAGCCGGGCGTTTGGCGGGGCTATTTCAGCCTGTTTCTGATCGTCGCGTTCGCTTTCGGGCTCTCGCTTTTCGTCCTTTTCGCGATCAAGGCAAGCGAGCTGTTCTCGCGTGGATGGTTCACGAGCTGGTTGATCGTCACTTATGCGATTCTGCTCGTTACGCGCGTCGGCTGGCGAACGGCATACGCCCGCCTGCTGAAAAACGGCTACCTCAGAACCGCCGTTATCGTGATCGGTTCAGGCGAGCCCCTTCAGAATACGGTCGCGAGGCTTAGAGACGAAGAGCGCCGGGGGCCCGTCAGCATAGCGGCCGTCTATGCGCTCAACACGAATGAGGCGCGCGATTCCGAAAGTCAGATCGACCGCAATTCGCATCTCGATGGCTGCCTCCAACAAATCGTCATGCAATGCCAGACCAACTCGGTCAGCGATGTGATCGTGGCTCTCCCCGCATCCGAAAAGGACACGCTATGCCGGGCTGTCGCGCACCTGCGACTGCTGCCTGTGAACGTGAACATCGTCCCCGACTTCGGTGAACTCGACCTGTCATCCGGAACAGTGCGCAGCTATGGGCACTTCGGTGCCATTGGGGTGCAGCGTATCCCGATTTCGGAATGGGGCGTCTTCGTCAAGAAGATAGAGGATATCGTCATCGCGACGATCGCACTTTTCGTTTTCGCGCCTGCGATGTGTCTCATTGCCATCGCGATCAAAGTGGACTCGCCTGGCCCCGTTTTTTTTCGTCAACGTCGCCACGGCTTCAACAACAAGATCATCCACGTGTTGAAATTCCGCACGATGACGGTGCTGGAGGATGGGCCGCAGGTCGTGCAGGCCTCGAAATCCGACAGTCGCGTAACCCGCGTCGGGCGCATCCTTCGCCGCACGAGCCTCGACGAGCTACCGCAGTTCCTGAATGTGCTCAAGGGCGACATGTCCGTCGTGGGGCCGAGGCCGCATGCGTTGGCGCACAACGATTATTATTCCCGTCTTCTTGAGAACTACGCCAGGCGTCATCGCGTTAAGCCCGGTATCACCGGCTGGGCCCAGATCAACGGCTTCCGCGGCGAAGTGCTGGAGGCGTCACAGATGGAACAGCGCGTCAAGCTCGATCTCGAATACATCGAGAACTGGGCGATTTGGTTGGACATCAAGATCATTCTCATGACGCCGATCTACGGCTTCATATCCCCCAAGGCCTATTGATCTTGCAGAGTTTCGGAGGTTTGTAATGCGTTCCTTGCCGAAAATCTCGATCGGCGTTCCTGTCTATAATGGGCTGCCCTATGTCGGCGAGCTTATGGACAGCCTGTTGTCCCAGACGTTCGGCGACTTCGATATCGTGATCTCGGACAACGCTTCAAATGACGGCACGGAAGAGCTGCTCCGCGCCTATGCCACCGCCGACGCCCGTGTAAAATACTTCCGTAACGAGACGAATATCGGGCTGATCCCGAATTATAACCGCGTCTTCGAACTCGCGACCGCGCCCTACTTCAAATGGTCCGCCGCCGACGATCTCTACGAGCCCGAGTATCTCGCGGCGTGCTTTCCCGCGATCCGGGACGACGCGTCGGTCGCGGTCAGCCACAGCGAGACCGCTCTCGTCGATAGAGACGGGCTTGCGCTTCCCTATGACAGCAACCTTCATGCCTGCGTCGACGCGCAGAATGGCAGAACCTGGTTGCTCGATCGCGATGATTGCGCCTGTTCGGGCAGCCGAACGCGGCGCTTCCGTGCCGTGCTCGCCAAGCAGATCATGTGCGCGCCGATCTACGGGTTGATGCGGCGGGAAACGCTTCTGAAGACGGTCCTTCATCAGAGCTTTTTCGGTTCCGACAAGCTGCTTCTCGCTGAACTCGCGCTCCATGGGCGCTATTCCATCGCTCCCGGCAAACTCTTCAAGAAGCGCATGCACGCGGAAATGACGAGCGTGATGGGCAAGACCTCGGTGCAATCGCGGATCGATCCGTCGATCCGCTTCAAGTCCGCCCAACTCGTCAAGCTCGGCCACTACATCGCGATGCTGCGGAAAACGGATCTGAGCGCGGCCGAAAAGAGCCGGTGCTTCGCGTATCTCGCCGTTCATTCCGCGTCCTCAATGATCCCCGAGACGTTCCGCTACCGTCCCGAACTCATGTTTGGCCGCATCCCGTTTGCACGCGCCGCTCGCGCATAGACTTCGAGCACCGTTACAGCGTCGTGCTTGCGAACACGGCGATCAGGCGATGGCGAGAACGGATTTCCGAGCCGTGAAGCCTTCCGCGAAGCTTTCCGCAGCGCGACACTCCATACCACGCAGGCGCGCAAGGCCCCGGAAGGTGGCGGCGTCGAACCAGTCTTTCGAGCGCTGAGAACCGAAATGACGGTCAAGAAGCTCGATCTTGCGCTCGATTGTTGCGGCCGGAAGCGGCACAAACATGTTGAGCGGGCGCAGATCCCCGTCCCACTTCGGAATCTCGTATTCGAGGATGGTGTGATCGCGAAAGCTGTTCCAGGTGAGTTGCGATACTTCGCGATGATCCTGATGCGCATCCTCGCGGGCATGGGTGAAAATGATGTCCGGCGAGACGCGCCATTTCAGCCCCTCGAACCAGTCTTTCACCTCGGCGCAATAACCGAAATAGCCGTCGCGAAATGCATGCACCTCGATCGTCGTCTTCTTCGCGCCGGCTAGAAAGTCCGCCGCCGACGCTTTCGCCTCACGGGCGCGCTCACCGTTCGCAGCCAGAACCGCCCAGTGCACATGAAGCTCCGCGCCGGTTGCGATCCAGTGGAGAAGGGTGCCGCCCACGCCGATCTCGATATCGTCGGAATGTGCGCCGAGGCAGAGAATGTGAAGCGGCCGCCCCCGAAGGGCGAGCTCAAGCACGCGAAACCTCGGAGAGCGATTGCGAGAGCTTGCCTGGGCCCTTGCGCTCCACGCACCAAGGCATCTGACCCTTTTCGACCATGTCCTCCAGCGTCTGCCGGTCGCGCAGCGTGTCCATCGAGCGCCAGAAGCCCTCATGCCGGTAGGCCATCAACTGTCCATCGTCGATGAGCCGCTGGAACGGCTCCAGCACCAGTTCCTCGCCGGGCTGCATGTAGTCGAAAATCTTGGGCGTCATGATGAAATATCCGCCGTTGATCCACATTTCGGACCTGTTCGACGAACGAAACTCGCGCACGTTTCCCGCGCCGTCCATGTCGACGAGGTGGTAAGTCAGGGGAGGGCGCGTCGCGAGGAAGCAGGCGACCTTGCCGCTCCGTCTGAACTTGTCGATCATGTCGTCGAGATCGACGTCCGAAAGGCCGTCGCTGTAATTGGCGAGAAACATATCCTCGTGGGCGAGATGATGCCGCACCTCCATGAGGCGTTCGCCAATATTCCGCCAGATGCCCGTGTCGATCAACGACACGGACCAGTCGGCGGGCATCGCAGTGAGAAATTCTACCTTCTCGCCATGATTGGACACGACGCAGTCAGTAAAGAGCTGCGGTTTGTAATTCAGGAAAAATTCCTTGATGATATTGGCCTTGTATCCGAGGCACAGGATAAAATCCCTGTGCCCGAAATTGCTGTAATACTGCATGATGTGCATCATGATGGGCTGAGAGCCGACCGGAATCATGGGCTTCGGCACTTTTTCCGAATATTCGCGGATACGCGTTCCTAGTCCGCCACAGAACAGAACGACTTTCATGACTGCACCTTCTTCGGATCGACGATTTGCGTGCTCGGAATGGGCACGATGAACTTTCCGCCCCAGTCGGCGATGTGGCTCATCTGGTGCATGATTTCAGTCTTGAGGTTCCACGGGAGGATGAAGAGATAGTCGGGCTTCACCGCGTCGATCTTCTCGACGGGGAAGATCGGAATGCGCATGCCGGGGGTGTAGCGGCCGTGCTTGTAAGGATTGCGGTCGACGGTGAAGTCGAGGAAGTCGGGGCCTATGCCGCAATAGTTGAGTAGCGTGTTGCCCTTGCCCGGCGCCCCGTAACCGCAGATGCGGCCACCCGCGTCCTTGATGTCGCTCAGGCAGCGGAGGATGCCGCGTTTGGTCTTCTGCACCTTGTCGCCGAACCCCGTGTAGAACCCGAGTTCCGAAAAGCCGGCAGCATTCTCGCGGGCCAGGAGCGCCGCCACCGCTTCCGTCGCCGTGCGCTGTGACCCTTGACGAGCGAAGTGCACGCGGAGTGAACCTCCGTGCGTCGGCAGTTCCTCGACATCCACGACCTTGAGACCGTGCCGCCGGGCGAGGATCTGGATCGTCGTGAACGAAAAATAGGAGAAATGCTCGTGGTAGATCGTGTCGAACTGGTTTTCGTCGATCAGGCGTTCGAGGTGCGGAAATTCCAGTGTCGCCACGCCCTCCGGCTTCAGCACGATAGCGATCCCGGCCACGAAGTCGTTCAGGTCCGGCACCTGGGCAAGGACGTTGTTGCCGACGACGAGATCGGCCGACTTGCCTTCGGCGACGAGCTTACGCGCGAGCGCTACCCCGAAAAACTCGGTGATCGTCGGGATGCCCTTGTCGATGGCGACCTTGGCCACGTTGATCGCGGGTTCGATCCCGAGACAAGGAATATCGAGCGGCGGGAAGTGTTGCAGCAAGTAACCGTCGTTGCTGGCCAATTCGATGACGAGGCTGTCCCGCCCAAGGGAAAGTCGCTTCGCGATATCTACGCAATAATCTTTAGCATGCGCCACCCAGGACGATGAATATGACGAGAAATACGCATACTCACGGAAAATATCGTCGGGCGTTACATATTCCCGAAGCTGCACGAGAAAACATTTGCCACAGACGAGGGCATGGAGCGGATAATACGACTCCATGGCGTCGACGCCGTCTTCGGCGATGAAGCTTTCGCAGAGTGGAGACATTCCGAGATTTACGAAAGTCTCCGTGACAGGCGCTCCGCACAATCGGCAACGGAATACCTGGTATGACTCTGGACTTGATTCCATGATACGCTTAGTTGTCCTTCATCGATCAAATTTTAATTATCGGCCTAACGCGATTAAAGTAACAAAACCACCGCCAACGTGACCGTTCTCTTGCGCTCATGGTAAACTCGGGCGTGGATCGTCTTGTCCGGGATCGCAGAATGCTATTCCAGCCGGCCCTGCTTGAGGGCGCTTTCATCGTCGAACCGGAACCCTTTCGCGATGAAAGGGGCTTTTTTGCCCGCACTTTCTGCACTCGCGAATTTGAAGCGAGGGGCTTGGTGTGCAATTTCGTGCAGCACTCGATATCCTCCACGGTTCGCAAAGGCACGGTGCGCGGCATGCACTTCCAGACGCCGCCACATGCGGAGGTGAAAGTGGTGACATGCACCCGCGGCGCGATTTTCGACGCGATCGTCGACCTGCGGCGCACCTCGCCAACCTTTCTCGAATGGCAGGGTTTCGAACTGACCGCCGAGAACCGCAAGCGCTTCTATATCCCCGAGGGTTTCGCGCACGGCTTTCAGAGCCTGACCGATGATGTCGAGGTGTCCTATCTGATCTCCGCGTTCTACGCGCCGGAGAGCGCAAGCGGCATCCGTCATGACGATCCGCTCATCGGCATCGAATGGCCGCTGTCCGTCAATTCGATCTCTGAGAAGGACCGGAACTGGCCACCTTTTAATGCGTCGGCAGCCCCATTTCCGGCGTGAAGAAGCGGCGGCTGGCCATTTCGTGGAGAACCGTTAGCTCCCGGATTCGATTTCATCCATATCGGCGTCGGAAAAACCGAAATGATGGCCGATCTCGTGGATGAGCACGTGGTGGATGACGCCACGCACGGGCTCGCGGTTCTCGTGGGCGTAATTCAGGATGGGAATGCGGTAGAGAAAGATCCTGTCGGGCAGACTCGTAGGGTCCGACACGCTTTTGGACGGCAGTCCCACGCCATGATACAGGCCGAGCAGCTCGTAAGGGTCGCGGATGTACAACTCCTTCAGCGTCTCCGCATCGGCAAAATCGGCCACTTCAACCGTCACATCACCCAGCACCGCACGGAATTGCTCCGGCAGGTCGCGCCAGATTGCCCGAGCGGCCACCTCGAAATCTTCGTGCGTCCTTGGCTCGCCTGAGGGCATGTGCATGCAGCCTCCCTTCCCGCAACATCGATCCCGGCAAGCCCGAAATTGGGCTTGCTCCCTTGAAAGCCAAGAGAACGGGCGCGACTTTTCCGCCTGCGAACCCGCGTGAAAACTTTGGTAGCCGTCCGGCGAATAGGCGGTTAATGAGCTTTCAATCAATTTTCTACAATGCTCCGTTGCCTGAGAATATGAGGCGGCGAAGTGGACGCGGCTCATTGCGATCCCATCGGCCGGAGACTACCTCTTTGTTGGAATGAGCGCGTCCAACCCACGCGAAACGGAGCCGCGGCATGCGGCTTCGGTGCGGCCGGAAAGGAAAACTGCCAATGATCGGCTTTCTGTTCATCGTCCTTGCGGTCACCGCGGCCTTTGCCCTCGCTATCCGGCGCGAAGCGCTGTGGACGTGGGCGGCATGGCTCGCGGGCGTGACGCTCGT
>NZ_JFZJ01000029.1 GCF_000636015.1 Rhodomicrobium udaipurense JA643
TAGGTGTGCGAGAGAAGACAAATCAGAGATCAGCTTGATCCCAGCGAATCGAAAACGACTCTGTCATCTTCGGGAGATCCCGGCCAAATGACTATCCCTCGGAGGTTCGATGGCCAAATGGCGACAACGGCTTTCTGGCGAAGGTGCCAAGGTGAGCGCCCACCACTGGTTTTCAGCCAAGCGCACACCGCCCTGACAGCGTCTCGATCTTCTACGATGTTGACCGCTCGCCCCATCACATCGACACGACGACACGACGACACGACAAGCCTTCGTCGTCCGGATGCCGTCCAAGGGAAGATGGCCCGAAATCGCGGACCCATCTCGTCAAGTTCGGGAAATTCGCCTCACCGCTCTTTGCGAAAAATCTCCAGACGTCGAGATCCTTCACCCCGCTACAGCCGTCGAGGTAATGCAGCGCCCCTCCTTGGCATAACACGATGAGAAACAAGCGACCCTTGAAATACGAGCCTATCGCCAAGCTTTAGCGTACCACTCGTCGAATACGTCAACGCCAATATTGGCGAGCTTCTCCAAGTGTTCGTCGGCAATTGTTGCCAAAGAGCGATCCACGATCAGCATCACTCACAGCCCCCTCGATGACATGGCCCTTGTATAGATAGCCAGCCCATCTCAGGATGCATCCCGCTCCCGATTGAATCAATTATATGTAAGTTTTACATGCGCCGGGCTAAAGCCGCGCCAAACATTTCTGAAGGCGTCTTAAATCGCGCGGTGAAGAACAAGAAACGTCGCGCCGCGCCCCTGCTTCCGCGCCTTCTCCTCGTAGCGGGTTACGGGCCAATCCGGCATCGTGTCGCGGTTGTCGGTCGTGAAAACCCGCGCGATGTCAAAGGCGGGGTGTGAGCGCGCCGCTTCGATGGCAGCCTCGGCATAGTCATCGATATCGGAGGCAAATCGAAATTCGGCGCCTGGGCGCAGTAGCGGCGCGAGTTTATCGAGAAGGTGTGCTGAAAATAGCCGCCGTTCGCGGTGGCGCTTCTTGGGCCACGGGTCGGGAAACAGCATGAAGGCGCGCGAGAGACACTCGGGCGGCAGCCCCCGAAGCAAGGCGAGCACATCGTCGGCGTAAACACGAACGCGTTCGGTAAGCTCGCGCGTGACGAGCGCATCCATCGCCGACACGACGCCGTTCAAGTAGGGCTCCGCGCCGATAACCCCGACACGCGGATTGTTGGCGACCTGCCAGACGAGATGCTCGCCGCCGCCGAACCCGATTTCTAGCCAGATATCCTGCACGCTGTCGGGAAAGAGCCGCTTCAGCGCCAAAGCATCCAGCGGCTGGCTGACATCGATCGAGCGGTTTTGCAGCCCTTCGACAAGCAACGCCGATTGCCGCAGAGAGAGCGTTCTACCCTTTCTGCGGCCAAATGATCTAGGCCATCTTTCCGGGAAATGCGCCGCGCCGCCGGTTTCCCCGCACGGCGCGTCATCAACTTTCGTCACGCTCAGCTCAGCGCGTCTTTCAGCGCCTCAACGAGATCCAGCCGCTCCCATGAGAAGCCGCCGTCATCGGTCGGCGTGCGACCGAAGTGGCCGTAGCTCGCGGTCCGCTGATAAATCGGACGGCTGAGCTGCAGGCGCTCGCGGATGCCACGGGGGCTCAGGTCCACGATTTCGGCGATCACAGCCTCAAGCTTGCCTTCGTCCACGCTGCCCGTACCGTGAAGGTCAGTGTAGATGGACAGAGGCTTGGCGACGCCAATGGCGTAGGAAAGCTGCAACGTGCACTTGTCTGCGAGACCGGCCGCGACGACGTTCTTCGCGACGTAGCGCGCCGCGTAGGCAGCGGAACGGTCCACCTTCGTGGGGTCTTTGCCGGAGAACGCGCCGCCGCCATGCGGGGCAGCACCGCCGTAAGTATCCACGATGATCTTGCGACCGGTGAGGCCGGTATCGCCATCGGGTCCACCGATCACGAAGCGGCCCGTCGGGTTCACGTAGAATTCTTCCTTCGGGCACATCCAGCCCGCCGGAAGCACCTCGCTGACGATGTTGCCGACGATGTCGCGAATGCGTTCCTGGGTCGCGTCCTCGGCGTGCTGCGTGGAAACAACAACGGACGTTGCACGCACGGGCTTGCCGTTTTCATAGTACAGCGAAACCTGGCTCTTGGCATCGGGGCCAAGCTCAGGAAGCTGTCCAGACCGGCGCAGCTTCGAAATCTCGAACAAGATGCGGTGCGCGTAATAGATCGGCGCCGGCATGAAGCTTTCGGTTTCACGCGTGGCATAGCCAAACATGATGCCCTGGTCGCCGGCGCCTTCGTCCTTGTTGCCCGCCGCATCGACGCCTTGCGCAATGTCGGCCGACTGAGCATGAACGTAGGATACGATTTCGGCGTTCCGCCAATCGAAGCCTTCCTGCTCGTAGCCGATGTCGCGGATCACGTCGCGCGCCGTCTCGATCAGCTTCTCGCTGGTGACGGAAGACGGTCCTCGGACTTCGCCCGCGAGAACCACCCTGTTCGTGGTTGCGAGAGTCTCCAATGCCACCCGCGAGTGCGGATCGGCGGCGAGGTAAAGATCGACAATCGCGTCCGAGATCTGATCGCAGACCTTGTCAGGGTGCCCCTCGGAAACCGATTCGCTTGTGAAATGATAGCTATTGCGAGACACTGCCTCGTTCCAATCCTTGCACGATTTGCCTGGAATGCATGGCGGAGCGCCATGCTAGCCGAGATCGTTCGCAATTCCCGGCTGGCTTTCCTTAGCCTCAGGCTTTTCCTCTGACAAGGCCCTTACGAGATCTATGACGCGCCGCCGCACCTTCGGATCCTGTATCTTGGCAAATGCCTTGTTGAGTTCGAGACCTTCACGGGAATTGAGAAAATCGAGAAGAAATCCCTCTTGCTCCGGCTCGTGGAGGCCGTGACTTGCACTCGACGGGGCGCTGTGAGCAAAAGCGTCTTCGAAGAAATAGCCGACCGGCACTTCCAGAATTTTCGAGAGCTGGAAGAGGCGACTTGCGCCGATCCGGTTGGTACCCTTTTCGTATTTCTGAATTTGCTGGAATGTGAGGTTCATTTTCTCACCCAGCTTTTCCTGGCTCATGCCGATGATCATGCGACGATATCGCACGCGGCTGCCGACATGAATATCCACCGGATTCGGCTTGCGCCCCGCGGTTTCATATATCTCGTCGCTATCGGCCAATATCGAAACCGATGATTCGACCATGCCCATATTCCGCCCCATCTCTCTCCGCCATCTTTAAGTTGTACGCACTCAGCCGTATGACTATTCCCACTACCTAAAAGTTGTAGTTATGCGTGAACGAGCCGTCAAGCTTCTTCTTATCTGCTTATGAACCGTTCCGAGACATCGCCAAAACGTTTTTCTCGTAAACGCAAGATTCGCCAACCAGTTTGGGAATTAAGAATCATCCGACCTTTGCGAGCGCAACCATAGCCAGATAAAATTGAAGCGTGAAGAAAAATAACGCAATAAAGGACTGCATCCTCAGTTTTTGATAGAAGGTTATTGGCAATGCATGAGGCAAGCTGTGGTCAATTGTCCCAGCTTTACCCAAATCTATTTTGTCCAAAATGCGGCCAAAAGGGTCAATGATTGCCGAAATTCCGGTATTGGCTGCCCTGACGACCGGCAAGCCTTCTTCCACGGCTCGAATGCGTGCTAAATGAAGGTGTTGATATGGTCCGGTGGACTGTCCAAACCATGCATCGTTGGTGACATTGACCAGCCATTCCGGCCTTTTTGGCAGACTTCCCGTTCTTCCGGGAAAGATAATCTCGTAGCAAATCAGCGGGAGAAAAGGCCCCGTCTGTGGGGTCTCGATCGGCCGCGCTGGCCCCGCCCCCGCCTCAAAACCGTCCAACCTGTGGGAAAAAGCGGAAAAACCTGCCTTCATCATAACGTCTCTGAAGGGCACATACTCGCCGAACGGGACGAGATGAATCTTGTCGTAGACGGCCTTGAGTTCGGCCCCTTTCCCCAACAAAAATAAGCTGTTGAAAGCTCTGTCGAAGCGGTGGCGGCCGTCCGGGTCGAGGCTCCCCTCCGCGCGCTCGGCGCCGATTATCAGGGATGTTCCGCCCGGAATGAGCGCCGCAAGCGCATCCCGCACCTCGTCGCTGTAAATCTGATCATTGAAGGCGAACAGCACCGGCACGGAAGATTCGGGCCAGACGACATGCGTGAAAGCGGAGATGTCTTCTCCAGATGTACCGCTGCGGCTCAACTGGAGCGCGCGGTCGAAGATCCATCGGCGATTTTCCGGCTTCCACTTCTCTTGTTGCGGAATATTTGGCTGAACGATGCGGATACGAACGCCGGGGACATCGCCGACAGTTTGCTCAAGCCTTTGCGCACCCACCGCGTAGAATGCCGCGAGCGTCAAGGCGGCGACCACGGCGGGAGCGGGAAGCCTGTTGAAGCGAGCCGCCGGTGCCGCGATCAAAGCGGCAGGCGCTGAGAAGATGAAAAGCGCGGCGAGCGTCAGACCGTACACGCCGATATAGGCCGCCATCTGCATCGGCGCTTCGTCGGCGGCAAGCGCCTCGCCGAACAGGTTCCATGGAAAGCCGGTGAAAAAGTACCCGCGCGCAGCCTCCGCGCAGAAAAATGCGAAGACAAATCCGATGATACGCGCATAGCCACGCCGCCACATCGCCGCTGCGAGCACCGCCGCGACCGCGTAGAACAGGCCGAGCGCGGCGCAAAGCCCGGCCACGGCGAACGGCATAAGGATCGCGTAGCGTTGCGCGTCGACGTAGAACGCGAAGCCGATCCAGTAGATCCCGGCGAGGAAGTAGCCGAAGCCGAAGGCCCAGCCGAGCAACGCGGCGCTCTTGAGACGCTTCACGTAATTGTCAAGAAGCGTCGGCTCGTCATCGCGGATCGCGACAGCATCGAGCGCCCAGATCATCAGCGGAAAGGTCAGGAACAACACCGGCCAAAGGTGAAACGGCGCCATGGCAAGCACTGACAACGCGCCCGCGAGAAAGGCGGTCAATACCAGTTTCCCGGTCTTGAGACCGGCCATGGTCGTCGGCAGGAAATCCATGAAGAGCCTTGGTAGGAGGATCGGGCCAGAGCCGAAACGTTAAGTGCCTGCGAATAGCGAGACTTTTCGCTGCTGACGAGATGAATCGTGACAATGCGGCTGCAAGGTTGGGGAAAGGTGGGTACTTTCAGGCCCTTCCACCAAGCCAACCTGTTGAAAAAACGTCGCCGTTGCAGTGGATTTTACATCTCCCGGCGTTGGCACCGTCATCGAATGCAAAATTAAAAAATACATTAGAATCAATCGGTTGCCAGGCACTCTCGCAGCGTATTCATTATGCTTGAGAGCGTTCAGCAATGTGTACCAAAATTTGCGCCAGAGCATTAGCACATCGAAAGGCCGGGCGGCGGCGCGCCCGGCCTGAATTAGATCGGCTCTGCGTCAAATCGAGTGCGAGCCAACGCAAGGAAGCCCATCGACCACCGCGCCTCACTTGCGGCACGACGTTGTAATCAGCGGATTTTCACAAGATCGAATTGCGAATAGCAATTGCGGCTTGGCAGGTTGTCATGCCCGGTGAGAGCGTCGGCGAAGGCTTCCGTCAGGTTCACACCGTCTGCCCTTGCGCGCACGCTCGCGAGGAGAACCGGCCGCTCATAGCTCGAGTCCGCGTCCTGTTGCGCCTTGCAGGCGTCCCTGTCGTATTGTCCGAGAGTGAGCGTCCAAAGCGGGATCGAAGCGTCCGACACCTTGGAAATCCATCCTGCGACCGTCTGAGCACGGGCAAGCGCGCGCGCTTCTTCCGCCTCGCGGTCGCCCTCGCGTGAGGCCAAACCGACGGCGATAAGGTCGAGTGCGCTGGCAAACGACTCCTTGACCTTCGGCGTGATGATCCGGTCGGCCGTTTCCTCTTCGGGGATGACCGTATCATTGGAAACGACTTCGGTCGTGCTTCCCTTCACCCAGGTATAATCGTTGGTGACAATGATATAATCGAACGATGCCGTGCGGCCTTCTGCGTCCTTGCCGTCAATGCGGAAGAAATAGGCATTCTCGACCTTTTCCTTGGGCGCATGCTTCTCGGCGACGGGCTGCGGAGCAACGACTACCGGCTGCGGAGCAGCCACCACAGGCTGAGGCGCGGGCGTGGCCTCGACATTTTTGGCTGCCCGGTCGGCGTAAAGGATCGCGCCTTCGACCAGCGCCGCGAGAAAAAGCAGAACCGCGAGGATCCAGAGCCAGATTCCGCCGCGACGCTTCTTTTCTTCGTCAGGTTTCTTCCCATCTCCCGCGAAAGGAGGCTGCGCCGAATTCGAATTAACGTCTTTTGCAAGAATATCGGTCATTGAAATGGTCCCCTTTAAACTCGGGACATTCGCCCCGGGCGCGCCGCAGTGTGGCATGCCACATCGGATGCACCGCTATTATGACGAGATTTCGTCAAATCCGCTTCATCATCCTAGACTTTTGCTAAAGCCCCCGCTCCAAATTAGCACTCGCCACTTGACAGTGCTAACAGTTCCAGACTATCTCAGCGGCAGGGTAAACGCGAGCTCATATGCCGCACCCACACATTTTACGATCCAGATTTGTCGTCTGAGGAGGATACACATGTCAGTGAAGTTCCGGCCCCTGCATGACCGCGTCGTCGTGCGCCGTCTCGAAGAAGAAGAGCGCACCAAGGGCGGCATCATTATTCCGGACACGGCTAAGGAAAAGCCTCAGCAGGGCGAAGTGATCGCCGTTGGCCCCGGCGCCCGTAACGAAGAAGGCAAGCTCGTTGCCCTCGACGTGAAGGAAGGCGACCGCGTTCTCTTCGGCAAATGGTCCGGCACCGAAGTCAAGATCGACGGCGAAGACCTTCTGATCATGAAAGAGAGCGACATCCTCGGCATTCTCGAAGGTCACGAAGGCGGCGGCAAGAAGAAGAAAGCCGCGTAGTAGCCCGAGACTATCCCTTTCAAAGTTTCACTCTCATTTAAGGAGTCATGATCAATGGCTGCTAAAGACGTACGTTTTGGCCAGGACGCCCGCGAACGCATGATCCGTGGCGTCGATATCCTCGCTGATGCCGTGAAGGTTACGCTCGGCCCGAAAGGCCGCAACGTGGTGCTCGACAAGTCTTTCGGTGCGCCGCGCATCACGAAGGACGGCGTGACGGTCGCGAAGGAAATCGAGCTTGAAGACAAGTTCGAGAACATGGGCGCGCAGATGGTGCGCGAAGTCGCCTCCAAGACCAACGACATCGCTGGCGACGGCACGACCACCGCGACCGTTCTCGCTCAGGCGATCGTGAAGGAAGGCGCGAAGTCCGTCGCCGCCGGCGCGAACCCGATGGACCTCAAGCGCGGCGTCGATATCGCTGTCGCAGCCGTCGTGAAGGATCTCCAGAGCAAGGCGAAGAAGGTCACGTCGTCTTCCGAAGTTGCGCAGGTCGGCACGATCTCCGCTAACGGCGACGTCGAAGTCGGTGCCAAGATCGCCGAAGCGATGGAAAAGGTCGGCAACGAGGGCGTTATCACGGTTGAAGAGAGCAAGTCGCTCGACTTCGAACTCGAAGTCGTCGAAGGCATGCAGTTCGACCGCGGCTACATCTCGCCGTACTTCATCACCGACGCCGAGAAGATGCGCGTCGATCTCGACGATCCGTACATCCTGATCTACGAGAAGAAGCTGTCCAACCTCCAGCCGCTGCTGCCGGTTCTCGAAGCCGTCGTCCAGTCGGCCCGCCCGCTCCTCATCATCGCTGAAGACGTCGAAGGCGAGGCTCTCGCCACGCTCGTCGTCAACAAGCTGCGTGGCGGCCTCAAGGTTGCCGCCGTTAAGGCTCCGGGCTTCGGCGACCGCCGCAAGGCCATGCTGCAGGACATCGCGGTTCTGACGGGCGGCCAGCTCATCTCCGAAGACCTCGGCATCAAGCTTGAGAACGTGAACATCACGATGCTCGGCCGCGCCAAGAAGATCACCATCACGAAGGACGACACGACCATCGTCGATGGCTCCGGCGACCAGAAGGAGATCGAGGCCCGCATCAATCAGATCAAGGCCCAGATCGAAGACACGACCTCGGACTACGACCGTGAGAAGCTCCAGGAGCGTCTTGCGAAGCTCGCGGGCGGCGTCGCGGTGATCCGCGTCGGCGGCGCGACGGAAATCGAAGTGAAGGAAAAGAAGGACCGCGTCGACGACGCGCTCAACGCGACCCGCGCGGCCGTGGAAGAGGGCTTCCTTCCGGGCGGCGGCGTGGCTCTGCTCCGCGCGATCTCCGCGCTTGAAGGCCTCAAGGGCGAGAACGAAGACCAGAAGGCGGGCATCAACATCGTCCGTCGCGCGATCCAGACCCCGATCCGCACCATTGCGGCGAACGCGGGCGAAGACGGTGCGGTTATCGCCGGCAAGGTTCTTGAGAACAGCGACTACAACTTCGGCTACAACGCCGCGACCGGCGAGTACTCGAACCTCGTTGCCGCTGGCGTCATCGACCCGGTGAAGGTGGTTCGCATCGCGCTTCAGGACGCCGCTTCCGTGGCTGGCCTCCTGATCACGACCGAGGCCATGATCGCCGAGAAGCCGAAGAAGGACTCTCCGATGCCGGCGATGCCGGGCGGTGGCATGGACTACTAAGTCCACGCCAGAGCGATTGAAACACGGGGCCCGCGGCGCAAGTCGCGGGTTTTTTTATAATTCTTGCGTATCCGTTGTGTTTTGCGCATTGCCTGGAAGGCAAGAAAAGCCCGCAGAACCAGCATGGAAAACAAAGATCGAAGAAATATCACCTGATCGTTAGATCCAATTCCCGAGAGCGAAGAATCATAAGCAGCCGCGAAGTGTCTCCAGTAGCTGTGCGAGGTACCTGTGTCATTGGAAGGCAGTTCGCCGCCTAGGGAATTCTGGCAGGAAAAGTTCGACAGCAACGTCAACTGCGGCACCTGCTTCTCCGCCGACGCAACCGAGATTCAGATCTTCTGCGGCATGAGCCGCAGCATGCCGGTCCTTGTCATCGTCTACAACGGGCGGGGCATGGCGGAGGCCGAGGTGATTGCGGCCGTGCGCCAGGGGCGACCGATCCACGGAAAAAGCGCGGGTCGAAGGATCTCGGAGGCTTCGGCCTCGGGCTCAAGACTGCGTCCTTCCCGCATGCCGCCGGCAGGAGGGCGCCGAGCGGGCGAACACGAATGGCTGAGGCTGGAGAATGGTGGCTTACCGCCGAGACCATCTGCGCGCCCTGGCCCACGGGTTGAGGTCGCCGACAGGGGATCGCATCATTGAATCGAGTCGGAACTATTGCCCACGCCCGTCGCTGCTTCAAGCGTGCAATCGGCGGCGTTCGGCGTTCATAGTTCTGTGCTGAAGTGGCGCGCCACTTCCGAACAAAAACTGGGCACTCCCGCCGGGGCAGCCCCGCCGCCCATAACCAGACGTTCCAACGTGGTCCGGCGGCCGATGATGCGGATTTCCTCGTCGTCCACTTCCACCTGATCGATGACCGAGCGGATATAGGCGCGCCGGAACGGCGTGTCGCCGGTCAGGACGTTGGCGCGCATCACTGCAACGAAGGCGGCGATTTTGTCGTCCGTGATGCGGGACAGCGGGCTGTTTTCCGCGACGGCGCGATCAAGAGCTATTTGTGCGAGGTCGCGCTCGGTTCTGACAGCACCCATGCGATCCTTCAGCGTCTCGTCGGCGAGATCGGCCGCACCACTTTCAATGGCGGCGTAGAGCCGGTCGAGGCGTGCTTTGGCATCGGTGACTTTGGCCCGCAAGGCCGACAGGCGCGCGCCATGATCTTCGTCCTTCGCAGTCTGCCGCTGGATCAAACCGGCGAGCAGCTCGCTGACGCGCTCCGGCGTGAGCAGTCTCTCAGCCAGCCGCTCGGTCACAAACCTATCGAGTTTTTCCATCGGGATCGACCGGCCTTTGCAGGCCGACTTGCCCTGCTGAGCGCAGGTGGCGCAGGTGTAGTACCGATAGCGCCCTGACTTCCCTGTACGCAGCGTCATGCCCCCGTTGCAGCTGGCGCAGGTGGCGATGCCGGTCAGCAAAATGGGGCCCGTCACGACGCGCGGCGGCATCACCCGCGGATTTCTCGCCTTGAGGGCTGCCTGCACAGCGTCAAACGTTGCGGCGTCAATGATCGGATCGACGGCGACGCCGATCTGTTCCGACTCGGGCTTCGCTTTCCTTGTTTTCCAGACCTTGCGGTTGAAGCAGTGTTCACCCTTGTAAGTCGGGCGCGTAAGGATTTGGTGGAGCGGGCCGATGCCCCAGCGGGCGCCGACGCGGGTACGGTAGCCGCGCTCGTTGAGCCAGCAGGTCACGGCCTTCACGCCGAGCGGGCCGGACGTGCCGTCGCCCTTGCTGAACAGGCGAAACATCAACCGCACGACTTCAGCTTCGACGGGATCGACGGCGAGGCGCTTCTTAGTTTTCGCTCCACGCTGTTCGGCGGCGACCACGGCATAGCCGTAGGGCGCCTTCGAGCCGTTCCAGAAGCCCTGGCGCGCATTTTCCTGCATGGCACGGAGCGTGTGTTTCGCGTTTTCCTTGGACTGGTATTCGTCGAACAGGGCGAAGACCTGGCGCACCATCACGCTCATCGGGTCGTCGCCGAGGTCCTGCGTGATGCTGACGAGACGGACGCCTGCCTTGCGCAAACGCCGGACATGGTACTCCAGCGCGAAATGGTCGCGCGCGAAGCGGCTGAAGGAGTGGACGATCACGACATCGAAAGGCGGCGCGTCCTGCGTTGCCATGTCGAGCAGCCGCTGCAGTTCAGGCCGGCGGTCATCCATGCCGCTCGCGCCGGGCTCCGTGAATTCGATCACCACGTCCCAGCCGCGCGCCGCGCAGAAGGCAGCCGCCTGCCGGCGCTGGTCCGGGATCGAAAGATCGGCTTCGGCCTGACGGCCGGTCGAAACGCGCAGATAGAGCGCCGCACGTTTGCCAGGGACCTGGCCGCTTTCCTCTTTAGTGGTGATGGTCATCGGCGTGCCCGTTTAGCGGCGATATCGTCCAGATGTTTGAAGCTTTTGTGAGTCCGCGCGCCGGTTTTGCGACGGGGCCGGCGAAGCACCATCCGCCTCGCCTGCCGCGTTCGACATAATCGCGTTGAGCAGTGGCATCAGGAAGGCCTCGACCGCATCCAGCTCCGCCGCAGCGACGGCAGGGTGCAAAGGCAGATCGTCGACGACGCGCCACGTCTGGGTAACGCCGTCTGCCTGCTGCCCTGTATGGTGCGGAACCCTGGCCATGGCAGCAGTGTGCCCGAAGGGCCTCCCGAATTTCCTGGCCGTTGGCTGGTCATCATGCCGATCTTCCTGGCTTCACCAGCTTTTTGGGTGGTTATCGAAATTCAGGCTAGCAAGCTATTTGTAAGCTGTTTTCATTGAATGTCATCCATTTTCATGTGATTATGGGGGTAGTGTTCAATTTTCACGGCAGGGTATCGATTTTCATGGGTCACGATCCCCAGAATCACTTTTCAGGCCCGGTTACCGTTTTTCATGACCGCAGGCTTCCGGAGGAGGCGCTGCCCGCAGGGTATGCCGCCCTGATCGATGCCTATCGCCTTGCCGTGCCCGTGCCGCTGAGGCTGGCCGCCATCGGGCAGCGCCATAAAATCTATGAGGCGGAAGGCTGGCGGATCTTCACGCCCCGCCACACGCCGCACGCCGACCTGGCCGGCCACCTGACATTCGCCCTGCGCTATGAGGGGCTCGATCTGTGCGTGCTCAAGACCCTGTTCAGGGCGACCGGGCCTGAACCTGTCGCCGATATCGTCCGGGCAGCACCGACGGGCTCGTTCGCGCGCCGCGTCTGGTTTCTCTACGAATGGCTGATGCAGGCCCGCCTCGACCTGCCGGACGCGGCCAGCGGCGCCTATGCGCTCATCGTCGACCCCGAACAGCAATGGGCAGCAGGCGGCGTCACATCCACGCGCCACCGCGTCAAAAACAACCTTCCGGGCACGCCCGCCTTTTGTCCGATGATCTTCAGGACGCCCACCCTTGAGGCGTTCGTCACCAGAAACCTTGCCGGGGAAGCGCGCGCGCTGGTGGCGGGCGTGCCCGCCGATCTGCTGGCACGGACGGCGGCGTTCCTGCTGCTGAAGGATTCACGGTCCAGCTTCGAGATCGAAGGCGAGGACCCGCCGCAAGATCGTATCCAGCGCTGGGGCCAGGTGATTGCGGAAGCCGGACGGCGCCCGGTCGACCGGGCCGAGCTCGAACGCCTGCAAAGGATTGTTATCGGCGATGCGCGTTTCGTTCATCTGGGATTACGCACCGAAGGCGGGTTCGTCGGTGAGCATGATCGCACGACCGGCGCGCCGATCCCCGATCACATCAGCGCGCGGCATGAAGACCTGAGCGGTCTGGTGGATGGCCTCACCGCCTTCGACAGGATGGTCGCGCCGGCGCTGGACCCTGTACTGGCGGCAGCCCTGCTCGCTTTCGGCTTTGTCTATATCCATCCCTTCGAAGACGGAAACGGACGACTGCATCGCTTTTTGATCCATCATGTTCTGGCGGAGCGTGGATTCAATCCGCCCGGTGTCGTGTTTCCAGTGTCCGCTGTTATTCTCGACCGGATCGAAGAGTACCGGCGCACGCTCGAAAGCTACTCGCAAAGGATGCTGCCGCTTGTTCGCTGGCGGCCGACCGATCGCAACAACGTCGAGGTTTTGAACGACACTGCCGACTTTTACCGCTACTTCGACGCCACGCCACATGCCGAGTTCCTGTTCTCCTGCGTCGCGCGGACAATTGACGTCGATCTGCCGGCAGAAACCGCTTTTCTGAAGGCTTACGACACATTCAAAGCGCGCGTACTGAATATTGCCGACATGCCGGACCGGCTGCTCGACCTGCTGTTCCGCTTCCTGCGCCAGAATGGCGGGACGCTGTCGAAGCGCGCGCGCGAACGTGAATTCGCCGGTCTGACCGACCGGGAAGCGGCTGAGATCGAGGCGATTTTCACGGAAACAAACCCCGTTGCCGCTTCCGCAGCCGCCCAGATTCGTTGATGGCAGTGATACGAACCCTGGATTGACCAGGTCATAGACTGGTCATTGTTGTCCTGAAGACCGAAGTGGCGGTGACATTGAGCGCGAAGCGTGTTGTTTTGATCTGCACGCGTGCTCACGGAGCCGAAATCAGCCCATGCAATGGTCGGTGTTGCCGGAGCTTCAGGACGCGCCGCCGCTTGATGACGAGGATCTTGCCTGCCTGCAGGAAATCCGCGATGCGCTCGCCCGGCACGGCAAGCTGAAGCGTTTCGCGATCCATCTGGCGCATCGGCACTTCGAGCTCGGCCCGGATGAAATATTGATCGAGCGCCCTGATCCCGATGGACGGACCCAGCATGTAACCGTGGGAAAGCGCGGTGACGAAAAGGACGCCCAGCCGACAACATGGCTGTTCGAAGAAGGTCCCGAGCTGTTGTTGTCGGACGCGGTCTATTGTGTGTGCGTGTCCGACCCTAAAGCGACAGATGCCTGTGTGCGCCATGGCAGGAGCCGATCACCAGGCGGAGCGCACCAAAAGGATGAGTCAGCGAAGAGCAGACGGATTTCGGAAGATAAGGGCCGGCATGAGCAGGGCTTTCCTGCCAGCGGGCATGATCGCGACAGGGCGCGTGATAGGTAGGTCCTGCTTCGCACCAACAAAATGATGGCTAGAAATCGGCGGCGCCGGACGATAGCGCCTCCGCTATGCCGGCAACGCCTCAGCCATTTCCAGATAGCGGCAGAACGCGTTGGCGAGCTGCATCTGCCGAGGGGTCTTGCATTCGGCCTCGAAAATCTCCGGGGATGAGACAAGGATCGCCATGCACTTCGCACGGGAGACCGCGACATTGAAGCGATTGGCGCTGTAGAGGAATTCCATGCCACGCGGGGCGTCGGCATGGCTGGATGTCGCCATCGAATAGATGGCAATGGGCGCTTCCTGCCCCTGAAACTTATCGACAGTGCCGACACGCACGCCCGGGTGGCGCTGCTGAATCTCGAAGACCTGCGCATTGTAGGGCGTGATGACGACGATATCGTCGAGCGTGACAGGTCTTTCGATGCCATCGCGGTCGATCCAGCGCGTGTTGCCATTCAGGATCGTCATCACGATCTGCGTCACGGTGCCGGCCTCTTCGACCGAATAGCTTTTGTTGCCGGCGTGCTCGACGGGGACGTAGCGAAGGCCGGAGCCTTTTATGGGTCCGTCGGACAGTATGACCTGCTTCTCGCAGCCTGCCACGGGGTGGAGCTTGCCCTCATAGAAGAGCTCGGAATCGAACGCGCAGATCGGTGGGTTCATGCGCCAGGTTTCAGCGAGGAACAGGCCACGATCCGGGTCGATCGTCTGACTGCCGCCGAGCACATGCTCCAGCGAGGACACGCCTGTACTGTCAGGGTGCGTTCCCTGCGTCGGCTGATCGAGCTGCTGCGGATCGCCGAGCAGAATGAGCCGTTTGGCGGCGTGCGATACGGCCAGCACATTGGCGAGGGACATCTGGGCGGCTTCGTCGACGACAAGAACGTCGAGAACGTCCTGCGCATCGGCCGCAGACCATAGAAACCCTGTCGCGCCCGCCACCTGGTATTGCCCGGAGGCCAGCTTCCCGAACAGCTCCTTGTTGTCTTTGGCAAACTTCAGACGCGGTTGATCGTCCTCTTTTTCCTTAGCCTTCTGGACGCAGCAGAGATCCAGTTTCATTTCCTCGGCTGCTTCGAGGACCTTATCCAGCAGGTTGCGGATCACCTTGTGGCTGTTGGCCGTGATTCCGACCTTCATGCCCTGTTGAACGAACCTGCAGATCATGCGGGCGCCCGTGTGGGATTTCCCCGTGCCGGGCGGACCCTGGACCGGCAGCACGCCGCCTTCAAACTGGCCGGCAAGCCGAAGTGCTGCGTCGAGCGTCGTCTCGCCTTCATTCTGAATGGCATCGCCGTTGATGCGAGGCGGGACTCTCAGGAGGAGGTCTCTCGCCGCGAGGTAGGGACCGGGACCTGCGATGCCGTGATCGGCGACGTGCTCCCCGATACGGAGCAGGCATTCGGCCTGCTCCTTCGATGGAATTATCTCGTGAACATAGATGGCCTCGGGATGAAGGTCTGCCGACGCGCCTGTCTTCTTGATGTCGATTGTCCTGGACTCGGGGGAAATCGCAGCGACTTCGCCGAGCTTGTCACCTCCAACGGCACGCAGGTCTTTGCCGGCCCGGATGTCGGTGTCCTGCTGCGGGAACGCATATCGATGCGTCGGTACTCGCACCTTTCCGACTTTCGGCAGCTCGGTGATGTACGTCAAACCTGACAGTGCGACCCGCTCATCGATCAGTTCATCGGCGCTGAGCGCCTTCAGCCTGAAATGTTCCCACCACGTTGCCTTATCTTCGCGGCGGTGCCAGTCGAGAATATTGGCAAGGACCCATTGCGCATGCTGTTCTTCGCTGCGCTGTGCGGGGTCGACCGGGATGCCGGTTGTCAGACGCTCCACCAGCCTGTTGACCCGTTCCTGCCTCTCTGAAATCGCTTCGCTCGGTCCGTCCTGGCCGGGCGCCGGGCGCGGTACGTTGGCGCCTTGCGCTACAAGGTCGGACCGGAGCGTCTCCAGCCAGTTGCGGAGCGCTTCCGTGGAAACGCAGTCATCCTGATTGTAGCCCTGGACGATGTCCCGGTCCCTGGATGAGATTGAATGATGGTCGCCAAGCTCCAGCCCGGCCTGAAGCGAAGCGAGCGCGATATTTGCATCGCTGAGCGGGACCACCCTTTCGTAACCGTAGAAGGCTTCGAGCCGCTTGATCGAATAGCTTTCGACACTGGCCCGCAGCGCGTTGCGCACGACGCTGTAAAGGTCCACGAAAACGAGGCCGCGCAGCAGGTCGTCGATCTCGTTTTCACGGGATGCGTAGCGGCCCATCAGGCGTTTCAGGGCCGCCGGTTCGTATGGCGCAAAATGATAGATATGCAGATCGGCGCAGGTCTTTTTTCGCTCGATGACGAAATCGACAAACCGCTCGAAAGCGGCCTTTTCTTCGGTCCTGTCAAACGACCAGTCGGCGCGGTAAGCGGCATTGCCGCTCTCATCGCGGAAGTGATAACCGAAAAGGTATTCAAGGCCGTGCTCGCCGACGAAGGGATCGCCTTCGAGGTCGAAGAAGATATCGCCGGGTGACGGCGCCGGGAGCGCGCTAAGCCCCAGTTCCGGCTGGACACTCAGGAGCTCATAGCGGCGCTGACCGGATTCCCGGGCTTCGAACTGAATGAGGGCCTGACTCTTGACCTTCTCGTAGGATTGAACTGCACCGCGCTTCGGCTTCCACGCCAGCGGCGTTGGCAGCGTCGCAAGCCCCGCCAGCGTATTAACGCCGTTCTCCCGCAGCTCTGTAATCTGGTTGCGGGATATACCAGCCACGTAGGAGAGGTGATCGTCGGTGCGCCGCCGCTTGTCGCAGGTCTCGCTCCAGCGGCAGACATCGCAGTGATCGTTCGGTTCGGGATAGGTGTCCGGGCCGAGCTGCCCGTCCGTCACGCGTTCGATCGCCGCTTTCGCCTTCCTGAAGTAGGCGGCAAAATCCGCGGTGCGATAAGAGTGCGACACGAAATCAGTCCACGGGGCGACCACGTGCGCGAACTCAGGCTGGCAGTCCTGCATGCCAGCCAGCATCTCTGAATAGAGACAAAGCTGCAGGACGGTGCCGCCCTTGGTCTCGCGCGCGAGCTTTGTGTCTGTTACCTCGTAGGACCAGTCGCCGAAGACGCTCGGCATGCTGACGCGGCGCAGGATATCGGCGCGGCCGGCCCAGCGGCCGCTGCGCAGCGATCCCTGGATGATGATTTCGCGGCCGCCCTTCATGGCGTCGAGCGTTGCATTGACGCTCGTGTCCGAATTATCGACGCCTTCGATCGTCACCGCATCCAGCCCGCTGGCCTTCAGGTGATCGATAAACGCCTGCTCGTGCCGGAATCCGCGCTCCCGCAGGATTTCAAGCAGCGGGTCCCAATGGATCGGTTTGGCGAGTGTGCCGTTCGTGACCTGAATATCGAGCGCTGTAAGGTGCCCACAGTTCAAGTGGCCAACCAAATCGGTGGCGCTCAACCCTATCCCATCATGAATCTTCATCATCATCTGACGATATCAATGAAACCCGGCCCACTCCAAAGGGAATCAACAAAATACAAATCGTTCGCGAGCGTCTCGGGGTGGCAGCGCAGGGCATGTCGCTCATCGACCATTCTCGGCCGAGGACTCTCCAGCCCGACCTGCCGGCCGGCCGGCGGATGTAGATTGCGGAGGTCTTTAAGTGCGAGTGCTTTTTCGAGCTTTGGCGTCGAGCGCCTCGTTCAGCAGGTCGCCAAGACGAAGGCCCAGCGTTTCCGCGACACGCAGGCAGACGATTAGACTTGGCGAACGTTCGCCTTTCTCAATCATGGCCGATGGCTGTCCGGCTCACGCCTGAAAGCGCGCCAAGCCTTTGCAGCGACAATCCCTGGCGTTCCCGCTCTTCCCGAATCCTTTGCATAACAAAGACAAGTATACGCTCGGCGTCACTGTATTTCATAAGTACAGATTGGCGCAAATTTAGAGCAAGCGTGATGACACTATTGTGTCACTACCGCAGTAATGGCACTAATGTATATTATATCCGTCACGGTACATCGCTTATGCAAATGTAGAATAGAATGACGTTTATAAAATTGTTTGGCGCCCTCGTTGTCTTTTCACTGCCCGCACTCGCCCATTCAGTGCGCCTGCAAAGACTTCAACCTGCTTTCGAAAACTTCGAGGCAGGCTTTGCCTGGCTGAAGCACTGTGGAGATTTCAAAAAGAACCCTTCCTATTGCAGACAGTGTTCGTGCAGGCGATTGCTTTGACAAACGCCTACGCAATCAGGAACGCCCGCCGCATTTTTCCTGAAAATGGATTTGAACAAAGAAAGAGGCATTGGTGATGAGTACTAGAGCGGCGCTATTGATTTTGATGGCGCTATGTCTAACCGGATGTGGCAAAAAGGATGCCGCGCAAGGCGCTATCCTGGATATGGAGACGTTCACAAACTTCGACGCCTGCGTCGCAAAGGCGCATGCTGATCGCATCAAAAGAACGGACGTCAAGACATTCTCCGAAAAGCAAAACGACGACCGGCAGGCTGAGGTCTACATGTCAGCAATTGTCCTGAACGCAGGAAGCCACCAGCCAAGCGTGCACAGCTCGCCGCTCTGCGTGACCGCGTCGATCACCGGATCGATCAATTCGATTCCGCATGGAGCACCCTGAAAATCTGGGTGGATGCGAACGGCGGTCGAGGACGCCACCCACACCAGCTTCTTCACCTTCACCAGCGGCGCGACCGCGACGGTCGCAGACGCATGGTTCGTGCATGACAAGACGAATAGCTATTACAACGGCGATTACACACTCGACGTGGATACGTTGTTCCTGCCGACGCTGCGCGGGTTCGGCACATTACCGGACCTTGCTATCGCCGAAAGCCAGGATTCAACACTTAAAGGGCTGGTCAGCGATTTTGTCAGCGGCTTTGACCCTACGACGAGTTTCGCAGACGCAGCCACGCTCAACAGCGACATCAGAGACATTCTTTATCGCTGGGCGGGCGTTGATGGTGTGAGTTCGAGCAGCCGCGGCAGCTATATTGATGCCCGTGAACTTGAGTTCATGGAGAAGTTTTTCAGTCAATCGTTCATTCAACGCGGGCCTCAATCATCAGACCCTTATCCAGGTGCTGCAGCCGACCTCGACGTCTCCTGGCAGCATCTATTCTACACATTAAAGGCCCAGCTGCTTGCTCAAGCAGGAGCCGATATCATCTACGGCGGAACCATCAGCTACAATCCATCGACGGGCGCGTTCGACGGAACGAAGACGCTCTCGCAGGGCGCCATCGACGACTTGGAGCTGGCGGCCCCAACGACTAGCACGGCCGAGAGGCAATCTTACTGGGAGCAAGTAGCGGAGTATGTCAATTTTACCAAAGGGTTCACCAATCTTAGCTCTGGTGAAACCACCATGCTCAACAATGCCATAGTTGCCACTGACTCCGCCCCTTCATGGGATTTCATCGCATTCCACTCGGTCCCGAGCTGGGTCGGGCAGGTCCTCGTTGGCGGGGATGGTGGGACGACCCTTAACGGCACGTCCGGCGACGATATTATCACCGGCGGCACGGGAAGCGACCATATCAACGGCGGCGGCGGAAACGACGTCATGCACGGCGGGAACGGCGATGACGCAATCTCTGCCGGATACGATACGTCTGCGACCATTTACGGCGATGCAGGCAATGATACGATTTATGGCGCTGTTTACGGAGACACGATTGTATACGGCGGAGACGGCAATGACACGATCACCAGCTACAATGGCAACGATACACTCATCGGCGACGCCGGTAATGACGTCATCTATGTCGGCGGAGGCAACGATACTATCGACGCAGGTTCCGGCGGAAATTTTGCCTATGGCGGTGGAGGCGACGATACATACATCTACAGCGGTGGCAATGATGTTTATAGTGAATACAGTGGCGGCGGCACGGACACCGTTGTCCTGCCTTCTGGCATTGACAGCGGCGATCTAACATTGGAAAGGGCGGTGACCGCAAGCGGTGTTGATTTGCTGATCACCGTCGGAAGTCTCGGCAATATCGAAATCGCCAGTTTCTTTAACTCATACGACGGAACGCTGCTGAATAGCATTGAGACCGTGACGTTTTCAGACAGTACAACGCTCAGCCTCTCGGCATTTTCATCCTTGTTAACGCGCGGCACAGACGGCATCGACGATATTTATGGAGCCTACACATCCCAAAATATCGACGATACCATTTTAGGCTATGCCGGTAATGATACGATCCATGGATATGGTGGAACCGACGTAATCGATGGCGGATCAGGTAACGATCACCTGTATGGCGGCTCCGAAGCATGGCGTTCCGGTGCAACATTTGCCGCAATCAGAGATCCGATGACTGCAGTCGATGCACGTGTCAGCGGAGATAATGTTACGGTGGAGCACATTGTAGCGCTCTGCGAAGGTGGTTTCGGCTATGAGCTAGCGATGGTTGTAGCTTCGGCTGCCGACCTGCTTGAGCCACTTGACCAGGACCTTTCTTCTGAGGCTGTTACCCTGCAGCGCCAGATAAAATGCGGATTGTCCGATGCTGCAGCTTTAGCGTTTTACGAGGCAGGATTTTCTGACCGCGTCGTGGCGAAGGCATTGGGCGATGCATTCGGCGGCGTTACAGACCGGTCCTCAGTGCGACGTGTATGTCGACGCCGGCGAGAAGACGTGGCGACTGTTCTGGCCGATTTCCCGTCGTACTTCGAAACGGTAGCTGCAGAACTGCTGGCCGGCACGCCGTTGCCGCGAAGGAAAAACTGATGCGTGACTCCGCGAAGATCGTGGCGATGATCGCCGCCTGCGACGATCCCGATAAGCTGCGGCAGTGGATCGCGAACGCAAAGCGGGGAAGAGCGAAGGACGTAGAAGAGGCGGCGTTCCGGCGTCTCATCGAGGTCCTGCCGAAGGAACAGCCGGGCTCCGTCGAGCATGATTTCTGGCGCACCGTGCATGCCTTCGAACATGTCCTGAGCGAAGAGCGGGGCAAGACGACGCGCCTTGCGCGCACGAGGCAGAAAGTGGTCCGCGTCGGCGAGGTCGAGACCCTGAAAGACTGGGCCCTCGGCACCAAAAGCACGGACGGCTTTGCGACGCTGATCGAGCGTTGCATGCCCGAGCTCACGGGTGAGGCGATCGTCCTGCGTCATGCGGACCACTTCGATGCCACCGTGGTAGAGGCGGCGCGCAAGCGCCTCGAGGAGGCGGGCGTCGATACGGCCTCGCTGCCCGCGCCGGCAATACCGACGTCGTAATTGCAGCTCGGATCGCACAGCTTTGAGCAGCCGCAATAACTGAACTTACCAGGAGAACGAATGTCAGCGAAAACGCTTTATGGTTCGGCGAACTGTCGGGGATGCAACGATCCCATTACAGAGGCCAATGATTCGGAAGGGCACGTTATTCCAAATGCGCTCGGGGGGTGCCTCAAACCTAAAAGAATTATCTGCCAGACTTGCAATGGCGTGCTCGACCGGCTCGCTGACAACGCTTTGATCAAGGCGTTCGGCGATTGGCCGACCCTCATGGATATCCCTCGCGATCGAGGAAACAACCCCTCAAAGATCGTCGACACGAGAAATGGCAAAAGGGTTCGTGTCGAGCCAGATGGCACGCTGACGAGGATCGATGTTGACTACAACGTCGCCACCTCCGGAGATGAGAGTAAGATCGCGATTGCCGCTGGGGATATGAAGACTGTCCGTCAACTACTCCAGCGTGTTAAGAAGCAGTTTCCTGAATTCGATGCGAAGGCAGCAGAACAATACGCGCAAGTCGTGGGCCTCCAAGACGACGATCTGTTAAAGATGGGGCTAGATTTCAGCCCTCCAGCGGTTTTCGGAGGCGTCGTTACTGCCCTGTGGATTTTCCTGGTGACCACAACCGGCAGAGCCTTCATGGATATGCCGAAGCTGCAGCAGGTCATTGCAGATGTACAAACCCACGGAGGCATGTTCCGTTACCTGCCGGACGGCTTGCCGGGCTTAGTCGGCCCCGAGATATCACTCTCCAACAAGATCGTAGTCCGGTCTGTCCCATCCACAGGGGAGTTGATTGGCTACGTCGAAATCCTTGGAATGCTACAAATTGGCGGAATTTTTGCAAGCGCCGGGGGACCAGCCGTAGAGATCGAGCATATCTATGTCCACGATGTAATCGGCAAGCGTGACCGCAGCGCAGAATATTCCATCGATAAAAATGTCTTTGACCGGCAAAATTGGCGCACCGTCGGACGTGGGCCGACGCTCCAAGATGCTGACGCGCTTAAGGCGCACTTCAGACGACGTCTCGAGAATGTTTTTGTACGCCGCTATCACAACCGTTTCAGCGCGGCCGTAGCATAGCGAGGTGGCGGTCCCCGCCGGCAGAGATCCAGTGGGGGATAACCCGAAATTGAACGGATCTGGGTTACGAGAACGCGAAACGGGGGGCGTTATCTGCCGTTACGATCCCATTGGCCAGATCTGTGGACGCCTTTCCTTCCGCGCGCATCCTGCCGGACCGGGCTCTAGGCTGCCGCCGCGTGCACCCGCTTCGCCAAGGCTTGCATCGTCACGGCCCATGCGGGTGAAGATCCCTTGCGCAGAAAGCTCGGGGTTCACCACCAAAGCAGGCCCTGCTTGCTTCGCCGTTTTCCACCGTCGCCCATCCGGGCGAAGGCGACGGACGGCTCCAGACGAAGCAGGCAAGAATTTAGATAGCTGCCGCAATGACATAGGAGTTCTCAGTTTCATCCTGTCGGGCGCACCGGGGAAGATTCGAACTCCCGACCCTCAGATTCGTAGCTTGCGTTTTCCATCCTCCAGCAGCCGCCACGATTACCACAATTCTACGCAGAATCAGTGCATTAATTCGACAGTATCCGTCATGATTATGCCACCGATACCCCCCAAAGTGTTTGCCAATTGTTTGCCCGAGACCCCCAGAGTGGCGGTCGGGACCCCCAGATCATGGAGCGGACAATGGGCGATATCGTCCACGCGAAAGTCACCAAAACCGCCATTGACCGCCTCCAGCCGGGGCAGCTCATCCGGGATACCGAACTGAGCGGCTTTGGCGCCCGGCGGCGTGCCGGGGCTCCGGTCTATTTCGTCCAGACACGGATTGCAGGGCGGCTGCGCTGGCTGACGATCGGCACGCACGGCATCCCCTGGACAGCCGAGACCGCGCGCAAGCAGGCGCTGAAGCTTCTGGGTGAAATCGCCGGTGGCGGCGACCCCACGGCGCCGAAGCGGGAGGCAAAGGCCCAGATCACGCTGAAGGAAGCTTCTGTGCTGTTCATGGAGCAGCACGGCCCCCGCCTCAAGCCCCGCACCCGCGAGGAATACGACCGCCTGTTTCGGCTCCATCTCGTGCCAGCCTTCGGGAAGAAGAACATTATCGACATCACCCGCCCCGACATTGCGCGCTTCCATGCCAAGCGGGCAGCAACGCCCTCCGGCGCCAATTTTGCGCTGGCGTGCCTGTCCAAACTCATGACTTGGGCCGAGGAAACGGGATTGCGGCCCGAAAACACCAACCCCTGCCGCAAGGTCAAGAAATACCGTGCCGGACAGCGCGAGCGCTATCTGACCCTTGAGGAATACGCGCGCCTTGGCGAGGTGCTGGATGGCCTGGAGCGCAACGAGGAGGAAAGCCCGTTCGTCATTGCCGCCGTGCGCCTGCTGGCGCTGACCGGCGCGAGACTGAATGAAATCCTGACGCTGCACTGGTCTTACGTGGATTTGCAGCGATGCATGCTGTTCCTGCCCGACTCCAAGACCGGCCGCAAGCCTGTCCGGCTCAATGACGAGGCGGTAGCGGTGCTGACGGCGCTGCCGCGCCTCAACAGCAACCTTTATGTGCTGCCGGGACGCCGCGACGGCATTCATCTGGTGAACCTTCAGAAGCCGTGGCGCCGGATCCGGACGCTGGCCGGGCTGGAGGGGGTGCGGCTGCACGATCTCCGGCATTCCTTTGCCAGCATCGCCGCCGCCAACGGGGCGTCCCTCCCCCTCATCGGCAAGCTCCTCGGACACAGCCAGCCGCAGACCACGGCGCGCTATACTCATCTGACGGATGCGGCCGCACAGCAGCTCAATTCAACGGTCGGATCGGCCATCGGGGCCGCGATGGGCCGCCCACATGCGCTTGTGTAAATATGCACACATGTGGGCGTGTATGCGCCGACATGAGCGCCCCATGTTCCCGCTCGGGAACATGGGGTCCTGAAACGGCAGTTTTCCGCTTAAATGTTCCCGCTCGGTAACATTCGCTTGCCGAGGGGCGGAATCCGGTGTTAATGTTCCTGCTCGGGAACACACATATGACGACCAAACGGACCAGAACCGGGGATTCGCAAGAGCAGCGGCTCGCGGAGCGTTTCGGCGCGCTGGTGCGGCAACGCCGCGAAGCCCTGAAGCTCCGGCAGGATGACCTCGCGCTCGCCGCCAATGTCGGGCGCCGGTTCATCGTCGAGCTGGAGGCCGGAAAGCCCAACTGCCAGCTGGGCAAGGCCCTCGCCGTGGCGGCTGCCGTCGGCCTGAAGGCCTTCGAGCCCGTGGAATCCTCTCCTGATGCCCTGCTGCCGGACCTCCCCGAACTGAAAGACGAGCCGGGTGCCTGAATTAGTCGTCTATTACGAAACCCGCCGCGTGGGCACCATCGAGGTCGGGGCCGACGGCCCCTCCTTCGCTTATGATCCGGCATGGCTCAAGACTAGGGGCGCGTTTCCGGTATCGGTGCTGATGCCGCTGTCAGCGCAACCGGTGCCGTCCCAGATTTTCCTGCCGTGGGCATCGAACCTCCTGCCCGAAGGCGCCCAGCTGCGGGCCATCGGACATGCGCTCGGCGCCTCCCCCGAGGATATCATCGGCATCCTGCGGGAAATCGGCCGGGACACAGCGGGGGCGCTTTCCATCGGCCAGCCGGGCTCGACCAGTTCGGGCGACTGGCGCCCGATCGGATCGCCCGAAAACCTTGAGCGGATCATCAATGAGCTGCCCCGCAAGCCGTTCCTTGCGGGCGAAGACGGCGTGTCCATGTCACTGGCGGGGGTACAGAGCAAGATCGGCGTCGCCGTGGATGGCGAAGGGCAGCTTTGCATTCCGGTCGACGGAGCGCCGTCCACCCACATCCTCAAACCGGATTCCACGCAGCTTTACGGCAGCGTCCAGAACGAGGCGTTGTGCATGGTGCTGGCGCGTCGGTGCCGCCTGAACGTGCCGGTGGTGACAACGGGGGCGGCCGGGGCGCGAAGCTACCTCCTCGTGAACCGGTATGACCGCATCGAGCAGGACAGGCGTTGGCGGCGCCTCCATCAGGAGGATTTCTGCCAGGCGCTCGGCAAGCCCCCTTCCGCCAAGTACGAGGCCAACCAGACCGGCATCCGGGGGCCGACACTTGCCGACATGTTCGCCCTCACCCGCGCGACGATGCAGGCACCCGACATCATCCGGTTGCTGGATCAGGCGGTGTTCAATGTGCTGGCCTGCAATACCGATGCTCACGCCAAGAACTACTCGCTCCTTCTGGGCAGCCGGGGGATCAGACTAGCGCCGCTGTATGATGTGATGTGTGCTGATGCGTGGGACGGGATTACCCGTAACCTTGCCCAGAGAATCGCTGGCAAGAACCGGGGCGAGCACCTGAAGCGCCGTCATTGGGAACGCCTTGCCGAGGATTGCGGCCTCAATCCCGCCCGCGTGGTGGGACGTGTGGCTTCTCTGTCCAGGCTTGTCCTGCGGGAGGCGGCTTCAGCGGAGGATGCAGTCGCCGCCATGCCCGCCGGTGGTCATGGGCTCCTGCCTGCGTTCCGCGAGGCGATTGAGCGGCGCGCGCGCGCCGTGCTTGCGGGGCTTGAGGACGGCAGCGCGAGCGAGGGGGATGCGAATACCTGATCGGACATGTGTGCATGTCATCGTGAACGCATGCGGACATGACGACAAGGGATTCGTAGGCTGGCAATTAACGACAAAGCCCGCCGGATGGCGGGCTTTGGGGCTGCTCCCCTCAAGGGAGCAGCCAGTAGTGTGTTTGCGGCGCATAGATCGCCGCCGCGAGCCAGAGGCCCACAGCGGTAGTGATCGTGCCGAGAATCTTTCCGACGATTTGATCGTCGAAAAGAAGGAAGAGGCCCACACCTATGCAGGCCAAAATCGTCGCAAGGACGATGAAGTCGTTGAAAGTCAAGGTATCCCCTAAAAATAAATGTTTGATGCAGTAAAAGTGATTGGCAAAAATCGCTCTTATTTCAAGTATGTCACGTTAAATAATCTAGTATTGAACAATAATTCATATAGTTACGTGAGGCGATTTTCTCATGGAATAGAGCTGGCGTCAGATTAGGCAATTTCTGCCCTCCCCGCCTCGTCTTTCACATGCGCTTATGTAAACATGCGCGCATGAAGACAATCGCGCTCGTCTCGCAAAAAGGCGGTTCCGGGAAGACAACTCTCGCCATCAACCTCGCCATCGCGGCCACGTTATCCCGCAAGGTCGTGGTCATCATTGATTTGGACCCGCAGCAGAGCGCAGCGCGCTGGGCGCGCCTGCGTTCAAACGAGGAGCCGGTCATCCTTCCCGGCCACGGTCCCAACCTTCCGGACCTGGTGAAGCGGGCCGAGGACGGCGGCGCCGACATCCTCATTATCGATACCGCTCCGAAATCCGAGAATGCGTCGCTGATGGCCGCCCGCTTGAGCGACCTCGTCCTCATTCCCTGCCAGCCGTCCAACCTGGACCTCGACGCGGTGGCGGATTCGGTGAACATCGCGAGCCTTGCGAAGGTCAAGGCGGCCTTCGTGCTCAACAACTGCCGCAGCTCCAGCGGACTGGCCGATGACGCGGCCGACGCGCTTGGCGCCTACGGCCTGCCCCTCGCTCCCGTCCGCATCGGCAGCCGGGTGGCCTTCGTAAAATCCCTCACCGAAGGCAAAGGCGTTCTGGAATACGAGCCGAAAGGTGCAGCCGCGCAGGAAATCAAGGCGCTGGCAACGTTTGCACGCGCACAAGGAGGCATGTAGTCATGTGGACATGCCCACAGTTCTACGTTTCAGCCTGCAAACAGGCACACACGAGGACACCCCGACATGACGGCCTGTCCGTAGCACGGCATGCCACCAATTTTGCATGCGCTCTTGCCCGCATGTGCACAGCCCCACATGCTGCAAAATCCACACCCAAGCACATCCATCCTGCGCGCATATCCAAATGCGCACCCGCGAGATTAAGCACACGCGCGCACGCCAGCCTTTCCCACAATCCCACATCCCAACAGGAGGGCATGCGCACATGAGCACAGAACCACGTGTCAACAAGCTGAAAGCCGCCATGCAAGGCATGGCGGGGCCGACGCTGCCGCCGACGGTCACGATTCCGAAGGAGGCTGAGGTGAGGGCCGTTGAGGCCCGCAAGACGCCTTTGGCGCCCAGCCGTCACGGCAAGCGGGTGGTATCGGCTTACGTGGACGCGACCGCCGCCAAACAGCTTCGTGTGCTTGCAGCGAGCCATGAAACCACCACCCAGGCGCTGCTGGAGGAGGCGTTAAACGACCTTTTCCGCAAGTACGACCGAAGCGCCATTGCATGAGCAGCAGCAGCTTAAGCCAGGTCAACATCCGCGACGCGGACCTTCTGGCTGAGCTGGAGCGCCAGCGCACGAGTCCTGTGCTGGAAGTCGTCGTCCGTCAGCTGGAGCAGAAACAGGCGAAGCGGGATGAGCTCGCGGCCATGCCGCGCGACAAGCGGCGGCGGGCCACCACGCGACACGAGATTGCCGAGAAGGCGCCCGAGCTGCCGGATCTCCGGCACATTCACAGCGTCCTTGCGGTCTGCGGCCTGCCCTATCGGCGGCAACCCATTGAAACCCGTGAGTTCGAACGCCGTCAGGGCCCGATGAAACTCATTGTGGAGGCAGGAAACCTCACGTCCCCTGAAAACGGTGCCAAGGTCCAGCAGCCTATCCCGTTCGGGCCGAAGGCACGGCTGCTGATGATGCATCTCTGTTCCGAGGCCGTGCGCCAGAAATCTGCCACCATCTCCATCGCCGACAACCTGACGGCCTTCATGCGCGAGATGGGCTTTCCCGCGACGGGCGGGAAAAAGGGAACGCTCCATGCGTTCAAGGAGCAGCTGAATGCCCTGGCGGCGGCGCGGATGACGATCGCCGTCTGGAACGGGGAGAGGGCCAAGCAGCGCTATATTCAGCCTTTCAGCGAAGTGGACATCTGGATGCCACTCAATCCCGAGGAGCGGATGCTCTGGCCGACCACCCTCACGTTCAGCCTTGATTTCTATGACAGCCTCAAAAAACACGCCCTGCCGCTGAACGCAAAGGCGGTGCGGGCCTTCGCGGGCTCGGCGCGCAAGCTGGATCTGTATTTCTGGCTGGGATGGCGGCTCAACAACCTTGAAACCACCAAGACCATTTCGTGGACGGCACTCGCCGAGCAGTTCGGCAGCGATTACGACCGCATGGACAATTTCCGGCGTGACTTTTCTGCGGACCTGAAGGCCATTCAGGAGGTGTTCCCGAAACTGCCGACCAGAATTACCGAGGACGGACTGGTGATTGCCGGGGCGGGGCCGGAAGTGCTGGCGCTTCCCGAGCCTCGGCTCGCAAAGAAATAACTCCCATCAGCGGGCGGCATCCAGCGGTTTGAAAGTGATGCCACGGCTTTCACTGCGCGCGGTCCGGTGAGGCATGGCGACAATTTCAACATCCAGGCTGAAGGCAGTCAGGAAGCCGATCTCATAGATGTCAAGCCTACGCAGACTTGCTAGGGAATGACTTTTCCTGCAATGCAGGAATTTCAATCGCTTAGCTCACCCCCCGCGCAGACTTGCTAGAGCGCCAACGCAGACTTGCTAGGGGGAAGGGTAATTTCAGCGCAGACTTGCTAGGGGTTGAGCGCAGACTTACTAGGAATACAGCGCAGACTTGCTAGCGTATCAACGCAGACTTGCTAGGTGTATATATAGAACAGAACATTCCAGAACCGTACGACAGGACATTCCAGAACATTTCTTTACAGAAAATATCCAGAATTTACAGAAAAAGGGCTTTCCAAAATTTAAAGGGGGTTTTAAGTCCGAACCGACACCTCAGTCAGCGGCTTTCAGCAACGGCCTTTCCTTGTCGGAAGGGATGATTTGGCGCACGATGGCAGAGCCGTTGAGGATCGGTTATGCGGCGAAACGGGAGGTCTTTTTAGAGCCTTTTTGTTGCGACGCACACCAACCTTCCCAATCAAGGTGGAAAATCAACCAGAATCCCGCCTAGGCGGTCTCAGGCCCCATCACTGTCACCAAATATCCCGGGGGTGCGGGGGCAGAGCCCCCGCGTGGTAAGCGCCTATCTTGTATACTCCGATGTGGAGGCATAACTCTGCCGGTCGAGCCAGGCGACGATGTCCGACTGGCGGTAGATGACGCGGCTGCGTTTGCCGGGGCCGACCTTGAGGTAGCGCGGGCCGGTGCCTTCGATCCGCATGCGTTCCAGCGTGCGCCGGGACACGCGAAGGAGTTCGGCCGCCTCGACCGAGGTCAGAAACGTCAACTCCGGTGGCGGCGGTGTCAGCGGCATCCCATTCAGCGGTTCGAATCACCTTGAGCATACCGCCATTGGCGGCCCGAAGGCGAGGTGTCTACTCGCTGTAGGTCAGTCCGCGCAGGTCCCGAATCCGCTCCTCGCTCCGAACGGATTGGATACGATCGCGGATGGTCGGGTGCGTTCTGAAGTACCGTTGCGCCACGTCCCGGAAGAAGAGTTCCGGGGCCACTTGCGTGGCTGACGCGGCACGAGGCTGGGTGCCTTCCAGAACCTCCAGCAATGCGATCATGCTGGCCTTTCCGGCAACAGCCGCCCCGAATCCATCGGCGCGCAGCTCACGGGCGCGGGAGAGCTTGAGCACCATCGCCTCGCCAAGGAATGAGAACGCCCAACGTACAAGCGCCCTCGCCGGTGTGATGAGCATCCAGGCGGCGAGCGAGCGCTGGAAGCATTGTGCGTACATCATCCGCGCCATGTCTCCGGTGACGATGTGGCCAAGCTCGTGGGCGAGAAGTGCGTCCATCTGCTGAGAGGAGAGCTTGTCGACCGCGCCTTGCGACACACCAATCACGGCCCCGTTGTGGTCCTTGCTGCCAACGGCAAAGCCGTTGACGTCCTCTGATGGGAAGATGCCGACGCGGGGTGCCGGACTGAACCCGATGGCGTCGCTCATCTCCTGCATCCGCTGCTGCAGCCAGTTTTCCGGCTCCACGTACTCAAGCTTCATGTTGCGCGCCACGCGCTCGGAAGCCGCCTGCATTTGCGTGCCCGCGCCGACCCACCCGAAGAGCAGCACGACGGGGATCGCCACCGTCAGGGCACCGAGTGAGAACACGGCGCCGAAAATAAAGGTGCTGATGGCCGCCGCGATGCCGATTGTGATCGCGGTATTGAACGTGGAGGTGTGAAGAAGGCGCGCCTGAAGGCCCGCTGTTCCATCAAGAACAGACCGTTCACCGAGCCCGAACCTCGACGACGACAATACCTTCACCGGTTCCGGTGCGGGTGCGTGCATGGGCTCAGGCGCAGGTGCGGGGGCATGCGCAGGCGGTTCGGTGAATTGAGGAGCTTGGATTGCCGGGGCTGGCGACGCAAGGCCCAGGTATTCCGCCAATTCAGCGGGTGAAATCGTCTGAGCCGCTGCGGCATGCCAGAGCGCCATCCACACGAGGGAGGCGTGCCGCCAGTAGGCTGCTTCCTCATCACTCAAAACAGAATTCCAGTGTGCGGTGTTCTCGTACACCATATCCACCGCCTGGCGGTACTTCTCGGCTCGGCTGCCGCTTGGATCGCGGCGGCTCAGCGTATTCTGGACGTCCTGTTCAAGGACCTCGTCGAACTCCGCAAAAGAAGAGGCCTGGCTCCGCGAATCCAGCACCTCATCAAACCGCCGCTCTAGGAGGTCGGCAACGTCATGCTCCAGCCGCCGCCATTGCAGGGCATCGTAGTAATTCACCACCAAGTTGTGAAACCCCTGCCGCAACTGGTCCGCATGTTGCGCGACCAGCCTTAGCAGCGCGTCAGTGCGGGACACTTCCGGTTCAGGACGACGCGATGGATCTGGATTGCTCATGAGCGGGCTCCAATCTGCGAGGACGAGGGGAGAGAGGTCGTGAGGGAACGCCAGTGACGGCGGCGGGCCTTGAGTGGGTATCCGCCCGCCTGCTTGGACAGGATGATCGTGGTGCTGGGGTGGGTTTCTCCCGGCTCGCGCGCGCCGAGATACGTGCCGACCTCGAATGGTGTCAGCAGTGGCCGGGGTGCCAGCACCACCGGTTCGGTAATGTTGATGGACTGGCTGGTGTTGCGGCCCTCGCCGAACCCCCCGAGCTGGATTGGGGTCGCGGTATCGCTGTCGTTGACGCCGATGGAGTGTGTCCACGACAGGTTGGGGTCGCGGTAGGGAAAGGTGGTGACCCCAAGGGCGCTGGAGACGTGCTTCTTGGTTTTGGCGTCAAGCGTCGCCCCGAAGAAGACCTGGTGGTCGGTCTGGGAGAGGAACACGTCCGCCCAGCGCTGATAAACGCCTTCGAGCTGAGCCACGTCCTGAACAAAGAACCAGAACCAGGCGCCCGAGGAGCGCATTTGCGCGACGGCGTCGCGCATGAAGGGCATGTCCCGCAGCGCCGCGAACTCATCCAAAATAAAGAGCACCGAGGCTTCATGAGCGTCGCGTTGCTCCTGCAGCGCCGAGAAGGCGCAGCCGATCATGGCCCTGAGATACCGGAAGCTGGTGTGCGTCTCCTTGAGCGGGATGGTGAGGTAGACCGTGGTGCCGGGGTTTGCCGCGAGGTCCGAGAACTGGAAGTCGCTCTTGGCGGAGGAGCTTCCGCTCGCGGCCGTAGAATGAGCCCGCCTGACGGCGGACGAGGGGGCCGAAGGTGTCGGAGCTCATGAGCTTGAGTGTGTCCTCGAAGTATTCCGGGACGTTGGGGTCGCGTTCGGGGCGGTCGCCGAGGAGAGGCAGGCAGCACAGCCGCTGCACTTCAGAGAGGTTCGCCGAGGCTTCGATGTCGAACTTGCGCGCCTCCTCGCTCATCTCGACCACGCCCATGATGAGGAGGGTGAGGAGATTGACGGCCTCGTTTTCCCAGAAGCCAGCGTCAGCGGCGCCTTTGTCGCTCTGGCGGACGACCAGCATTTCCGCCAGGAGACGCGCGCGGGCGCCGCGTTCGCGGACGCCGCCGAGTTCGTCCAGGGGATTGTAATGGTCACTTGGAGGCTCGCCGGGTTGTGCGAAGGGCGCGAGCCGGTACACCTTCCCGAAGCGGCGCCTGTGCCGTGCCGTGAGGTCGTAGAGCTCGCCTTTCGGGTCGAGCACAACCACCGAGCCGCTATAGCGGCGCAGGTTCTCGACAATCTGGGTTGCACTCTTGCCTTGCCCGGTCGGTGCAACCGTCAGCAGATGTCCCGGGTAGCGCGCCACCAGCGGATGCCCGGTGGTGTGGTCACCATCCATGAGCTCCCCCAGGTAGAGCCCGCGTCCCGGCACAACCGG
>NZ_JFZJ01000030.1 GCF_000636015.1 Rhodomicrobium udaipurense JA643
CCAGACCGCAGCCGGAGACGCTCTCGAAATCGCGCCGCACTTCGAGAGGCAGCGCCGCGCCGCCCGAAATGCAGAACTTCAGCGAGGACAAATCGTGCTTCTTGATGTCCGGCACCTTCGCCATGGCGTTGAACAGCGTCGGCACGCCCGCCATGATGGTGGGCTTCGTCTGGTCGATGGTCTTCAGCGCGAGCTTCAACTCGAAGCGCGGCAGCATGATCATCTGCGCGCCCTTGAGGATCGCGAAGTTCATCAGGCCGGTCATCGCGAAGGAATGGAAGAACGGGATCACGCAGAAAAAGCGCTCCTCGCCGGGGATGGCGAGCCCCGGAAACCACGCCGCCGCCTGCTGCACGTTTATGGAGAGGTTCGCATGCGTGAGCATCGCGCCTTTCGGGGTGCCCGTCGTGCCGCCCGTATATTGCAGCGCGGCCACGGCGTTAACGTCGATCGCGCTGCGGTCGTAATGGCCGTCATTGTCGAGCAGCTCCTCCGCGCTTAGGAGGCCCCTGCCGGGTGTCCACTTCGCAAGATCCTTGCCCTTGAACAGGCCGAAGAGGAAGCCTTTCAGGCCCGGCAGCATCTTCTTGAACGGTGCGACAATGACAGTTTCGAGCGTGCCGTTATCGACGAGCGCCTTCGCCTTCGGAAGCGTGGCCGCGAGATCCGCCGTCACCACGATTTTCACGCCCGCGTCCTTCACTTGGTAGGCGAGCTCCGGCACGGTATAAAGCGGGTTGAGGCTGACGACAGTGCCGCCCGCCTTCAGCGTCGCATAATAGAAGATGACGAAGGCCGGACAGTTCGGGAACAGCAGGCCCACTCGCGTGCCTTCGCGCACGCCGAGGCCTTGAAGCGCCTTCGTCGCGCGATCCACCGCCGCGCCGAGTTCCGCGTAGGTCATCGTCTTGCCGAAGAACCACGACGCGGGCTTGTCGGGGAAGCGGGCGACCGTCTCTTCAAGCGCGACCGGCAGCGGCTTCGGCTCGAAAACCTGAAACCAGTCGACTCCCGCCGGATATGATCTCAGCCATGGACGGATCGCCGCCGCCGTTCCCGCTTGAGTCCCCTTGTCGTTCGTTTCCACAACCTGCGGATCCTGATGACCGTCCATGCCCGTTCCATCCCTGCCTGAAATATGCGTTTTTCTTGTTTTTTCGACGCGTACGGTATCATCTAAGTAAACAGGCCGAAATGCCTACCAACGGCGAACCTTCAACTCTGCGACATCGAGAACGCTGGAAGGCGTTCCAATCGAACCGGACCTGCAACCCGGTTGCGAAATGCCACTACACTCAGGTTCGGCGACGGATTTACCCATCCGGTGATTGAACCTGATCGGCTGCGGCTCCGGGGGTACCCTACAAAAGGACGAAGTAACATATCCCCAGCCGGAACAAAGCCATCGGCGAGTTCGCTGGACTTGACGCGGGAATGCCGCTAATCGTTCCCGACGCGCCATAAGGAATCGAAACCGCAGCATGAATTGCGGTTCCGCCAGGGAGCCTCGAATGGACGACGTCGCCGAAAAAATCATCGCCATCCTGCGCAAGAACATGCGCCATCCGGAGAAAGAGATCGCTCTCGATACCAAGCTTACCGATCTTGAAATCGAGTCGCTGGATCTTGCCGTTATCGTCTTCGATATCGAGGATACCTTCGGAATCCAGATTCCCTATAACGCCAACGAAGAAATGGCGGACTTCGGCACCGTCGGCTCGGTGGTCGACAAGGTCACGACCGTGCTCGCATCGCAGAATTCGTCCGACGCGGCGGCGTGACGGTTCGCGCGGTCGTTCTCGACCGAACGGGATCGCGCTCCCGCCCATTTATCAGTCTTGGGGGAGTCCCGAATGAGCGAGAGAAATAGCGGCCGCCGCGTGGCGATCACGGGGACGGGCGTCGTCTCGGCTCTCGGCACAGGGGTCCAGAAGTTCTGGAGCGCCATCAAGGCCGGCGAGACTGGCATCGCGCCGCTCGAAAGTTTTCCGCTGCTCGATCTTTACATCACCATCGGCGGCGAGGTGCCCGACTTCGATGCGCGCGAGCTTTGCATGAGCCGTGGCGTGCAGCTTTCCGACCGCTTCACCCAATATGCCGCCGCCGCCGCATGGGAGGCCGTGCGCCAATCCGGGTTGGAGGGTCCGCTCGGCGAGCGCGCAGCCTGCATCGTAGGGTCCGGCGCGGGCGGAGTTACGACGCAGGAAAAAGCATACGAAGATATCTTCGCTCACCAGAAGAAGGCAACGCACCCGCTTACGCTCCTGAAAACCATCATCAGCTCTTCGTCTGCGCATATCAGCATCGAGCACGGCATCAAGGGGCCGGTGTTCGGCACGGTCAGCGCCTGCTCCACCTCGGCGCATGCCATCGGCCTCGCCTTCCAGATGATCCGCTCCGGGATGGTGGATGTCGCGGTCGCGGGCGCTTCGGAAGCGCCGCTCAATTATGGTTGCATGCGCGCATGGCAGGCGATGCGTGTGCTTTCGCCGGAAGGGTGCTTTCCCTTCTCAAAGCGGCGCAACGGCACGGTGATCGCCGAGGGCGCGGGCATCCTCGTGCTCGAAGACATGGAGCATGCGACGGCGCGCGGCGCCACCGTGCTCGGCGAAGTGCTGGGCTTCGGCATGACGTCCGACGCCGCCGACATGGTCAACCCCGACATCGACGGCCCGACGCGGGCGATGCAGATCGCGCTCGACGACGCGAGGCTCTCGCCGTCCGATATCGACTATCTCAACGCGCACGGCACCGCCACGGCCGCGAACGACATCAACGAAACACGCGCCATCCGCAAGGCCTTCGGCGCACATGCGGACAGGCTCGCCGTTTCGTCCACCAAATCGATGCACGGCCATTGCCTTGGCGCTGCCGGCGGCTTGGAAGCGGTCGTCTGCGTGCAGGCCATGCGGGACGGCTTCATTCCGGCGACCATCGGCATGGACGAACCGGGCGAAGGGTGCGATCTCGACTATGTGCCGCATGAAGGCCGCCATCGCGCCATCGGCTATACAATGTCCAACTCTTTCGCCTTTGGCGGGCTCAACGCCGTTCTGGTATTCGGTCCTGCCATAAACTGACCACAATCCCGCCGATTTCCGGCCTTATTTCTCTCATGCTCTGAAGCTGTCGCGGTGGAACTAGAAGGTCGCCATCGCGGCACCCATTTCCGGGAGCGACAGAAACGAACCGCCGTGCTGGTCCGGTGTCTCGCGAATTTGTTGCCCCCTCGTCTCTCGCGCGATTGCTGCGATTTCGCCCCGGCTTCGAACATCGAGGTCGGACGGCGGTCAGGCATCGCCTGTAAACGCTTTTCGGGTAAGGCGAGCCTGAAACAACCGTGACCGCGTGCCTTGTGAAGGATCCACATTTCAATGTTTGAAGAGCATTCTATCTGGGCGTGGCTTGGTTTCACCGCCCTCATTCTCGCGATCCTCGCCGCCGATCTCGGCCTGTTCCACAGGAAGGCGCGCGCGATTCCCGTGCGGGAAGCGTTGATCATGACCGCGGGCTACATCGCGCTCGCGCTCTGTTTCAATGCGTGGATCTATTTCGAGTTCGGCAACCAGAAAGCGGTCGAGTTCCTGACGGGCTATTTCATAGAATATGCCCTGTCGATGGACAACATTCTGGTGTTCGTCATCATCTTTACCTATTTTCAGGTGCCATCGCATTTGCAGATGCGCGTGCTCCTGTGGGGTATTCTCGCCGCTCTCGTGCTGCGCGGGGTGTTTATTCTCGCGGGCTATGCGCTGATCGAGAACTTCCACTTCACCGTGCTCTTCCTCGGCGCGTTCCTCGTCTATACCGGCATAAAGACGATGACATCCGGTGAGGAGGCGGTCGACCTCGAAAACAGCCGCATCGTGAAATGGACGCGGCGCGTGCTGCCGATGACCACGGATTATCACGGGGAGCGGTTCTTCGTGCGTCTCTCCGGCACGGGCAAGCGAGTGGCAACGCCGCTTTTCCTGGTGCTGATCGTGCTCAACATCACCGATATCGTGTTTGCGCTCGACTCCATCCCGGCGATCTTCGCGATCACGCGCGACCCGTTCATCGTCTACACCTCGAACGTGTTCGCAATCCTCGGCCTTCGCGCCCTGTTCTTCGCGCTGCGAGGCATGGTGGACAAGTTCCGCTATCTGAAATACGGCCTGTCGCTCACGCTGGTCTTCATCGGCTTCAAGATGATCTTCAACTATCCCGAAGAGTGGCCGGATATTCCGACCGAATGGGCGCTCGGCATGACCGCGATCCTGATCTTCGGATCGATAGGGCTGTCGCTCCTGAAGAACCGCGCCGAGGAAAAGGCGACTTCTCAATAGGCTCCGGCATCGCCACAAAAAAAAGCCGCGCGGAAACTTCGCGCGGCTTTTTTTTGCCCGACGAGCGATTTTACCGGTCGCTCAGAAGAAATATTTCGCTGTTATCGCGATGCGCGTGTTGCCCGCGATCTCGAAGGCGCTTTTCGCAAAGTCCGGCTTCCCGAACAGCGTGGGGTTGTTCGAAACGCCAATGCCCTCGGTCGGGATGCCGACCATATTCGTGCCGAGCTTGCCGTCGCCATTCTCGTCGTGGATCGATGCCACGGCGTAAACGCCCGGCTTGAGGCCGCTATAGGTCACGACCACCTTCCCTCCGCGAATGATGGCGCTGCCCTGTTTCACCGGGCGCCCGGTGACGCAGTCGGGAAAAACGGCCTTGTTTGAGGTCTCGGCGGAGAAGACGCAGAGCTTGACCTCGCCCCTGTCGGATCGAAGCCCGTCGATGGCGATGGTCAGATCGGCAGCGGCGGCGGCGCTCGCCAGACCGCAGCCAAGAAACGCAGCCGCAGCCGCCGGAAGAATACGCACTGACATTGGAGACCTTGGGTTCAGGAAGGGATGATCGCAGCCAAGCCGGATTATCCCTTGAAGTCAAGGTTTCGTCGGGAATCGCTTAACGTAAGGGCGGCGTGGCCTCGTCAGGCCAATCCCAAGTGCCCATTGAGGGCGTTTGCGACGGAAGTGGACACCCGCTCGCGTGAATGAACGAGCGTCACAATCCGCGAGCTTTTCGCCAGCGGCAAGCTCGCGGCAAACGACACGTCACGCAGGTGCTCATCAAGCAGTTGGACGTTCGGGGCGAACGCACTGGCGCAGGTTCCCGGCGGCGAAACTGGATAGCAGAAACGGCATCGCTGAGGTCGCCGTCCGCCATCATGAACAGCCGTTCAGCACGCGTTACATCCTGTTACAGACCGCCGCGCCCCCGTACGGTCGCCACCGCGTTTAGCCTTCGTTAGGGCGAAATCCAGCCGGAATTTTCGGGTTTACTGCGCTCAGATTCGCTCGCGCCGGTTGAGGCGCGCGCGCCCCGGAGACTTCGATGTTCAACCCTGCAAAATACGTCTTCCTTGCCGGTCTTATTGCCGGTTCCTCGGCGGCCGCCGCAGCCGACCTGCCGCCCGAAATCCTCGACAGCGTGATGCAATCGTGTCGGCCCGATTATCATCGGCTCTGTTCCGATGTCCTCCCCGGCGACGGCCGCGTGGGGCGCTGCCTGCTCGACAACGAGGCGCAGCTCAATCCCGGCTGCCTCAAGGCGATCAAGTTCGCCTATGCCATCGAGGTGTGCATGCCGGATTATCGCCGCTTCTGCAACGGCGTGCGGCCCGGCGGCGGTCAGATCGTGGAATGCCTCGGCGAGCGCATCGAGAGCCTCAATTCCGAATGCCGCCGCGTCGTGATGGCGAACCTGCCCTATTCCTCACCGCGCCGCGACTACAGCTATTACAATGGTTATGAGCGCTATTCCCGCGAAGAACGCTTCAACGGCGAGCGCTATCGCGACGCTCCACCCCCTCCCCCGCCGCCTTACGACTCCGATAGGGACGACGAGCCGGACGAGGACGGCGATCCGATCAAATAAGATTTCCCGATTAGCCGGCTGGGCTGCCGCCCCTTTCTCCCGCGAGAGAGGGGCGGATTCATTTCAGGTTTCGCCACTCGCCCGGCGGAAGCGCCGCCTATTCCATGCGCGGCGCGGGCTCGCCGCCGCTCGCGTTCAGCCGCTCCACCCTGAAGCCATGCGTGCGAAGCTTCCCGATGATTTCCTCGGCGTGACGCGCATCCTTCGTCTCGATCACGATATCCACGAGCGTAGATTTCGCGGGCACGTAGAGATAGAAGCGACGGTGGTGCACTTCGAGGATGTTCGCGCCGCAGCGGCCAAGCTCGCTCGCAAGCTCGCCGAGCATGCCCGGCCGGTCATCGACCTGAATGCGCAGCGACAGGATCTTCGATTCGCGTTCGAGGCCACGGATGATGATGGCGGCGAGCACGCGGCTATCGATATTCGCCCCGGACTGGAACAGGCCGATGCGCCGCCCGTGGAACCGCCGCCGATCAGACAGGACGGCCGCGAGGGCCGCCGCGCTCGCACCTTCGGCCACCGTCTTCTGAAGGCTGGCGAGTAGAAAGATGGCGCTCTCGACCATGGATTCGCTGACGAGCACCACGTCCGTCACGAGGTCGCGCATGACAGGCAGCGTATGCCCACCGGGCGTTTTCACCGCGATTCCCTCCGCCAGCGTTGCGCCGCCGCATTCCGCGATGCGTCCGCGCAGCGCCGCGTAGGTGGACGGATAGCTCTCCACCTCAACGCCAATGATTTCGATGTCGGGCTTCAGCGCCTTCGCTGCGATGGCGACGCCCGAGATGAACCCGCCGCCGCCGATGGGCACGATGAGACAATCGAGGTCCGGGCAGTCTTCCAGAAATTCGAGCGCCGCCGTCCCCTGCCCTGCGATCACGGCCGGGTCGTCATAGGGATGAACGAGGGTGAAGCCGTGATCGACGATGAGCCGGTCGGCCGCGACGCGCGATTCGGCAACACTCTCGCCGTAGAGGATCACCTTCGCGCCGAAAGCTTCGGTAGCCCCGACCTTGTTGAACGGCGTCCCTTCCGGCATGACGATGGTCGCCGGAATGCCGAGCCGCGCCGCGTGATGGGCGACGGCCTGCGCGTGATTGCCCGCCGAAATCGCGATCACGCCGCGCTCGCGCTGCGTTGCGTCGAGCGAGAGCAACTTGTTCAGCGCGCCTCGCTCCTTGAAGGAGCCGGTCGCCTGCATGTTCTCGTACTTGATGAAGATCTGCGCGCCCGAAAGCGCCGACAGCTTCGGCGCTTCCACGGCGGGCGTGCGGATGATCGCGCCGCGAAGAGCCTCGCGCGCCGCCCGAATGTCCTCAAGGCTGACGCGCGGCTCTTCAGAAACCCGTGCCGCGAGTATGGTCATACACGCATCTCCTCTGGCGGCGAACCGCCGCCCAGTGGAGCGAATTTGACCTTCACCGGTTACGCCTTCAAGAGTCGCGCGGCTTCCGGTGCGAAATAAGTGAGGATACCCGAAGCGCCTGCGCGGCGGAACGCCATCAGGCTTTCGAGGATCACCTTGTCGCGGGTGAGCCAGCCGTTCTGAAACGCAGCGAGCAGCATCGCGTATTCGCCCGACACCTGATAGACGAAGGTCGGCACCTTGAACTCTTCGTGCACGCGGCGAACGATGTCGAGATACGGCATGCCGGGCTTCACCATGACCATGTCCGCGCCCTCGGCGAGGTCGAGCGCAACTTCGCGAATCGCCTCGTCGGAGTTGGCCGGGTCCATCTGGTAGGTGCGCTTGTCGCCCCTGAGCGTGCCGGACGAGCCGACCGCATCGCGGAACGGGCCATAGAACGCGCTGGCGTACTTCGCCGAATAGGCCATGATCTGCGTGTTGTAGAAGCCGCGGCTTTCGAGCGCCGAGCGGATCACGCCGATGCGACCGTCCATCATGTCCGATGGCGCGAGCACGTCGCAGCCTGCTTCTGCCTGATTCATCGCCTGACGCGTCAGCGCTTCGAGCGACAGGTCGTTGACGATCTCATTGCCGACCATCAGGCCGTCCTGGCCGTGGCTCGTATAGGGGTCCAGCGCCACGTCGCAGATGATGCCCATGTTCGGCACGCGGGCCTTGATGGCGCGCACCGCGCGGCAGACGATGTTTTCCGGATTGAAGGCTTCGGTCGCCGCTTCGTCGCGCAGATCGGGGCGCGTATAGGGAAAGAGCGCGACAGCCGGAACGCCAAGTTCGGCGGCCTGTTCGGCGGCTTCGGCGGCGAGGTCCACCGACATACGGTCGACGCCCGGAAGCGACGGAACGGGCTGCTTCGCGCGCAGGCCGTCCATGACGAAGATCGGCCAGATCAGATTGGATGCGGAAAGCGTGTTTTCGGCGACGAGCGCGCGCGACCACGCAGCCTGTCTCGTCCGGCGCAAGCGCGTGAGAGGAAAACCGCCCGCCTGGGCATTCTGAAGCGCTGCGCCTGCATCGTAGTATGCGTTTGGTTTTTCTTTTTTCACAGCTGGCACCTCTCAAAAAAGTGGCTGTTCTGTACGCCCGAAATCTGCTTGACACAAGCCTGAACCGGACTTAGAACAAACGAAGAACATCGGTGGTGGCCGCAAACTCCGTCCGATGGTTGCAGCAAGCAGGCGAGCCAGACCCCCCGGCGTCCCCCCATCGTGTCTTCTGCGCCCTCGCGAAAGAAACGATAACGCCCCACTGGCCGCTTGCTTGCTTTTTTCCCCGGAGTCATCCAAACCTCGCGCATGGCAAAAATTGACATCATTGGCGCTGGCGCCGCTGGAATGTGGCAGGCTTTTCTCCTGTCGCGCCGTGGACACAAGGTTACGCTGTACGACCCTGCGGGAACCCCGTCGCAGAACTGCGCGAGCGGGTGCGCGGGCGGCATGCTCGGCTCCTATTGCGAGGGCGAACCGGGGCACGAAGAGGCCCGCGACCTCGGTCTCGAAGCGATGGAGATCTGGAAAGAGCACTATCCGCATCTCAAGCTGAACGGCACTCTCGTGGTAGCGTCCCCGCGCGATGTGGCCGACCTTCAGCGTTTCGGCGCCGTTACGCAGGGACACACCCGCGTCGGCGTGGATGAAATTTCCGCGCTCGAACCAGCCCTCGAAGACCGCTTTCGCGACGGCCTCTTCTATAAGGACGAAGGCCATATCGAGCCGTTCGTCGCGCTGGAATATTTCATTCAGGAAGCCGCAGCGGCGGGCGCGAAGCTTGTTGCCGAGGCGTGGGAGGAGACCGACGCCGATGTCGTGGTCGACTGCCGTGGCCTTGCCGCGCGCGATCATCTAAAGACGCTGCGCGGCGTTCGCGGCGAGCGCGTCGTGGTGGACTGCCCCGGCGTCACACTTTCGCGGCCCGTGCGCATGACGCATCCGCGCATTCCGTTCTACATCGTGCCGTGGTCGGACAACCAGTTCATGATCGGCACCACTGCCATCGAAAGCGACGATCGCGGTCCGGCGACGCTGCGTTCCGTAACCGAGATCATGGCGGCGGCTTATGCGCTGATCCCGGCGCTCGGCGAGGCGCGGATCGCGTTCATGGATGCGGACGTGCGCCCGTCCTTCCCGGACAACGCGCCGAGGATCATCATCGGAAAAACGCAGTCCGGGCGGCCGCGCCTTTACGTGAACGGCCTTTTCCGCCACGGTTTTCTGCTTTCACCTATCCTCGCGAAGATCACGGCCGACTATATAGAGTCGGGTGCAAAGGCTCCGGGAGTTCTCCTTGAAGATAATGGTGAATGGTGAGGCCCTTGCGACCGACGCGACGACACTCGATTCGCTTTGCCGCGAACTGGGTTTCGCCGACGCGAAGATCGCAACGGCTCTGAACGGCGCGTTCGTGCCGAAAACCGAACGCATCACGGCGGAGCTCACCGATGGCGACACTGTCGAAATCCTGTCGCCCCGACAGGGAGGCTGATTGAATGTCACTTGCTACCGGAACTGCCGACGCGCTTTCGATCTATGGCGAAGCCATCAGCTCGCGGCTGCTGCTCGGCACCTCGCAATATCCGTCGCCCGACATCCTCAGGCGGTCGGTTGAGGCAAGCGGCGCCGAGATCGTGACCGTATCGCTCAGGCGGGAGTCGAGCGGTGACGTGAAGACCGGTCAGCACTTTTTCGACCTCCTGAAGAGCTTCGGCGCGCGCGTTCTGCCGAACACGGCGGGCTGCCATACGGCGCGCGAGGCCATCACCACGGCGCAAATGGCGCGCGAAGTGTTCGAGACGGACTGGATCAAGCTTGAGGTCATCGCCAACGACGACACGCTTCAGCCGGACGTGTACGGCCTCGTCGACGCGGCCGAAAAGCTCACGCGCGATGGGTTCAAGGTGCTGCCTTATTGCACCGAGGATCTGAGCGTTGCGCAGCGGCTTGTCGGCGCGGGCTGCCAGGTTCTCATGCCGTGGGCCGCGCCCATCGGCTCGGCGCGCGGGCTCATGAACCCGTACGGCCTCAAGACGTTACGCGCATTTTATCCCGACCTGCCGCTCATCGTCGATGCGGGCCTCGGCGCGCCGTCCCATGCCGCGCTGGCGCTCGAAATGGGCTATGACGGCGTGCTCATCAACACGGCGGTGGCGAAAGCAGCCGATTCGGTTGCGATGGCGGTCGCGTTCGCGAAGGCCGTCGAGGCGGGGCGCATTGCGTATCGGTCGGGCATCATGCCGCCGCGCGACATGGCGAGCCCGTCGTCGCCCGTGGCTGGGCTTGCTCTGTTGTAGCGTGCTCTGGCGCATGGGTTCATCCAGCTACCGCTGAAGTAGACTTGGGGGTGGCACGAAACTTATTGAATCCAGAGCAGTTCGGAATTTGATATGAGAGCCGCAGCAAGACGGCTCCATAGATCGCGCCGTAAATCAGACGAGCACGACCTTGTTAGTCTCGCTTGTCGATCAGCTCCTCGACGTCACATTGAGTCGTATCAACGCAGGCTGTTCCAGGCGTGCCGAGCTGTTTGCCGATCATTCGTGCGAGGTTTCCCGATGACCACCGCCCTGCCCCGCTTCTATCCCGTCGTGCCGGATGTCACCTTTGTCGAGCGTCTCGCGCGCGTTGGCGTCAAACTGATGCAACTGCGCATGAAGGATGCTGACGCTTCGGATATTGCGCCCGCGATCACGCAGGCGCTCGAAGCGTGCCGAGTCCATGGCGCGGCTCTCGTCGTCAACGACCACTGGCGCGAAGCTATCGATTGCTGCGCGCCGTGGGTGCATCTCGGACAGGGCGACCTCGACACGGCCGACGTGGCAGCAATCCGCCGCGCCGGGCTAAAGCTTGGCCTTTCGACGCACAGCCACGAGGAACTCGACCGCGCTCTATCCTTCGATCCCGATTATATCGCGCTCGGCCCGGTTTATCAGACGACGCTGAAGGTCATGCCGTGGGCACCGCAGGGGCTCGCGCGCGTCGGCGAATGGAAGGCGCTCGCAAAACGCCCGCTCGTCGCCATCGGCGGCATCACGCTGGAACGCGCGCCGGATGTCTACGCGGCGGGGGCGGACAGCATCGCGGTCGTGTCGGATGTCGTGTTCGCACCCGATCCAGAAGCCCGCGCGAAGGATTGGCTCGCGCTTGCGGAACCGGGGAACGGCTGATGGTCCGCTTCCGATGCGTCTTCGCAGCAACCTCGCGAGCAAATGTCGGAATCGAGCGAGCAAAGACCATTAGTAACTTTCCAATTCTCGTCGAGCTTTTCAATTTGGCATTTGAGAGAGAGCTCGCTGCAACCGGAACTCAAATGTCAAATTCGCTCCACCAGGCCAAGACGCCCGCGTTATCCCAAGACGCCCACGTTATCCGACGCTCCAGGTTTCGCGTTCCAACTCAAGTGACTAATGGCGACCCGCGTCATTTCGATTGCCCTCCTCGCAAGGATGTGCATGGCGTCCGCTTGCGAAAAGCAGAAAGTTTCCTTTCTAAAGCTTAATCCGCAAAAGCGGACCCTGATTTTACGATAAGATCACGCTCAAACAGGATTTGGAACGCGATAGCGCTCCAAGGCAAGGCGACAAGCCGCGACGGGGCCCGGTCACGATAACCCGCTGTCGCATCACAACGCGTCGGGAGGCAGAATGGCTTGGCAATTCCTCGGGCTGGCGGCGGCGTTGACCGCGATCATCGCGGCGCGCTATCTCGCTCTTTCCGGGCTGTTCTACTGGCTGCTTTGGCAGCGCGGCGGTGAAAAGTTGCGGGCGAAGCGGCTCAACCGCGACCGGCCGATGCGCGGCATCGTGATGAAGGAAATCCGCCTGTCGCTGCTCTCGTCGGCGGTTTACGCCGCGCCAGCCGCTTTCGCGCTCACCGTCTTCCTGAACGGCGGCACGGCGATCTATACCGACTGGCGCGCTTACGGCGGCGTGCCCTATCTTTTCCTCAGCTTCTTCATCTATCTGGTGGTGCAGGACACCTATTATTACTTCGCGCATCGCCTGATGCATCACCCGAGGCTGTTCCGCTGGATGCATGCCGGACACCACCGTTCGCGCCAGCCGACGCCCTTCGCGTCCTTCGCCTTCGATCCTGCGGAGGCAGCGCTGACGGCGTGGCTCATGCCCGCGATGGTTTTCGTGGTGCCGATCCATGTCGGCGTGCTCATCGGGCTTCTCATGTTCATGAGCTTCGTGGCCGTGTGGAACCACTCGGGCTGGGAGGTGCTGCCGCGCTTTCTCGTGCGCGGGCCGGTCGGCGGTCAGCTCATCTCGGCCACGCATCACAGCTATCATCACATCCGCTTCGACCGGAATTACGGGCTCTATTTCCGCTTCTGGGACAAGGTCATGGGAACGGACACCATGCCGGACGAAGCGCGCGACGGATCGCGGCTATCGATGCGGCCAGAGCGGGCTTGACACGCACGCAAATTCGCGGCCGGGCGGCCGAAACCGCCACCCGGCCAATGCGTTGAGCGATCAGGGACGACGCTCGATCGCGCCGTTCGGATAAAGGTTGAAGCTGAAATAGCCGGGCGAGCTTTGGTCGCCGTCGCCGCCCGCGCCCTGGCCCTGCCAGAAGTCGAGGCTCTGACGCTTCAGCGTGTACTCGCAGGAGAATTCGCAATACACCCACGAGCCGCCGGGCAGCCGCACCTGATCGCCATGCTCGGCGCGGCGCACCGGCGCGATCACGCGCTCGAAGCCATACCAGCTTTCGGCGTAGATGACGCGGTAGGCGCCGCAGCAGTCCTTGCACTCACCGCAGAATTTCGAAGAGCGTTGCGGCGTCGCGTGAACCTTCTTGATGTGCGGGACGGCGACCCCATCGGAGCGCGGCGTCAGGTATGCTCCGGCTTCGGCCGAAGCGGCGAGGCCGAGAAGGGCGGCGCCGGTTAACAGTGCGCGAAAGATCATGTCCATTCCCCCGAAAAGACGTCAATGTGCCTGATCCTACTTTAGGATGGTTAACCAACTTGGCCAAGCCGGCGAAGAGTAACATTTCGCAACCGTAAGCCCGGGGCCGCGCCATGCAGCTCGGAATGCGATTTCCTGCGCTTGGGAAAACCGCCGCGCGATTTGCCTTTTCATTTGTCTTTTCGCGAAAATCCACCTTCCTGTATGAAGCGTATCCGGCTCGCGAAGGCGGCGTGCGCGGCGGCTGAGGCAGGGCGCCAGCCGGAAAACGGGGGGAGCGGCCATGCAGGGAGCAACGATTTTCGCCTATTGCGAGCGGGGCATGAGCCCGGCCTTCTGGGCGGAACCGTTGAACGCGATCACAAACGCCGCGTTTGTCGCCGCGGGGATCGCAGGCGCGGTGATGATCGCGCGGCAAACGCCCGCCGAGCGGTCGGCGTGGAGCATCTTCTTCGCACTGAATTTCGTCGCCATCGGCATCGGCAGCTTTCTGTTCCACACGGTGCCAAACCCGAGCACGGGCGCGGCGGACACGATCCCGATCGGCATCTTCATGCTGACCTATCTCGTCTTCGCGCTGAGGCGATTCGCGGGTGCGGGCGTGGCGATAACCGCCGGGCTGATCGCGCTTTTCGTGGCGGCGATGGCGCTTTCCGGGCAGGTGCAATGCTATGGCGGCCGCATCGGCTTCGCGCTTGCCGTGCCCGAAGGCGCGCGCGCGGCATGTCTCAACGGTGGCCTCGCCTATGGTCCGGCGGTGATCGCGTTGTTCCTGATGTCGGGCTGGCTCGCGATCCGGCGACACCGCGCGGCGGCGCTCGTCTTCGCAGCGGCTGTCACCTTCGCCGTGTCGCTCACCTTCCGCACGCTCGACCCCACGTTGTGCGACAGCTTCACGCTTCTGGGCTATCGCCTCGGCACGCATTTCCTGTGGCATCTTCTGAACGCGACGACGCTGTGGCTGCTACTCCTCGCCGCGATCCGCTACGGGCGACGCGCCCTACCGCGGGCCGAAATCATCCCGCCGCGCCCGGCCGCGTTGCGGGGGCCGCGCTAGAGCCGGACCGATCAGGTGGATCAAGCCGATCGGTGAGCGCGTCTCTGAAATTCAAGATCGCGACCGCTTGCCGTTTCATAGCGGTGCAGTCGCTCGGAACAGGCTCAGCGCTCTTCGCGGATCGGCAGTTGCGAGTCGCCCAAGCTTCGCATACTTCTTATTGCTACGCGGGCGTGGCGAAATGGTAGCCGCAAGGGACTTAAAATCCCTCGGCCGTAAGGCCATGCCGGTTCGAGTCCGGCCGCCCGCACCATCATGCGTCGCGATAGCAATTCGATCTGTGCTGATCGATCCGACGATGCCAAGGCCCCGCCTTGCACAGCCGCTGAAGGCGCGCGGAGCATGCACAAATTTAGTCAGCCTTGCGCACGGACCTGCCAGAACACGCCCACGCCATCAATGTCGATAATCGGTGAGGTGATGTTATTGGCGGCGCGAAAATCGGCGATTGCTTGCCGACATCCTTGTACTGCACCAAAATCATCGACGATGATGAACCCGCCCCGAGACACCTTGGCATAAAGAGGCAGGAGCGCGTCCATGGTCGAGCCGTACATGTCGCCATCAAGACGTAAAATCGCCAGCCTTTCGATGGGTGCCCCCGGCAAGGTGTCCTTGAACCAGCCTTTGAGGAATTTGACCTGATCGTCAAGCAGCCCCAACTTGCTGAAATTATCCCGGACCTGCTCCTGACTGATGGCCAGCGGCTCCCAGGTGTGGTGCTTGTCCCCGGCATCCTGGGGGCAATTCGGGTCCGGAGGTGGCAGGCCTTCAAAGGAATCCGCCACCCAGACGCGCCGGTCGGTCACGCCATAAGCTTTCAAGATCCCCCGCACGAAGACGCAGGCGCCCCCTCGCCAAACCCCGGTCTCGATGAAGTCGCCGGGCACGCCCTGATTGATCACCGACTCGGTCAACTGGCGCAGATTGGCCATTCGCTTGGCGCCAATCATCGTCATGGCTTGAGAGGGCCAATCGCGCCCTAGCGCGCGTTTGGTGGCGTCGTATTTTCCGCCGGACCAAGGGTCCATCGGCAGATCGCCATAAATTTCATTGGTCAGCGTCTTCTGCAAGAGATCGATATAGAGCGCTCTCAACTCACTTTCGGTGGAAGTTGCTTTGTCGTCGCCGTATTCGACATCTTCAAGGGGATTTTCCTTGATGTTTGCCTGTCCCATTTTATCCCCGTATCGGTAAATTCTTTATCGCCATCGAATATTTCTATAATAGATTTTCAACCTTATTCGAGGCTGCATCGCTCTATTCTCGTAGCCGCGCCCGGTCGGCATCGAGCGGCAAGCCCTGTTCGGCTCTGTCGAGCGCCAATTGTGCCTGATGTAGCGCGGCCGCCCGAAAATCCTGATCTCCTATGCGGCTCAGCGCCGTAAGCGCCTTCCTCAGGCGCAGTTGCACTTCGACGAGACCAGCGCTGTCCCGAGCCAGCAGCATGAAGCCGTCCTCAAGGAGTTCTTCCGATTTCAGCGGCGGGACATGGACGCGCGAATATTTCGGCTCGCTATCGCGCATTTCCTCGCAACCCTTCGCCCAAATGGTCATGAGCCGCGTCAAGCGCCCAATAACGTCAATCGCGGTCCCGTGATCGTTGGTGGCGGGCGAAAGCGCTCGCGTGCCGATCTCGCTCAGTACCACGATGCCGAAACGGGGGTCCTGATCGAAGTCGCGTTCGCTGCGAAGAGTGAAGGCTTTCAAGATGCCGTCCCGAAACTCTTCGCTGTTCTCGCCGCTCTTCCAGTCGACCCACGCCAGCGGCGTATCGCTGTAGAGAAAGGTGCCGGGAAGCGCCGATAGATATATTTCGGCGTCCGCCTCTTCGCAGCAAGCCGATAGCGCTTCCATGTCGATATGCTGAACGTAACAAACCGCATTCGCCACAAGGGGCGTAGCGTGGTCCGGCACATCGCTGCGATCGCGCAGGGGAACTCCCCCGAGGTAAGGCTCTTCGAGCCGCTCCTCGAGCGCGCATTTCGTCGCCGTCTCGACCCGTTCCGTAGTCTCGCTGACGCGCCCGAGCCGCGTGAGGTGATCGATCCAGCGCAGGAGCGCGACAACGATCAGCGCGATGACCGCAATCGTCACCACGAACAGGATACTGCGTCCGTGCTCGCCATAGGCGCCGGTCTTGAGCACGACGATGCCGACGATCGCGAACAGAAAGGAGCCAATGAAGGTCGACAGCGTGTTCTGAGTAACCGCGTCTTCCATCAGCAATTTGGTCGCGCGCGGCGTGACATTGTTCGTGGCCGAACCATAGGCGGAGGTCATGACGTTGAGCGAAAACGTGGTCACGGCCAGCATGCTCGACGCTATGATGGTGAGGATGCTGTCGACCGCATCCGCGCCGATGGAAACCGGGAAGCGCCAGGGAATGAAGCGGTCCGCCACGGTGGCAAGAAGCGCCGCGACGATACCCATCGCCCCGATCAGCGTGGCACGCACCCAAAGCTGCCGCGTGAGTCGCATCAGCATCCATCGCCAGCGCGGCATGTACTCTCCTCGATCGATTATGCGTGGCATGGCGGATGCGCTATCGACCGCGCCAGCGATGATCGTGCCGCTCGCGAGGCGCAACCACTTAATCACCTGATTAAGGAGCAACACTCAAATCGTTGTTCGGGTTCACGAAGTCCGCGCGGCACCGAAGCCAGCGCTTGTCGCTTTCCGCGATGCGGAAGCGCGTCGCAAGCGTCCAGCTCGCGAAAAGGCGGCGTTAACGAAGGCCAATTGGTGCGCAGGCCCCGTCACGCCGCCTCTATCTGTTCTGCCGTAGCCAGACCGTAAAGCCGATCACTTGATCGCTTTACGTCAAGCCTCCTTCTTCGGCAGGTTGAGCCGGATGTGCAGGTCGCGGAGCTGCTTCGCGCCCGCCTCGGAGGGCGCGCCCATGAGCAGGTCTTCGGCCTGCTGGTTCATGGGGAAGAGCGAGATTTCGCGCAGGTTCTTCGCGCCGGTGATGAGCATCACGATGCGGTCGATGCCGAACGCCATGCCACCATGCGGCGGCGCGCCGAACTGGAACGCGCGGTAGAGGCCGCCGAAGCGCTCTTCGACGTCCGCTTTCGTGAGGCCGACCTTCTCGAACGCCGTCACCATGGTTTCGGGCGACTGGTTACGGATCGAGCCGGACGCGATCTCGAAGCCGTTGCAGACGAGGTCGTACTGATACGCCTTGAGTTCCAGCGGGTCGCGCGTTTCCAGCGCTTCAAGGCCGCCCTGCGGCATGGAGAACGGGTTGTGCGCGAAATCGACCTTCTTCTCGTCCTCGTTCCATTCGTAGAACGGAAAGTCCACGATCCAGGCGAGTTCGAAGCGTTCGCGATCCACGAGGTTCAGTTCCTCGCCGACGCGGGTGCGCGCCTCGCCCGCGAATTTGTAGAACTTCGCCGGGTCGCCGCCGACGAAGAACACCGCGTCGCCATCGCCGACACCAAGCTGCGCCGCGATTGCCGCCGTGCGCTCCGGTCCGATGTTCTTCGCGACCGGGCCAGCGCCTTCGAGCGCGTCGCCTTCCTTGCGCCAGAAGATATAGCCGAGGCCGGGCTGGCCCTGCTGTTGCGCCCACGAGTTCATGCGGTCGCAGAACGCGCGGCTGCCGCCCGTCTTGCCGGGGATGGCCCAGACGCGGGCCTTCTTGTCCTTCTCCAGCATCCCTGCGAACACCTTGAAGCCGGAGCCCCGGAAATGCTCGCTCACGTCCTGCATTTCGATGGGGTTGCGCAGGTCGGGCTTGTCGGTGCCGTATTTCGTGATGGCGTCATCATAGGCGATGCGCGGGAAAACATCGGTCACGGGCTTGCCGCCCGCGAAGCCGTCGAACACCGCGCGGATGACCGGCTCCATCGTGTCCCACACGTCCTCTTGCGTGACGAAGCTCATTTCGAGGTCGAGCTGGTAGAACTCGCCGGGCAGACGGTCGGCGCGGGGATCTTCGTCGCGGAAACACGGCGCGATCTGGAAGTAGCGGTCGAAGCCCGCCACCATGAGGAGCTGCTTGTATTGCTGCGGCGCCTGCGGCAGCGCGTAGAACTTGCCGGGATGGATGCGCGACGGCACGAGGAAGTCGCGCGCGCCTTCGGGCGACGACGCGGTGAGGATGGGCGTCGAGAATTCGGTGAAGCCCGCGTCCACCATCCGCTTTCGCATGTCGGCGATGATCTTCGTGCGCTGGATGATGTTGCGATGCAGCGTCTCGCGGCGCAGGTCGAGGAAGCGGTAGCGCAGACGCACGTCTTCCGGATAGTCCGGCTCGCCGAATACGGGCAGCGGCAGTTCCTCCGCCTTCGACAGCACGTCGAGCGTGCCGATGCGCACCTCGACTTCGCCTGTCGGCAGGTTCGGATTCACGGTGTCGCCCTCGCGGATCACCACGTCGCCGTCGATGCGGATGACCCATTCGGCGCGCACCGCTTCGGCCGACTTGAACGCGGGAGCGGACGGGTCGACCACGCATTGCGTCAGGCCGTAATGGTCGCGCAGGTCGATGAACAGGAGGCCGCCATGGTCGCGCACGCGATGGACCCAGCCCGAAAGGCGCACGGTCTTGCCCGCGTCGGCTCTCCGTAGCGCCCCGCAGGTCGTCGAGCGATAGGCATGCAGCTTCGCCGCGCCAGAGTTCGCCTCCGCCCCTTTCGCGTCAACCGTGTTCACTTCGGTTTCCTGCTTCGTTTTCTTGCCGGAGATGGCGGACTTTGCCCGCCCGCCAGACGCGGTTTTTTCCACAGAAGTCATCCTTCAGGATCGGAGCCGGCGCCGTTCAGCAATTCTTGACCGAACGGCGGCAAAGCGGCTTAAAAGAGACACAGTTCTGGTCGCCCACTGTTCCAGAGCGCTTGAATCGCGGACAAACCAGCGCATGGACCGCGATGTTTGTCAAGAATGCGAGCCAGTCACGAGAGCCGCCCCACAGCCCGAGCTACAATAAAAGAATGATTGATCTGCCGCCCGTCATTACCTCCATCAAAGACCTCAAGACGCTTTGCGATGCGCTGGCGAAACAGCCCTACGTGACCGTCGACACCGAGTTCATGCGGCAGACGACCTACCGGCCGAAGCTCTGTCTCATCCAGATGGCCGCGCCAGGTATCGAGGCCGTCGTCGATCCGCTGCCGAACCTCGACCTGTCGCCGTTTTACGCGCTGATGGCGAATACCGCCGTCGTGAAGGTCTTCCACGCCGCCCGTCAGGACATCGAAATCGTCTGGCAGGAAGCGGGCGTGATCCCGATGCCGCTGTTCGATACGCAGATCGCCGCGATGGCGCTCGGCCACGGCGATGCGATCTCCTACGGCGCGCTCGTCAAGAAGCTGCTGAAGAAGAACCACGACAAGACCTATCAGGCCATCGACTGGTGCCAGCGTCCGCTCGGGCCGAAGCAGCTCGAATATGCCCTCGGCGATGTCACCTATCTGCGCGACGTTTACGCCAAGCTGAAGCAGCGGCTTGAGCAGACCGGCCGCGAACCATGGCTTGAGGAAGAAGTTGCCGTCCTCACCGATCCGAAGACCTATGCCTTCGATCCGGCCGACGCGTGGAAGCGCCTCAAGCTTGGCGGCAAGTCGCGCACGGCTCGTTCCATCATTATGGAGCTTGCGGCCTGGCGCGAACGTGCGGCACAGGACGAGAACGTGCCGCGCGGGCGCGTGCTCAAGGACGAAGCGATCTACGAGGTGGCCAAGCACGCGCCGCGCACGCTCGAAACCCTGTCGCGGCTCCGCTCCGTGCGCGACAGCGTCAGGTCGCGCGGCGATGCGATCTTGCGCGCGGTCGAGGCCGCACTTGGCCGCGATCCGGGCGACGTGGTGAACGCGGCGGCGCATGTCGATCTTTCGGCCGGGGCTTCCGCCACCGTCGAGCTTCTGCGCGTGCTGCTGAAGGCCGTCTCCGCCGAACTCGACATTGCGCCGAAGCTTCTCGCCAGCGCCGAGGATCTCGAAAAGCTCGCGCAATATGACGACCCGGATGTGCCCGCGCTGAAGGGCTGGCGGCGTCCCTTGTTCGGCGACAAGGCGCTTGCGCTGAAGGAAGGCCGCCTGGCACTCGGCATCAAGAAGAACGAGGTCGCGGTCTTTCCGCTGTAGCTTGCCCGGTTTCCGCCGCTCCGCTATACACCGCCCTGTAAGATTCGCACCGTCGGCACTACATCCGACGAAAGCCACCATCCCGACCAACCCAAAGCGAGAGCGAGCACATGGCCGTCGAGCGCACCCTTTCCATTCTGAAACCCGATGCCACCGAGCGTAACCTCACCGGCAAGATCAACGCCGTCATCGAGGGCGCGGGCCTTCGCATCATCGCGCAGAAGCGCGTGAAGTGGGATGCGGGAGACGCGGCGTCCTTCTATGCCGTGCACAAGGCTCGCCCCTTCTACAACGACCTCGTGACCTACATGACCTCCGCGCCGATCGTGGTTCAGGTGCTCGAAGGCGAGAACGCCGTCGCGAAGTATCGCGAGATCATGGGCGCGACGAACCCGGAGAACGCCGCTGACGGCACGATCCGCAAGCTGTTCGCCGAGAACATCGAGCGCAATTCCGTGCACGGCTCCGACAGCGCGGACAACGCGGCGCAGGAAATCGGCCTCGTCTTCCAGGAGAGCGAAATCGTCGGCTGAACAAGCCCGCGACGCTAGGCAGACGCGACGAAGGCCGGGCATGTCCCGGCCTTTTTTGTCTTGAAGCCGATTTCTCGGGAAATCGCACAAAATTGACCGTACATGCATCGGAGCAGGAGCGAGTAAAGTGGATGCGCGTCGATGACGCAAAGAGCTGTTACCAGTTACTGAGCCCTGTCGTAGACTTCCTCGATGCCACCTATGCATAAGGAATTGCTGTGGAAACCAACCACGTCCATTGTGGACGACTTGTTGATCACATTCAGCTTGTGGTGCAAGACATCAAGGCAAGCCAGAATTTCTACACCGCAGTTATGGCAATACTGGATATACCAATTGTTAGCACGGACAATGGCTACTTCCTGGCCGACGAACTCGTCGTTTCCTCCGTGGACAGCCCAACAGCTTTAGGCGAGCTAACCGGGCGCCACCATCTGGCGTTTCAGGCTAAGGATCGTGCCACCGTGGATGCTTTCTACAGCGCAGCGTTGGCACATGGAGGTCGCGATAATGGTGCGCCCGGTGTGAGAGCCTATCATCCAGGATATTATGCAGCTTTCGTCCTCGATCCTGATGGCAACAATATCGAGGCTGTCTACCAAGGAGAGGGGCGGCGTAGCGCACCGTCAGTCGTGATCGAATTCTAGGGTTCCGCCCGCAGTGTGTGACCGGAAGCAGCGCCGTCTCACATTGTCGACCTTTGGACTAAGACGGCCGGGACAAACCCGGCCGTCATTTAGATATCTCCGGGAGGCGTTTAAGCGCGCAGCCTAAGCTCCCCGCGCGTCGAACTCCCGCACCGCTGCCGCATCGCGCGCCGAAAGCTCGGGATAGGCCGGATCGCTGCCGACATCGTCGGTGATGCGCCACGAGCGCGCGCATTTCCGCCCCTCGGCGCGCTTCGGCACCACGGCCACGCCCTCAACCTCGTCGAGCGTGAAAGCGTCCTCGGGCGCGTCGCCGGACTTGATCGCGAAGCCGCTCGTGATGGCGATTTCAGCCCAGTCGGCGGCTTTCGCCACGGCGGCAAGTTCCTTGTTGCCGATGTAGATGTCGGGCGCGGCTTCGAGGCTCGACCCGATACGCTTCTCGCGCCGCTCGATCTCAAGCGCGCCCGTGATGACGCGGCGGACGGCGAAGATCTTCTCCCACTTCTCGCCGAGCGCATCGTCGCGCCACGCCGCCGGGATCGCCGGGAAGCGGCTCAGATGCACCGAGCCTTCCGCGTCCGCGCCGTGCCGCGCGAGCCAGGCCTCTTCCGCCGTGAACGGCAGGATCGGCGCGAGCCATGCGGTCAGCGCCTCGAACAGCGTGTTCAGCACGGTCAGCGATGCGCGCCGCTTCGGGCTGGAATGCGCCTCGCAATAAAGCGTGTCCTTGCGGATGTCGAAATAGATCGCGGACAGGTCGTTCGAGCAGAACTCGGCGAGCACGCGATACGCCTTGCGGAAGTCGAAAGCGTTGTAGGCCGCGCGAAGCTCCGCATCGATTTCGGCAACGCGATGCAGGATGTAGCGCTCAAGCTCGGGCATCTCCGCCACGGCGACGTCATGCCCCGGCTCGTAATGCGCGAGATTGCCGAGCACGTAACGCAGCGTGTTGCGCAGCTTGCGATAGGCATCGACCGCCGACTGGATGATCTGCGGCCCGATGCGCAGATCTTCGGTGTAGTCCGACGACAGCGCCCAAAGACGCAGGATGTCCGCGCCCGATTGTTTGATGATGTCCTGCGGCGCGACCGTGTTGCCGAGGGACTTCGACATCTTGCGGCCCTGCTCGTCATTGACGAAGCCGTGGGTCAGCACCGTGTCGAAGGGCGCGCGCCCGCGCGTGCCGCAACTCTCCAGCAGCGACGACTGGAACCAGCCGCGATGCTGGTCCGAGCCTTCGAGATAGAGGTCGGCGGGCCATTTCAGGTCGGGCCGCTTTTCGAGCACGAAGGCGTGCGTCGAGCCACTGTCGAACCACACGTCGAGGATGTCGCGCACCTGCTCCCACTCGTCCGGGTTGGCGACGAGGCCATCGAGGAAACGCGTTGCCGCGGCGTCTGCGAACCACGCATCCGCACCCTCGGCCGCGAACGCCGCCACGATGCGCAATTGAAGCTCCGCCGCGCCGTTGAAGCCCGCGTTCGGGATGACCTCGCCCGTCTCCTTGTGGACGAAAACGGTGATCGGCACGCCCCACGCGCGCTGGCGCGAAATGACCCAATCCGGGCGGTCGGCGACCATGCCGCCGATGCGATTGCGACCTTGCGGCGGCACAAAGCGCGTGTCGTCTATCGCGGCGAGCGCCAGCGCGCGCAAGGTTGCGTCCTCCCCGCCCGCGACGTCGCCGGGAACAGCCACAGGCTTGTCCATCGCGATGAACCATTGCGGCGTGTTGCGGAAGATGACCGGCGCTTTCGACCGCCACGAATGCGGGTAGTCGTGCTTGTGGCGCGGGTTCATGGACGCGAGCGCGCCAGCGGCCTTCAGCGCTTCAACCACGGCGGCGTTTGCGTAGCGCGTATCGTCGAGCTTGCCGAAGCTGCCCTTGTCGTCAACCACGCGCTTCGGCTCCGCGCCGCCGAACAGGCCGACATGCGCGCGGTAATAGCCGTCCGGACCGACCGTATCGGGAACCGTGGTGTCGATGCCCGCCGCCGCGATTTCGCGGCCCTTCGCCATCCAGATTTCAAAGTCGTCCGCGCCGTGGCCGGGAGCGGTGTGCACGAAGCCCGTGCCCGCGTCCTCGGTGACGTGGTCGCCTTCGAGGAGCGGCACGCTAAATTCGTAGCCGTCGCTCGCATGGAACGGGTGGGCGGCGACGAGGCCCGCAGGATCGACGTCATCGATGAGCGTCCATTCATCAACGCGGGCAGCTTTGAAGAAATTCTCCGAGAGCGACTTCGCGAGGATGAAACGCTCGCCAACCTTCGTCCAGTTGTCCTCGGGCGCTGCCGTCACCTCATAGAGGCCGTAGCCGATCCGGCGCGAATAGGAAATCGCGCGGTTGGCCGGGATGGTCCACGGCGTCGTCGTCCAGATGACGATGGACGCGCCGTCGAGTTCTCCCTTACCAAGGGAGGCCGCCACCGGAAACTTCACATAGATCGCCGCGCTCGCATGCTCGTGATACTCGACCTCGGCCTCGGCGAGCGCGGTCCGCTCGACCACCGACCACATCACCGGCTTCGAGCCGCGATACAGCAGCCCGTTCATGGCGAATTTCATCAACTCGCCCGCAATGGTCGCCTCGGCCTCGAAGGCCATGGTCGAGTAATGGTTCGGCCAGTCGCCCTCGACGCCGAGGCGCTTGAACTCGGCCATCTGCACGCCGATCCACTTCGCGGCGAACTCGCGGCACTGGCGGCGGAACGAATTGACGGGCACCTCGTCCTTGTTCTTGCCCTTCGCGCGGTACTGCTCTTCCACCTTCCACTCGATGGGAAGGCCGTGACAGTCCCAGCCCGGCACATAGTTCGCGTCCTTGCCCTGCATCTGCTGCGAGCGGACGATGGCGTCCTTCAGGATCTTGTTGAGGCCGGTGCCGATGTGGATGTTGCCGTTGGCGTAGGGCGGGCCGTCATGCAGCACGAATTTCTCGCGGCCCGCCGAGTCCTCGCGCAGGCGCTTGTAGAGGCCCATCTTCTCCCAGCGGTCGAGGAGCTTCGGTTCGAGGTTCGGCAACCCCGCCTTCATGCCGAAATCGGTCTTCGGCAGGAACAGCGTCTTCGACCAGTCGCGCCCGCCTTGCGCCGCGGCGTCGGCCGTCTTCGCGTTGCCGGAAGCGTCGTCCTTCGCCGAGCCGTTCTTCGTCGGCCGGGCGGCCTCGTCTTTCTTCGTCATCGTATAGCCTAACGCGGCGTGTGCGCCGCAGGTCATAGGAAATTTTCGCCTAGCATTAGAGCGAACGCAAAAGCGCGGCAAGAACGTTGATGCACCTATCCGGCGGCGCGTTCCGTTGGAGAAGGACGCTCAGGGCGGCGATGTTTACCCGAACCGATATGGCGAGGCTGAAGAAGAAGGGCGGGCGCCCGCCCTCCCCATCAGTAAAGCTGCTTGCGGACGGCCTCGCTCGTCGGATCGCCGGGCACCTCGGGCGGCGCGGGTTGCTCGTCGGGCACGCACGCCGGGAGCGGCGCGACCTCGGCGCGGGCGGTCTCGGCTTCCGTCGCCTTGGGCTCGGCCGGTTCGTCCTCATGCGCGGGCTTCGTCTGTTCGGCGCGAATATCGTCGCGCGGGCGTTCGAGGATCGCGCAGACGCCCATGCCGCCCGCCGTGCAGATGGAAATCAGCCCGCGTCCGCCGCCATTCTCTTCGAGGATCTTCGCAAGCTGCGCGATGATGCGCGCACCCGTCGCTGCGAATGGGTGCCCGTAGGCGAGGCTCGATCCCTTGACGTTCAGCTTCGAGCGGTCGATGGAGCCGAGCGGCTTGTCCTTGCCGAGCATCGTCTTGCAATAGTCTGCGTCTTCCCACGCCTTCAGCGTACACAGCACCTGCGCGGCGAACGCCTCATGGATCTCGTAGAAGTCGAAATCCTGCAAGGTAAGCCCCGCGCGGTCGAGCATCTTCGACACGGCGATGGTCGGCGCCATGAGGAGGCCCTTCCCTGCGTCCACGAAGTCGATGCCCCAATGCTGGCCGAAAGTGAGCCAGGCTTGCGGCTTCAGGCCGTGCGCCTTGGCCCAGTCCTCCGACGCCAGCAGCACCGCCGACGCGCCATCCGTGAGCGGCGTAGAGTTCGCCGCCGTGAGCGTGCCGCCGTCCTTGTCGAAGGCGGGCTTCAGGCTCCTGAGCTTTTCGAGGCTGATGTCGGGGCGCAAATTGTTGTCGCGGTAGACGCCCGCCGTCGGCACGAGCAGATCGTCGAGAAAGCCCGCATCGTAGGCCGCCGCCGCATTCTTGTGGCTCTCATAGGCGAGCTTGTCCTGCTCGTCGCGGGGGATCTGCCACTCCTTCGCCATGAGTTCGCAATGCTGGCCCATGGAAAGGCCGGTGCGCGGCTCCGCGACAGCAGGCGGGTTGACCGAGATGTCGCCGAGCGAAAAGCCGGAGAGAAGCGACGTCGCCTTGCCCTTGACGGTTTTCTCGCTCGACACCTTGGCAAGCCGCTTCGCGAGTGCGCGCTTCAGCTCGATCGGCGGATCCGACACAGTGTCCGTGCCGCAGGCGATGGCGCTGTCGATGGCGCCGATGGCGATCTTTGCCGCCGATCCGAGCGCCGCCTGAAGGCTCGTGCCGCAGGCTTGGCTCAGCGAGATGCCCGGCGTATCCTCGGAAAGCTTGGTGCCGATCACCGCCTCGCGCGTGAGGTTGAAGTCGCGCGAATGCGTGACGACGGCGCCGCCCACCACCTCGTCGATATGCTCGCCCTGAAGATGATACTTCTCGACGAGCCCGTTCAGCGCCGCCGTGAGCAAGTCGAGGTTGGTCAGGTCGTCATAGCCCGTGTTGCCCCGACAGAAGGGCGTGCGGATGCCGCCGATCACGGCCACCTTGCGCAATGTCTCACCCATGGAAGTCTCCCCGCACATCTGTTGTGGTCTTGGCGCGTGTCGTGGTCTTGGCGCGACCGCGCCCGAAAGCTTCGCCGTCTAGAGCGGCCCGCGTCCAGTTGGATGTGGATTAAGCCGCTCTAGCACTCTAAATGCGATCATCCCGCGTGAACCGGCTCGCCGCCCGTCTTCGCCGCGCCGTTTTGCTTCGTGTTGAGCGACGCGCGATAATGCAGCGGCCCGCCACGGAACGGCGCGAAGCCCGCGCCGAACACCGCGCCCGCGTCCACGTGATCGGCATCCGCCACGACGCCATCGGCCAGCGCCTTCTCGCTCTCATCGATCAGCGGCGCGATCAGCTCACGGCCGAGCACCGAAAGATCGGCCTTGGCGAAATTCGGCGCGGTGGCCGGCTTCTCGCGCTTGCCGTCCACCCATTTGTAGAAGCCTTCGCCCGTCTTCTTGCCGAGCTTTTTCTCAGCGACGAGTTGCATCAGCGGGTGGTCGTCCGGCGTGGGAAGGTTGAGGATTTTTGCGACGCTCAGCGCCACGTCGAGGCCGACGATATCGACAAGCTCGATCGGCCCGACCGGCATGCCGAATTCTTCAGCCGCCGCGTCGATCTTCTCCTTCGGCGTGCCCTCGGCGAGCTTCTGCATCGCGCCGAACATATAGGGTGCGAGCGTGCGGTTCACGAGGAAGCCCGGCGACGATTTCACGATGAGCGGCAGCTTGCCGATGCGTGTCACGAAGGCCGCGCCGCGCCGGATTTCCTCCTCGCGGCTCTCCGCGCCACGCACCACCTCGACGAGCGGCAGCACGGCGACGGGGTTGAAGAAATGCAGCCCGATGAGGCGCGACGGATCTTGCAGCGCGGACGCGATGTCCTCGATCTTGAGCGACGAGGTGTTGGTGGCGAGCAGCGCGCCCGGCTTCAGCTTCGGCTCGACCTCGGCGAAGACCGCGCGCTTCGCATCGAGATTCTCGTAGATCGCCTCGATCACCACATCCGCGCGGTGGATCTGCGCGCCCTGCGGGTCGGCCAGAAGCCGCGCCTTCGCCTTCTCGGCTTCGAGCGGCGAGCGCATCCGCTTCTTGAAGAACGCATCCGCCCGCTTCAACGCCTTCTCCACCGCTTCGGGCGAATTGTCCTGAAGCGAAACCTCCATGCCTTCGCGAACGCACGCCATGGCGATATCCGCGCCCATGGTGCCCGCGCCGATCACATGCACGCGCGCCGGACGCCAGCCATCCTTCGGCGCTTCGGCCTTCAGCATCTCCGAGAGACGGAACACGCGGCGCAGATTGCGCGACTGGTCGGAAATCATCAGCGGCGCGAAAAATTTCGTCTCGGCGCGCTTCATGTCGTCAAAGCTGCCGCCGTGTTTCTCGAACAGGTCGATGAGGCGGAACGGCGCGGGGTAATGCTCGGCGCGCACCTTGGCGGCGGTTTCCTTGCGCATGCGGTTCGCGAGGAAGGCGCGCCCCGGCTCGAACATGAGAAGCGGCTGCCATGCGCGCGACGGCTGCGAGTGCGCGTTCTTGAGGACAGCCTTGCGCGCGGCCCATTTCAGCTCATGGCGCGTCGGCACGAGTTGATCGACGGCACCCGTCGCCCTCGCCTGCCCCGGCCGCAGCAGCTTGCCCGCGAGCATCGGCGGCATCGCGCTCATCGGGCCAGCCTGACGCAGCCACCGCGCCGAGCCGTTCAGCCCCGGAATGATGCCGAGCTTCACCTCGGGCAGGCCGATGCGAGTGGCGTCCTCGCGCGTCGCGATGCGGTAATGACAGGCGAGCGCGAATTCGAGGCCGCCGCCGAGACACGCGCCGTTGATCGCAGCGACCACAGGCACGGGCAGCGCCTCGATGCGGTCGAACACGGCTGTGCCTGCGCGTACCGCCTCGATCACGTCCTCTTCGGTCTTGAGGTCGTCGAACTCCTTGATGTTCGCGCCCGCGATGAAGCTCTTGTCCTTGCCGGACATGATGACGAGGCCGCGCACGGTGCGATCCTGCGCGCCGTGCGCCACTGCGGTCACGATCCGGTTGAGTTCCTCGAACTGCTCCCGGCCGAGCGTATTGTGCGACTGTCCCTTCACGTCGAAGACCGCCCAGGCGATCCTTTCGAGATCGATCGTGTACTGCCAATGCTTGAGGTTCGCGATATCGGCTGACATGTCCGTTCCTACTCCCTCGTTCGTCTTTGTGCCCCGCGCGAAAGGGCGGGATGCGGCGACCCTGCGCCGCCTCGGTATTATTCGGCGGCGGGCGCATCCGCCTTGACAAGGTCGGGCGCGCGCTTGTCCTGCGCCGCTTGTGCGCCTTTCCGGGCCGCGCTCGCGTAATGTGGCTCAAGCTCTGCGGGCTCGAAATCGTCCACCGCGATCACCTTTGCCACGAGCCGCTCCGCCTCCCGCAACGCATCGGCCTCGGTCGGCGTGAGGATCGCCTTGTCCACGGCCTCCTTGAACCAGTCGTTGCCGAGATAACGCTTCACGAGACCCGCACGCACGGCTTTATCAAGCTTCTTGTCCGCGTCCTCGCTGACGAACGTCTTCAGAAACGCCGCTTCGAGCACGCCGGTCGAATCGTTCTCATCCTTCGACACATAGATGTAACGCGTAAGACGGTCGCGAAGCTCGCCCGGCTCCAGCACCGCCGTCACAACTTCCTTCGCGAGCGCATCGGACGGCTTTGCCCAGTGGTTGCCGACCGGGAAGACGAGCGCACGCAGGAAATAGCCGCCGCCTTTCGACGGGTAATTGTCGAACGCGTCCGAGAGCGCCGCGTAAAAGCGGTGGAAGGCCGACTTCACCGCATAATCGAACACCGGCCGCTCCGTCGGCAGTGCGCCGTCGTCCTCGTAGCGCTTCAACAGGCAGGCGATGAAGTAAAGCTCCGAGAGCGCATCGGCCAGCCGCCCCGTGAGGCGCTGCTTCACCTTGAGGCCGCCGCCGAGCGTCATCACCGAGAAGTCGGCGGCCAGCGCGAAGTTGGTCGCCGCGCGCTCAAGCTGTGCATAATAATAGGGCACCGGCGCATTGATGGGCGAGCGCGCGAAGATGCCCGCCGTGATGTTGTGGAACGCCGTGCCGAAGACGTTCGACACCGAAAACGCCGCATGCTTCTCGAACGCGTCCTCGAAAGCGGCGAAGCCCTTCGCGTGGTCCGGGTTCTGCGCGGCCTCGATTTCGGAATAGAGATAGGGATGCGAGCGGAGCGCCCCTTGCGCGAACACGATGAGGCTGCGCGAAAGGATGTTCGCGCCTTCCACCGTGATCGACACGGGCGAGATCTGGAACGCCGCTTGCAGATAATTCTTCGGCCCGTCGCAGATGCCCTTGCCGCCGTGGATGTCGAGCGCCGCGTCTAGCGCCTTCCGCATCCGCTCCGTCGACTGGTATTTCATGATGGCGGAAATAACGGCGGGTTTCGCGCCGGCCGAGATCATAGCGGACGTCACCGCGCGCGCCGCTTCGAGCGTGTAGGCCGTTTCGACGATGTCGGCGAGCTTCTCCTGGATGCCCTCCATACGCCCGATCGGGATCGAGAATTGCTTGCGCACGCGGGCGTAGGCGCTCGTTACGCGCAGCAGTTGCTTCGCGCCCGCCGTGGCAGACGCCGGAAGCGAGATCGCGCGCCCCGCCGCGAGACACGACATCAGCATGCGCCAGCCCTGGCCCACGCGGTCCTTGCCACCGACGACCCAATCGATGGGGATGAACACGTCGGTGCCGCGCACCGGCCCGTTGGGGAAGGACGAACCTGCAGGCAGGTGCCGCGTGCCGATTTCGACGCCCGGATGGTCGGCGGGGATCAGCGCCAGCGTGATGCCGATATCGTCGCCCTTGCCGAGGATGTTTTCGGGGTCGAACAGGTGGAACGCTAGGCCGACGAGCGTCGCCTTGGGCGCGAGCGTGATGTAGCGCTTGTCGAAGGTGACGCGGATGCCGAGCGTCTCCTTGCCGTCATAGGTGCCGCGCGTGACATAGCCCACGTCGCGCATGGCGGCGGCGTCCGACCCGGCCGAGGGGCTTGTCAGCGCGAAGCACGGGATTTCTTTGCCCTTCGCCAGCGGTTCGAGCCAGCGCTTCTTCTGCTCGTCGGTGCCGAACTCTTCGATCAGTTCGCCCGGCCCGAGCGAATTCGGCACCATGACGACGATGGACGCGTCCGGGTTGCGCGATGACACCTTGCCGAGGATGAGCGACTGCGCCTGAGGCGAAAAGCCCAGCCCGCCATGCTCCTTCGAGATGAGCATGCCGAGGAAGCCCTTCTCGCGGATGAAGGCGAGGATGTCGTCGGGGATGCCGTGGCGGTTGTGGCGAATGTCCCAATCGTTGAGCTTCTTGCAAAGCTCCTCGGTCTCGTGATCGAGAAAATGCTGTTCCTCGGGCGTGAGCACAACGGGATCGACGGCGCGAAGCTTGTTCCAGTCGGGGCGGCCCGAAAAGATTTCGGCGTCGAAGCCGATGGTGCCCGCGTCGAGCGCCTCCTGCTCCGTTTTCGACACCGGCGGCAGCACGCGCTTGACCATCTTGAACGCCGGGCGCGTCACCACGGCACGGCGCACCGGCCGCCACGCGAGAAGACCGAGGAAGGCGGCAGGCAGCCAGCCGAGCAGCGCCCATGTCGAGAAATCGAGGCCATGCAAGTCGCCGTCGAACAGGCCGAGCTTCCAG
>NZ_JFZJ01000031.1 GCF_000636015.1 Rhodomicrobium udaipurense JA643
TAAGTCACCAGCGGCGCAACGACAGCGTTCAGCACCTTCGCTGCATCGTGCGGGGCAAGCCGCACCTGCAATCCGCGCTGGCCTCCATTGATAAAAATGAGGTCGTGCATCATCGCCTGCTCTTCGATGGCGGCGGCAAGCTTCCTCATCTGACCGAACGGACTGATGCCGCCGACCTTGTAGCCCGAGATACGCTCTGCATCCGCTGGCTTCATCATGTGCGCCGACTTGCCACCAAACGCGGCCGCGAGTTTCTTCATCGACACCTCGTGGTCAGAGGGCACGATCACGAGAACCGCCTTGTCGTCGACGAGCGCCATCAGCGTCTTGAGCACGCGCGCGGGCATCTCGTCGAGGGCCGCCGCCGCCTGCATGCCGATCCGGTCGGCGTTGGGATCGTATTCGTAGGTGTGCACGGTGAAGGCGATCCCGGCCTTCTCAAGCATCTTCGTCGCACGCGTCGATTTCGACATCAGAGCCCTCACATGGGCGCCACGGTCGCTCGCCTGAATTTTTTCCGCCGCGCCGTCATGTCTTGAACTCGACCGCTTCGCGTCAGACAATGTCCTTCAACGCGTCTACGGTCATGCTCGCCTGGAACGGAATGATTTCGACCTTGGCAAGGCCCAGCCGCTGAAACGGGTCTTCGCTCAGCCGCGATTCGATCGCTTCAAGGCTATCTCCGCGCGCCAGAATTACGCCGCCGGTGCGTGGAATGCGACGCCCCGAGGCGAGGAACACGCCGTCTTCGTACCCCTTGCGCAGCCATGCGACGTGCGCCTGCATCTGCGCATCGATTTCCTCGACGGGCCGGACATAGGTCAGAACGGCTACATAGATCGTGCTCATTGCTATCTCCGGGACGCGAACTCACCTCGCGGCGCCTGAAAATCAAGGCTTCCTCGTTGGGAAACCTTGATCCTCTTTGGGGGACGAAATTAGTCGATAACCTTCTTGCAAGCGGAGCTGAGTTCCTTCCGCTTGGACTTCAGGCAAGCGACGATCTTGTCTTCCTGCGGCGGCATCACAAACTCGGCGCAGAGGCGATAAACGTCGGGCTTGCACGCTTCTTGCTCGTCCTTCGAGCCTCGGTGGCCGCTATATTGAGCCATCGCATCCACGCTCATCATCAAGAACGCCGCCGCCACGACTGCGCACACTGCATTCCGCATCATAAAATTCTCCCTCTAAAGTTCTGTTGAAGCGGCAACTGGTCGCCTATGACGCCGCACCTCGCAAAGCTAAGTGATTCGTCAAACGCGCGCCGCTTCTCCCGAAGTTCTGGCATGCTTCGCTGCGTTTTGCGTCTTGAGTGAGGCGCTTTCCCACCAAAAGCGCGTGAAGGATTTGCCGTTGCGGCGAAACACTTATTTGCGGTCGGTGTACCAGTCGTAGATCTGCTGGGCCATGGCGGCGCTGATCCCGTCGACCGCCCGGAGGTCGGATAATCCGGCGCGGCTGACGGCCTTCGCGGAGCCGAAATGTTTCAGTAGCGCGCGCTTTCGCGTCGGCCCGATGCCGGGAATGCCGTCGAGTTCGTTCTCCGTCATGGCCTTCTTCCGCTTCGCGCGATGCGAGCCAATGGCGAAGCGGTGCGCCTCGTCGCGAAGTCGCTGCACGAAGTAGAGCACCGGATCGTTGAGCGGAAGCGAGAACGGCGGCTTGTCCGGCATGAAGAAGCGCTCGCGGCCGGCGTTCCGGTCCGGCCCCTTGGCGATGCCCGCGATGGCGAGGCCATGCAGCCCGAGTTCGGCCAGCACCTCGCGCGCGGCGGAAAGCTGGCCCGCGCCGCCATCGATCAGCAGGAGATCCGGCCACGCGCCAAGATCGCCGCCTTGCGCAGCCGCATCGCCGTTTTCCTCCTCGGTGTATTCCTCTTCCACGGGCGGAGAGAGCGACGAGGTCTCAGCCGCCACTGTCTCAGCCGCCGCGACCGCCTCCGGCGCGGCATCGCTCACCGCGCTTTCACCCGCCGGCAGGCCGTGCTCTTTCAGAAGGCGCTTGAACCGACGCGTTAGCACCTCGCGCATCATGCCGAAATCGTCGCCGGGTGTAAGGTCGGCGGCGCGTATGTTGAACTTGCGGTAGTGGCTCTTCGCGAAACCTTCCGGCCCCGCCACGATCATGCCGCCGACTGCGTTCGTGCCCATGATGTGCGAGTTGTCGTAAACCTCGATGCGACGCGGCACCCGTTCGAGGCCGAAAACCTGCGCAACGCCCGCGAGCAGCCGCGCATTGCTCGTCGTCTCCGCGAGCTTGCGGCCGAGGGCCTCGCGCGCGTTCTGATGCGCATAGTCGACAAGCTCGCGCTTCTCGCCCCGCCTCGGCGTCACCACATCGACCTTGCGGCCGAGCTTCGTGGATAGCGCCTCCGAGATGAGCGACTGCTCCGGCACCTCCTCGGAGAGGAACACGCAGCGCGGCACGAGCTTGTCGTCGTAAAATTGCGAGATGAACGAGCCGAGCACCTCGGCGGGCGAAAGGCTTTTGTCCGCGCGCGGAAAATACGCGCGGTTGCCCCAATTCTGGCCGCTGCGGAAGAAAAAAACCTCAATGCAGCTCTGGCCGCCCTGCTGCGCGATGGCGAAAACGTCCGCTTCATCGACGCCCTTCGGGTTGATGCCCTGATGCGCCTGCACATGCGCCAGCGCCCAAAGCCGGTTGCGGTATTTCGCGGCGCGCTCGAACTCCAGCGCTTCGGCCGCCTCCTCCATCAACGTGTTGAGCTTGCGCTGCACGGCATCCGTCTTGCCGGACAGGAACGCCGTCGCCTCGTCCACCAGCTTCGCATAGTCGTCGAGCGGGATTTCGCGCGTGCATGGCCCGGCGCAGCGCTTGATCTGGAACAGGAGGCAGGGCCGCGTGCGGCTGTCATAGACGCTGTCGGCGCAGGTGCGCAGCAGGAACGCGCGCTGAAGCGTGTTGATCGTGCGGTTCACCGCGCCCGCGCTGGCGAACGGGCCGAAATAGTCGCCCTTGACGGTGCGCGCGCCGCGATGCTTGGCGATCTGCGCCGCTTCCTGATCGCGCCGGATGACGATGTAGGGGAACGACTTGTCGTCGCGGAACGACACATTGTAGCGCGGCTTGAAGCGCTTGATGAGATTCGCTTCGAGAAGCAGCGCCTCCGCTTCGGTCCGCGTGTTGACGAACTCCATCGTCGCCGTCGCGCGAATCATCGCGGCGATGCGGTTCGTGTGACCGCCCATGCGCGTGTAATTCTGCACGCGGTTCTTGAGGTTCCGCGCCTTGCCGACATAGATCACCTCGCCCGCGAGATCCACCATGCGGTAGACCCCGGGGCCGGGGCCGAGATTCTTCACGTAGCGGTGGATGACCTGCGGGCCTGTGTCGGGCGCGCTCGCGGCGTCTTCGGGCGCGAGGTCTGACTCGACTTCGATTGTGTCCTCAATGTCGGGCATGCCCGTTATGTAACGCGGATGTCCAGCGTTTGCCACATCAGATGCTGACCGCCGTCGACGGCGATGGTCTGGCCGGTGATGGACGGCTGGTCGAGGATGAACCCGACCGCGCGCGCGATCTCGTCCGGTCTCGCGCCACGGCCAAGCGGCATCGCGGCCTCTTCGCGGGCGAACTCGTCCTCGCTCTGGTGGATGCTCTTCAGCGTCGGCCCCGGCGCGACGGCGTTGACGCGGATGCGCGGCGCGAGCGCCTGCGCCATGGTTTTTGTGGCGGCGTGGAGCGCGGCCTTGCTGACGGTATAGGAGAAGAACTGCGGGTTTGGCCGCAACACGCGCTGATCGAGGATGTTGATGATAGCGCCAGCCATTCCCGCCGGAAGCTGCGCGGCGAAAGCCTGCGCGAGAAAGATCGGCGCTTCCAGGTTGACTGCCATGTGACGCCGCCAACTTTCGGGCGTCAGAGCGGTCAAACTGTCGTCGGCGAAGGCCGAGGCGTTGTTGACGAGGCACGTAACGGGGCCGAGCGCCGCGCTTCTGTGGATAAGCTGTGCAACGTCTGCGAGAGATTCCAGCTCCGCCTGAAACGCCACCGCCTTGCCGCCGGCCGCCGTGATCGCGGCCACCGTGTCATCCGCATCCGGCTTTGACTTATGATATTGAATAGCAACGCAAAATCTGCGAGATGCAAGGTGTAGTGCGATCGCCCTTCCGATGCGCACGGCCCCTCCGGTGATCAGCGCAACATCCGCCATCAACCCCTCACTATGTGTCCATTCTACAACTTTTAGGCGAATCCACCAAAAGGACGCGTAAAAGTAGTTGCGTCGAGGCGTCGCTCGCTATAGTTGTGTTTCTAACGAGGCAAGAGAGTAACGCGAACTTGTAGCTCAGCCGGTTAACAAGATCGATAGCTCAACTCATTGGAGAGCATGCTCTCGTGTTTCGTTAGTGATCCTTGTCTATCCATGCCCAAGGATAGCTTAGATCATTTCCCTCTCAAGTGCCCAGAAGGCCGGACCCCTGCCCCACCCGGGTCCGGCCAACTTTATTTTAAGCTTCACACAACTTCAAGCTGAGATCGCGCTGGACCAGTCGCTTGGCCACAGCTTTCTGTTAATCGACGCAATCAGAGCGTGCGACGGGCGAGCGAAGCCTGCGCGGTCGCGATTCGTTGCCAGTGCGCAAAGCGCGCTGATCCGGGCGCTTCCCTTTGCAAGACACATCGACTTTACGTTGTCGCCGCAACTTTGCGTCGAGCCGATTAACGCAGGCCGATCTAGGGATGCCGCGCGGGCGACAGCGGATGCTCGCCGCTATCGAAGGTGTCGAGCCCGGCGTCGCCGAGGAGATGGCCTGCCTTGTCGCGCTTTGCCGCGAGATATTTCACATTTTGCGCCGTCGGCCGCGTCAAGACACGGTGCGTGGACAGGACATTGAGCCCGCCATCGCGCAGTGCCTTGATCTTGAGCGGGTTATTCGTCATCAGCCGCACGGACGTGAAGCCCAGCAGCCTCAGCATGTCCGCCGCGAAATCGAAACGGCGCTGATCCTGCCCGAAGCCCAGAAGCTCGTCGGCGTCATAGGTGTCGAAGCCCTGATCCTGAAGCCGGTAAGCGCGGATCTTGTTAGCGATGCCGTTGCCGCGCCCTTCCTGATCGAGGTAGAGCACCGCGCCGCCACCCTCTTCGGCCATGGCCCGCACCGTGCCGCGAAGCTGCTCGCCGCAGTCGCATTTGAGGCTGCCGAACAGGTCGCCGGTGAGGCAGGCGGAGTGGATGCGCGCGGACACCGGCTTGCCCGGCGTCGGATTGCCCACGAGGATCGCAATCTGATCGCGGAAGCCGTCGCCGCCGCGAAACACGACGAACTCGCAGCTTCCGGCACCTTCGAGGGGCACGAGGGCGCGCGATACGATCTTGAGCGCCTTGGCCTCGCGGTCGCGAAAGCCGAAAACATCCTCGGCGTCGACGGTCAGGAGCGGCAGGGCGTCCCGCGCGCTCGCCCCCGCGTCCGCAACGAGCACAGCGGGCAGCAGAAGCGCAAGGTTCGAAAGCGCAAGCCCGGCCACCTCGGCGCGGTCGGCCGCGCGAAAACTTTCATTCGCGGCCGCTGTCACACGCTCGTCACGGCCGAAATACGCGTCGAGCGCCTCCATCGTGAAAGGCTCCAGCGTGAGCGCCGCAACCGGCCTGATCCATTTGCCCGCCGCTAGAATCTTTTCGCCCGGCACGATTACGCGCGGCTTGCCGTCGCCGCGCTGCAAAAAGGCCATCGCGGCCTCGGTCGCGCCATCGACCGGAAACGCGATGAGAGCAGTACTTCCCGACCGGATCGCCACCGGGCGCGCCGCGCGAAATTCCGCTATCGCGCGTTCAACCGCGATCTGCCGGGCGTCGCCGAAAGGAGAAGAGGCATTAGCGCTTTCCATGGCCTATCCTGTTCAAGCCGTCGAATTCGCGGACGCACTGTCCGCGCATTCCGAACGGAAGCAAACCAAGCCGCACACGAAGTGCGGAGGCGTATGATGGTGAATGGGAACCCTGCGTCGGATTCCGCACGCAAGGCTCGTCTGCACGATTTCGATTGGCGTGCCCCGTAAGTAAAGGTCGCCCTTCCGACCCAAAAGCGCAAGCGTTCCGAATCGGGCGCCGCAGCCCCGCTGCCGAACCGGGCCGGTGGCTGAACGATGCCTGCGAGCGCGGGCTCTGGTTCTGTCGAGTGTCATGCAACAGTGTTACATAGGTGGCATTGCCTCGCTTTGGAAGCTTTGCCTTGAGGCGTCACGTTTTTTTTACGAGCGCGGTTTACGCCTGTTTTACCCTGCGCCGTTTGAAGGCCACGCGTTGAAAACGTAGATCACCGCGAGAATGAAGGTGCCGAACGCGATGCGGTAATACGCAAAGGGCGCGAAGCCGATGCGCGTCACGATGGCGAGGAACGGCTTGACGACCAGCATGGCGGCGATGAAGGCGGCGAAAAAGCCAACGGCGATCACGCCCGCGTCGCCGGACGAAAGCTCGTGCCGGTTCTTGATGGCGTCGTAGGCGAAGGCGCCGGTCATGGTCGGGATCGACAGGAAGAACGAGAACTCCGCCGCCGCGCGCCGCTCAAGCCCGAGAAGTAGCCCTGCTATTATGGTCGCGCCCGAGCGGGATACGCCAGGAACGAGCGCCAGCGCCTGACCGCAGCCGACGAGGAAACTCGTCTTGAGCGGCACATTGTCCGCGTGCGTGTAGAGCACGCGCTTTTGCGTTTCCTCGGCGATGAGGATCACGATCCCGCCGACGATAAGGGCGACCGCCACAACGACCGGCGAGAAGAGCACGGACTTGATGAAGCCGTGGAGCGTCGCGCCCAGCACGAGCGCGGGCAGGAACGCGACGAGAATCGACAGCGCGAATCGTCGCGCCGCCGGGTCTGTCGGGAGGCCGAACAAGGTGCCGAAAAGCTTTCGGAAGTAGAGAAAGATCAGCGCGACGATGGCGCCGAGCTGGATCATCACCTCGAACGTCTTGCCGGGGGGCCCCTTGAACCCAAGAAGTTCCCCGAAGACGATCAAATGACCTGTTGAGGAGACGGGCAAAAACTCGGTCAGCCCCTCTATGACGCCTAGAACTGCCGCTTGAAGATAAATATCCACCTTGTGGCCCCGCTTGTCCCACCGCGAAGCGGTTTAGGCGCGCGGCGTTGGTGGCGCAACCCCGGATGCACAGGAGAACACGCATGTTCGCAAGGAATTTTACCCGGCGGGGCACCATGGCCGCACTCGCGGGCGGCGCGGCCGCCCTCGCCACACAGAGCGGAAGCGCCGTTGCCGCACCTGCCGCGCCCGCCGGACTGGTGGTGCTTACGGTGGGCGGCCTCGTCGGTGCGCCGAACCGCCCGCCTTTGGAGCAGAAGCGCGACCGCCTGTTTTACAGCAACAACATCGACTTCAAGGAGGCGCGCGCCTTTTCCTACGGCGATCTCCTCCAGTTTTCGCAAACCATTGTGACAGGCCTCGATGAAGCGGGCATCGCCCACGTCTACAAGGGGCCGCTGCTTCACGAGGTGCTGGCAACCGCCTTGCCGCTTGCCGAGGCGAAGACGGCGCGCCTCTCCGCGCTCGACGGTTTCGCGGCCGAACTCTCGCTCGAAACGGTCTATTCGCAGCGCTGGGTCCTCGCGCTCGAATCGGACGGCAATGCCTTCGACCTCGGTGGTTTCGGCCCGATCTATCTCGTGCGCGAACTTCCGGCGGGCATGAAAAGGACGGAGGAGGAAGAGGCGCGCTGGGTTTTCGCCCTTTATTATATCGAGCTAATGGCTTGACATCCTGACTTCAGCTTTGAAGATGCGCCAATTCAATTTGGCGCTGCTGGAGCGGGACATGACGAAGTCGTTTCTTGGCATTATCGGCGGATCGGGGCTGTACGATCTGCCGGGACTGGAAAACAAACGCGAGGTGAAGGTGCCTTCACCGTGGGGCGAGCCGTCCTCCGACGTGCATCTCGGCGAGATCAGCGGCCTTTCCGTCGCGTTTCTGCCGCGTCACGGCGAGGGCCACGTTCAGTCGCCGTCGTCCATCAACTACCGCGCGAACATCGACGTTCTGAAGCGCATCGGCGTGACCGACCTGATTTCCGTTTCGGCCTGCGGTTCGTTCAAGGAAGAGCTGCCGCCCGGACATTTCGTGCTGGTGGACCAGTTCATCGACCGCACTTTCGCGCGCGAAAAGTCGTTCTTCGGTGAAGGCTGCGTCGCGCATGTGCCGATGGCCGACCCCGTAAGCCCACGCCTCGCCGACCAGATCGAGGCGGCGGCGAAGGCCGAAGGCATCGCTCATACGCGCGGCGGCACCTATCTCGTGATGGAAGGTCCGCAGTTTTCGACGCGCGCCGAGTCCTACATGTACAAGGCCTGGGGATGCAGCGTCATCGGCATGACGAACATGCCTGAGGCGAAGCTCGCCCGCGAAGCCGAGCTTTGCTACGCCACCATCGCCATGGTGACGGACTTCGACTGCTGGCACGAAGAGCACGAAGACGTCGACATGACGGCGATCATCCGCATCATGAAGGACAATTCCGAGAAGGCGAGCCGTCTGGTGGCGCGCATCGCCGCCGACTTCCCGCGCGAGCATGTGCCTTGCCCCGTCGGCTCCGACCGAGCGCTTGAACATGCCATCGTCACGTCGCGGGATGCGCGCGATCCGGCGCTGCTTACGAAGCTCGACGCCGTCGCCGGGCGCGTGCTGAACAAATAGCTCATGACAAGGAACGGGTGGGCAGTCGTTTCCGACGTGCCCACCCGTTTCAAGCGACGCTTCAAATCTTACACAGGCCGATGCGCGCCAGCATCGGGGAGCGTCTCATCCGCCCCGCGTTCGCGCGCGCCGAGCGCCGCGAAGATCAGGCCGAAGCCGGTCAGCAGCAGTTCGATGCCGACGAACAGGCCGAGCACCCACAGGCCGGTCGAAGGCCAGCCGGCGATCACGAGCGCGGCGATCACGAAATCCACCAGCGCGACGAACAGCAGAAGGATCCACCGCCCCGTATCAGGCTTGATCGAGAAGGCGAAAGCGATCGTTCCGATTCCGTGTGCGATGAAGTAAGCCGTCATCACAAGCGTGAGCGAAAGCGAGCCCTGAACAGGAAACAGCGCGAGCACAAGGCCGAGAATCGCCATCAGCGCCGAAAGCAAGATGTGCCATACATAACCCGGCGCGCGCGGCGAGCGGATGGTCGAGATGGCCGAGAAGACGCCCGCGAAGAACAGGAGCCAGCCGACAAAAGCCGCCACCGCGATGGAAGCGAGCACCGGCACGGCAATGGCTGCCGCGCCGAGCAGCACGAGCAGGACGCCTTCCGCCGTGAACCACTTCCAGTGTTCACGGAGGCCTTTTTGCACAACGGCCTCCAGCTCTTTCTCGACGGCTTCGAATTTCTTCGGGTCGAACCCCTGCGAGCGGTCGGGGCCAGAGCGGTCTGGAATGCTGGGGGAAGCCATGGGCAACTCCTTCGGTTCGGGACGGATGCACGCTTGCTCGATCGGTCTGACAAAAGCTGGGAGGTGGGTTCCTCGGTCCGAGAGGCAGCGCCCCCTCTGGACGCCTGTCGCATTAGCAGGCACCATCCCGTTTTAGATCGTGCGCCGTTTCGGTAGGCTTGCGTGAAACTGAACAAATCGACCGATCCATCGGCTTTCGACACGTCGGACCGACGACGCGCGAAACGCCAACAGCAACAGCCCGACATTCATGAATTATCGCCACGTCTTTCATGCCGGAAACTTCGCGGATGTGATCAAGCACGCCGTGCTCGCCTTCTGCGTCGACTACCTTTTGCGGAAGGAAAGCCCGCTCTGTCTGATCGATGCGCATGGCGGCGCGGGGCTTTACGATCTTCGCTCGGAAGAGGCGGAGAAAACGGGCGAGTGGGCGCGCGGCGTCGGAGCGGTCATGCAAGCCGCTACTGGCGGTGCGGCGGATGGCGCGGCGGAGGCGCTGGAGCCCTATCTGCGGCTCGTGCGCGAAGATGTCGCGGATGGTTTCTATCCCGGCTCGCCGCTCCTGCTCGCGCGGCGGCTTCGTCCGCAGGACAGGCTGATCGCGAACGAACTGCACGAGTCCACCCGCGGCGCGCTGCGTGGCACGCTGGCCGAATTTCCGGGTGTGCGCGTAACCGGCACCGATGCCTATGAGTGTATCCGCGCGACGATCCCGCCGAAGGAGCGGCGCGGTCTCGTGCTGATCGACCCGCCCTTCGAGGAGAAGGACGAGTTCGAAACGCTCATCAGGCAGATGCGCGAATGGAAGAAGCGCTGGGCGACCGGCGTTTTCCTGCTCTGGTACCCGATCAAGGCGGTTTCGCCACTCGGCGCGCTCAAGGCGGAAGCGGCGGCGCGCGGCCTGCCGCGTACCTGGTGCGTCGAAACGCTGATCTATCCGCGTGGCCGCGCGCTAAGCCTCAATGGCTGCGGGCTGATCCTGTTCAATGCGCCCTACAGCGTGCCGGAAGCCGTTGAGGCCGCCCTACCGGCATTCGCCGACGCGATGCGCCTGCACGAGACGCACACGGCGTGGCTCGTGCCCGGCGCGTGAAGCGCGGCCTAAGATCAATAACCGCCGTCGTTGCTGGAGGCAAAGACGTCGCTGTTCGAGGCGTTCAGATCGAGCACGGCCTCGCCCTGCGTCTTCGCCGGAGCGATAGGCTCGTCGAAAGAGCGTTCGTCCTCGGTCCAGCGCAGCGTGCCGTCGTAGCGCGTGCCCATTTCGATGCCGATGCCCTGATGGAAGATGTCGCCTTCGACCTTCGCGGAGGACTGCAACATCACGCGACGGCCGCGAATGGTGCCGTTCACCTTGCCCTGCACGGTGACTTCCTGATTGGCGATGATGCCGCCATTCACGCGGCCGTTCGCCGTCACGATGAGCGAGGTGCAATAGATGTTGCCCTCGATGACGCCGTCGAGCGTTACGCTGCCCGTGGAAGTCACGTCGCCGATGATCGTGAGATCGTTCGAAATATTGGAATCGCCGGTGGAGTGCACGCTGCGGCTCGGCGTGACGGGCGAATAAGTCGGGGCAAACGGTGTCGCCATGGGTGACCTTCAAGCGTGACGAGTGGCGTTGATCCAGAGCGGATGCCGGCTGCGCTTTCGCTGCCGTTCCGCCTGTCTAGCCGGTCATTCCGGACATTTGCAAGGCAAAGCTTCGCCGATTTTAATAAAGCGTTAAGCGCTTGCTCCGTCGCCGACGCGGATCGCGAGCGCGCATGAAAACGGCCGGGCGAAACCCGGCCGTAATCGGTATCGGGAACGAACTTACGCCCGCTTCTCGATAAGCCCGCGATTGATGAGCAGCTCCGCGATCTGCACTGTGTTGAGCGCCGCGCCCTTGCGGAGATTGTCCGACACAACCCACAGCGAAAGGCCGTTTTCCACCGTCGGATCTTCGCGGATACGGCTGACATAGGTGGCGAAGTCGCCCACGCATTCGACCGGCGTGATGTAGCCGCCGTCCTCGCGCTTGTCGATGACGAGCACGCCCGGCGCTTCACGAAGGATGTTCCGCGCCTCCTGCGCCGAGATCGGGTTCTCGAACTCGATATTCACCGCCTCGGAGTGGCCGACGAACACCGGCACGCGCACGCAAGTGGCGACGAGTTTGATCTTCGGATCGAGGATCTTCTTCGTCTCGACGACCATCTTCCACTCTTCCTTGGTGAAGCCGTCATCAAGGAAAACGTCGATATGCGGGATCACGTTGAACGCGATCTGCTTGGTGAAGACCTCGGGCGTGGGCGCGTCGGTGACGTAGATGCCCTTCGTCTGGTTCCACAGCTCGTCCATCGCTTCCTTGCCCGCGCCGGACACGGATTGGTAGGTGTCAACCACGACGCGCTTGATCTTGGCGGCATCGTGCAGCGGCTTCAGCGCCACGACGAGCTGCGCGGTCGAACAGTTCGGGTTCGCGATGATGTTCTTCTTGCGGAAGCCCGCGACCGCGTCGGCGTTTACCTCGGGCACGATCAGCGGCACGTCCATGTCGTAACGCCACGCGCTTGAATTATCGATGACGACGCAGCCGGTGCGCGCGATCTTCGGCGCCCACTCCTTCGAGACATCGCCGCCTGCGGACAAAAGCGCGAAATCGCAGCGCGAGAAGTCGAACGTCGCCAGATCCTGGCATTTGAGCGTCTTGTCGCCGAACGAAACTTCCATGCCGACCGAGCGGCGCGACGCAATCGCGAAAACCTCTTTGACGGGGAATTCGCGCTCGTCGAGGATGTTCATCATTTCGCGGCCCACATTGCCCGTGGCGCCGACGACGGCGACGTTATAGCTCATAATTTCATCCTTTTTAGAGGTGCGCGGAATGTATGCGCGCTTTGCCCTCGTGAAAAGAGTTTTTGCAACGTCGCCATTTTCTCGCCGATCTGAATTGCCCCCTTTTTCAGCAAGTTGAGCAGAAGATAAGCATAATGTTGGCGGCAGCAAAAAAATGTCCGCGCGACAAACGCCACGGTTTCGGTAAATTTACACTTAGTGTAATTTCAGACCTCGCAAGGTCGGGCAATCCGGCAACGAACAGCAGTCTCGTGCTCCGGCGCGAAAAAGGAGATACCATGGCGAACATTACATTTTCTTCCCCGAGCCTGGCGAAAGACGTCACCGTCTACGCTGTAGCGGGCGACCGGGGGACCATTCTCGCCGTTGCCAAGGAGCACAAGATCCCCATCCCGTTCGACTGCCAGGACGGCGAATGCGGCTCGTGCCTCATCGAGGTAAAGCAGCTCGACGCGCAACGCACCCACGCCATCTCGCTCACCGAGAAGGAGAAGGAGCAGCTCCGTCAGCTCGGCAAGATCACGGCCGAGGAAATCAAGAACGCCGAGACCAGCGACGTGGCGCCGCGCTTCCGCCTGGCATGCCAGTACATCGTGCGCGACGAGGACATCATCGTGTCGTTCGTTGGCGACGAAACCATCCCGGCTAAAGGCCCGGCTGTCACAAAGGCGGCGCGCGTCTACAAGGGCGGCACCGAGATCCGCAGCCTCGATGAATTCTTCGGCTACGCGGTGAAGGTCGAGGAAGACGCGGCCATTCATTACGACCAGCTGTCGAAGTCCATGACGGATGTCGGAAACACCGAAGTCGCCGAACTCTTCGCCAAGCTGGCCGAATTCTCGCGCCTGCATCTGGCCGAAGCGCAAAAGCGCGCGGGCACCATCGACCCGAGCCTGCATATCCCCGCGGACTACGTCTGGCCGGACTATGTGACGCCGGAGCGCACCGCGCTTTGGGCTGGCGATCCGACGCTTTCGCGTCTCGACGCGCTGAAGGCGGCCCTTCAGGGCGAGAAGCGCGGCTACGAGTTCTATTACGCGGTGGCGCACGTGTCGAAAGACCCGGCTATCGTCGCCGAAGCGAAGGAATTCGTGAAGGAAGAGGCCGAGCACGTCGCGCAACTCGAAAAGTGGATCGCCCGCGAGGAATATGCTCGCAAGGGCTGAACGCCTCCGCATCCGCACGCCAATCGGGAGCGCCGCCACCAGCGGCGCTCTTTTTTTCGACGACGCCGCAGCTTGGGCGCGCGCGCAAGCTGTCAAGTTGTGTACATGTGCCTTTCAGGGCTTTCGCGTGTTCTCCGCCTGTCGACTGTAAACAGCGACTCATGCCCTGATGGGCCTACCGATGGAGGACACATGAAGGTCTGGTCAAAACCAGTCGTCACCGCAGTCGAGGCCGGTTTCGAAGTGACGCGATATCTTCCCTCGACGCTGGACGTCGCTGCGAAGCGCGCCTGCCCGAAGTAGGCCGGGCGTGTTCGTCAAGGTGCTCGGATCGGCGGCTGGCGGCGGCTTCCCACAGTGGAACTGCAACGCCCGCGTTTCCCGCCTCGCATGGGACGATCCGGCGCTTCGGCGAACTCAGTCGAGCCTCGCCGTTTCGCCGGACGGTGAACGCTTCGTCATTGTGAACACGTCTCCCGACCTGCGCACGCAAATCCTCGATAACCGCGAATTGTGGCCCCGTCGCCGGGGCTCGGCTCGCAATTCACCCATTGAGGCGCTTTTCCTCACTAATGCCGATGTCGATGCCATCGCCGGGCTGCTCACTTTGCGGGAACGCCAGCGGCTGCGGCTGTATGCGTCGGAAGCGGTGCTCGCGACCATCGGCGATGACCGCATTTTCGACGTGTTGGCGCTGGATCTCGTGGAGCGTATCGCCGTTGTGCCGGGCGAAAAGGTGACGCCGCTCGACGGGCTGACGTTCGAGCCTTTCGCCGTGCCCGGCAAGATCCCGCTCTACCGCGAGCGGCCGGACGAGGCTCCCGAAACGGGCGTGATGTCGGGTGAAACCATAGGCCTTCGCATTTCAGACCGCGAAGGAGGAACGCTTTTTTATATTCCGGGTTGCGCGTCCATCAACAAGGACCTGCTGGACCGTGTTGATGGCGCGGCCTGTCTTTTCTTCGACGGCACCGTTTACAACGACGGCGAACTCCGCGATGCGGATGTTGGGGAGAAGACGGGCCGTCGCATGGGGCATGCGCCCATCATGGGGCCGGGCGGCTCACTCAACGCGTTCGCCCCCGCGAAGATCCAGCGCAAGATCTACATTCACATCAACACCACGAACCCCATCCTCGACCCCAACAGCGCCGCCGCGATGACGGTGCGCGAAGCGGGCTGGGAAATCGCCGCCGATGGCATGAGCTTTACGCTTTAGGCACGGGACCGCAGGCTTCGAGCCAGATCAAGCTGAAACCTGAACGTTTTCGATGTTGGCGCAGAAACAGCCGAAAGGCTCAAGTGCTTACGCCGACTCGAACAACCCGCGCGTCGCGCCTGCCGGAGCTTTCGCCGGCTGTTGGGCGGGTTGCGTCACGCCGAAGAACGAGAAAAGCCGCCGCCTGCGACCGTCGCGCTCCTGCTTCTCCTGTTTGCGGAGATGCTGCGCGAGCGCCATGAACGGATTGGCGACGGCGCGGTCGTCGGTTTCGCCCTTCGCGACGCGATGCAAGATGACGCCCAGCGGCCGCCGCGTGCGAACCTCCACCGCACCCATCACCATGACGGCGATGACCGGAAACAGGCGCCGCAGCGTCGCGGCATCGACCGGCAGCACGCGCGCGCGATTTTCGACGATCTTCTGAAGGCGCGCCTCGCGTTCGAAAAGGAAGTCGAGGACGCGCTGGCCTTCCTTCGAAACCTGCGGATGTCCGAAAATGCGCGGATCGTCAAGGAAGCGGTCGTAGCGGCGCGAGCCGAGCAACTCGAGGATCGAAATCAACCCGCCCGGCGTCTGTGCCTGCTTCTCGATGGCCTTCGAGATCGGTGGAATGAAGTAGCGCACGGTTTGCGCCATGATCTCGTCGCTGAAGCCGAACACCTGCCCCATATTGCTGAACGCCCGCGAATTCTGAGCGCCTGCAATGATATGAAAAAGCTTCATGGCTCGCCTCGTACAGCCTGACCCACCCCGAGGAAACGTTCCTTCGGGTTTCGAAAATTGCTCTACGCAGGACTGCCATCGCTCGCATCGCGGGAAGCGACGCGAATCAACGCTACTAACAAAGTGTAAAGGATCGCGGCCGGTGGAGCGAAGACCGTGCAAGGCGCCGTTCGTGGAGTGCAGTCTAATCGACCACATCTGTTGCGGGAAAGCCTCAGTTGTGCCGACAAGGGCGGGCGAGCGGTTGAGGTTTTCACCTCACACCCGCGCGGGCCCCGTTTGATGGCGACGTGTCTGCGCTAGAACGACCACTCGCGAGACTTCTCGACGAGGAAGTCGCGGAAGGCGTTGACGCGCTTCGTGTCCTTGAGGTCGGCGGGATAAACGAAGTAGGTGTCGAAGATGGGCATCTCGGCCTCTTCGAGCACGTTGACGAGCCGAGGATGATCTTTCGCGAGATAGTCCGGCAACACCGCGATGCCGACGCCTTGCAGCACGGCTTCGCGCAGCGCGAGAAGGCTGTTGATGCGCACGGACGGATCGCGCAGGTCGCGGCCATCGCGGCCCGCAGTTTCCAGCCAGTTCATCTCCTTGAAGGGGCTGGGCAACACGCCGCCATAGGTCAGGATGCGGTGGCGGTCCAGGTCTTCCAGATTGCGCGGCCGTCCGTTCCTTTTCACATAGTCGACCGAGGCGTAGACGTGGAAATGCACGGTGAACAGCTTGCGCCGGACGAAATCCTGCTGCGACGGCGGCCCGAACCAGATGGCGACATCGGCCTCGCGCATGGTGAGGTTCAGCGTCTCGTCGTCAAGGATGAGCTGAAGCTGGATGTCGGGATAGAGCTTCATGAACTCGTTGAGGCGCGGGGTGAGCCAGCCCGTGCCGAGCGCCATGGTGGTCGTCACCTTCAACTGGCCGTTGGGCTTGCCCCTGCTGTCCGCGAGGAGAATCTGCGTCGTGGCGAGTTTCGAGAAAACTTCCTGCGCCGTCCGATAGAGCAACTCGCCCTGTTCGGTGAGGACCAGCCCGCGCGCATGGCGGTGGAACAGCGGCACGTTGAGATCGCGTTCGAGCGATGCGATATGCCGGCTCACGGCCGACTGGCTGATCGCCAGCGTTTCGCCCGCATGCGTGAAGCTGCCAGCCTCCGCAGCGGCATGAAAAATCCTGAGCTTGTCCCAATCCATGCGGAGTGCCGGGCCTTTTTATGCGCGATGTCGGCGTTACTCTGCCGCTTGCGCCAGTGTTTCCAAACTCGCGAGGTAACGCTCTGCGTCGAGCGCCGCCATGCATCCCATCCCCGCTGCGGTAACGGCCTGACGGTAGATGTCGTCCGTCACGTCGCCCGCCGCAAAGACGCCCGCAACATTCGTGGCGGTCGACTTCGCCGCCGTGACGAGATACCCGCCGGACGTCGTATCGAGCTGTCCTTTGAATATTTCTGTCGCAGGAGCATGGCCTATGGCGATGAATATTCCATCCATCGGCAACAGCGTTGCCTCGCCTGTTACCGTATCGCGAAGCCGCGCGCCTGTCACCGCCTTGGGGTTGTCATTACCCACAACCTCGTCGACAACGGTGTTCCAGAGCACCTTCACTTTCGGGTTCGAAAACAAGCGGTTCTGAAGAATCTTCTCGGCGCGGAAAGAATCGCGGCGATGGGCCACGGTGACGCTCTTCGCGAATTTCGTGAGGAACAGCGCTTCCTCGACCGCCGTGTTGCCGCCGCCGATCACGAGCACATCCTTGCCGCGATAGAAGAAGCCGTCGCACGTCGCGCAGGCGGACACGCCGTAGCCGCGATAATGCTGCTCGCTCGGGATGCCGAGCCAGCGGGCCTGTGCGCCGGTCGATATGATGACGGACTCGGCGCGATAGGCGGTGCCGCTGTCGCCGTTGAGCACGAGCGGCAGGCGCGAAAAGTCGACCGACGTAATCAGATCCTGAACGATCTCCGCGCCGACATGCAGCGCCTGCGCGCGCATCTGCTCCATGAGCCACGGCCCCTGGATCGGCTCGGCGAAGCCCGGATAGTTCTCCACCTCGGTGGTCGTGGTGAGCTGGCCCCCGGGCTGCATGCCCTCGATCAGCAGCGGCTTCAGCATCGCACGCGCCGCATAGATCGCCGCAGTGTATCCCGCAGGACCCGACCCGACGATGACAACCCTGTGATGACGTGCCGCCATTGCAAGCTCATCCCTTCTGAATTAGCATTTCGCATCGCAAAATAGGCGCTGGTGCGTCTGCTGCCAAGGCGATTCGGTCAAGCCCGTGGTCGCGGGTGTCAACATCGAAACCGCTGTTGACTTTTTTCGCTGCTGCGCCAACGTCGCGATCAAGAACTGTTGCGTTGCAACAGAGCGGCCACCACATATCTTGCTGGGCGGGATTGGCCAACAGCCCGAGGGAATCCCAATGGCGTCGGTGCGAACACTGGATGACTCGACCATTCCAACAAAACTCGATGCGACCGATTGGAAGATCCTTGCCGAGTTGCAGCGGGACGGTCGCATAACCAATGTCGAACTGGCAGCGCGTGTCGGCCTTTCCGCACCGCCGTGTCTCAGGCGCGTGCGGGAGCTTGAACGCTCGGGCATCATCGCCGGTTATCACGCCGTTTTCAATCTCCCCCGTCTCGGCTTTCACCTGACGGCCTTCGCTTTCGTGCGGCTCGAAAGCCAGTCCGAGGCCGATCTGTCTGCCTTCGAGGCCCGCATTCGCCAATGGGAGATTGTGCGGGAGGCGTTCATGCTCTCGGGCGATACCGACTTCCTGCTGAAATGCGTCGCGCCCGATCTCGTGACCTTCCAGAACTTCATTATCCGGGAACTGACCGCCGCGCCGAATGTGAGCTCCGTGAAGACCTCCTTCACGATCAAGACGGCGAAGAGTGAGCCCGGCGCCGCGATCGAATAGGCGCAAGCGGCGGCGTATGCGATCTCGCGTTCGCCCTGTGCATCCAACTTCCAACTGCATGCATTCCCAAAAGAATGGCACCTGCTGACCATGCGGATTCACTTTGCGTGACGACAATGCACCACGCAGGGAGCAAATCACCGCACCGAATTGACTTCGACGCATCTCGGAGTAATCATTCAAGCTTCTACAGCATCGTACCGTTCAGACGCGGCGCGACGCTGGAGATTTTCGTTGTCGGTTAGCTTCTCTGCGTCAAAATCGAGTGCGGTTTAACGCAGGCTGATCTGATGGAGGCTGGATGCTGGAGATTGTCATAGACCGCTGACTGTTCGCGCTGAAGCGAACACCACGCGCTTGCTGAAAAGTCAGGCTGCTTTTGCAGTCGTGGCACGGTGAGCTATTGCGGTCTTTGCATCGAGTCTCCCAATGAATATCTCGAAATACGAGCAGCGGACGCTGCACGCCTTGGCACAAGGCGGATATATTCGTCATGTCCGAAACGGCAAATCCATAATCTTCGCCGAGTGCATCACCCGCGACGGGTATCGTCTTGTCGATTGCTCACTCGCCGTCTTCAATAAACTGCGTCGCCGCGGCCTGATACGGTCCTCGGCCGGTGGTCCCTATCGGATCTCCCCGTTAGGGCTGTCCGCCGTTCGCTCGCAAGCGGACAATCGTTAGATCAGGCCACTTGATAGACAACAGCAACTTGCAACGTCGCGCCGCGTCGGATTGCGGCGCAGCGTTGTAGGAAGACAAGCGTCCTTCTCGCTCGGAGCCCGGGCGAGAAGCTCGATTGCGTTCTCTCAGCCATGACAGGCGGCCCTTGCCTAAGCCGCAAACTCCACCGGGACGCCGGCCGCGCGCAGTATGATCGCAACCTCGTTCGCGCGGCGGCGGAACTCGCCGTCTGTATCATCCGCATTGGCAAGGTCGGAGCACAGGCCGCGCCACAACAATTCGCTCGACAGCAGGAACGCGCCCTTGTCGGCCGCAACACCCGCGCTCACCTCGCGGATGACGCCGCCCGCCACAGCCGCGCCCGTCACCGCATCGACCAGCACGAACGCGCCGGTGCCGCGATGGTCCGTGAAGCGGTCGGCGGCGATGGCCCGCGCGAGATCGATGCGCGCCTCCGCGATGCCGTTCGGCTCAAGCGTAGCGGCCGCGTTCAGTTCCAACGTGTCGAGATCGAGGCGGCCAAGGATCTTCAACGAGACCACCGGAACCATGTCCGTGGCCGTCCGCAGCAGATAGCCCTGCGTGTTGGAGTACGGCTCGTTCGCAAGCCAGACGATGCGTGCTTCAAGCCTGCGCCCGGTCCGCACCTCGCCCTTTTCGGTTGTCAGCACGCTGCCACGGCTCACATCGATATGATCGGCAAGCTCGATCACCACCGATTGACCGCTGCGCGCCGCTTCGAGGTCGCCGTCCATCGTGCGGATGCTGGCGATGGTGCTCGAACGGCCGGAAAGCGCGTCGGACACGGCATCGCCGACATTGATAGTGCCCGCCGTGATGCGGCCTCCAAAGCCGCGAAAGCCCTTGCCGTCGCGCAGCACGATTTGCACCGGCATGCGGAACGACTCATGCGCGTTGTCCGCACGGGAGCCGACCGTTTCGAGGTGTTCGACGAACGTCGGGCCCTTGTACCAGCTCATGGCCTGCGAGCGCGTCGCTACGTTGTCACCGTTCAGCGCCGAAACCGGGATCGCGATCCACGACAGCCTCGGGAAGCGCGCGACGGAGCTTACGAAGTCGTCGACGATGGCGTCGAAGCGCTCCTTGTCCCAGCCGATCAGGTCCATCTTGTTGACCGCGAGCACGACCTTGCGAACGCCCGCGAGGTCGAGGATCGCGAGATGGCGGCGCGTCTGCCGTTTGATGCCCGCCTGCGCGTCGACGAGCAGCACCGCGACGTCGGCATGCGACGCGCCCGTCGCCATGTTGCGCGTATATTGCTCGTGGCCGGGCGAGTCGATGATGACAACGCGGCGATGCGGCGTGTCGAAATAGTGCCACGCGATGTCGATGGTGATGCCCTGCTCCTGCTCGGCGACGAGGCCGTCGACGAGGCGGCTGAAGTCGGGGCGGCTCGCGCCGTGGAGGCTTGCCGTCTCCTTGAGGAGCTTTTCGCGTTGATCGTCGTAAAGCGGCGAGGCATCCCACAAAAGGCGGCCGATAAGCGTGGACTTGCCGTCATCCACGGAACCGCAGGTGAGAAGGCGGACGATGCCGTTCAATTCCGGGGCAGTCTTGCGCTCAGTCACGGGAGGCTTCCTGTAGGCTTCGTTTTCTGACGCTGGTTCGGCGCCTGCAAATGCATCGGATGTGTCAAAGCGCATCAGAAGTATCCTTCTTCCTTCTTGCGCTCCATTGCGCCGACTGTGTCGTGGTCGATGAGGCGGCCTTGCCGCTCGGAATTGCGCGCGGCCAGCGTTTCGCTGAGCACAGCGTCGATATCCGAGGCGTCGGACTTGTCGGCGGCAGTGACCGGCCAGCAACCGAGTGTGCGGAAACGGACCTTGATCGGACGCGGCGTCTCGCCTGGCTTCAGGAACGGACGGTCGTCACCGATGACGAAAACCTGTCCGTCGCGCTCAATCGCGGGGCGCTCCTTCGCGAAGTACAGCGGCACGACATCGAGCTTCTCGCGGGCGACGTAGCGCCATACGTCCTTTTCGGTCCAGTTCGACAGCGGGAAAATGCGCATCGTCTCGCCCTGCCCGAGGCGGCCGTTGAGGATGTTCCACATCTCGGGGCGCTGCTTGCGCGGGTCCCAGCGGTAGCCGGCCGAGCGCAGCGAGAACACGCGTTCCTTCGCGCGGGAGGCTTCCTCGTCGCGGCGCGCGCCGCCGATGGCCGCGTCGAAGCCGTATTTGTCGAGCGCCTGACGGAGCGCCACCGTCTTCATCACGTCGGTATAAACAGACGGCGAATAATCGACCGGGTTGATGTTGCGGGCGACGCCGTCCTCGTTGATGTGCACGAGAAGATCGAGGCCGAAGCGCTCGGCTGTGCGGTCGCGAAACTCGATCACTTCCTTGAACTCCCACGTCGTATCGACATGGAGGAGCGGAAAGGGCGGCTTCTGCGGCCAGAACGCCTTGCGCGCGAGGTGAAGAAGCGCGGTCGAGTCCTTGCCCGCCGAATAAAGGAAGACGAGCTTTTTGAACTGCGCGGCGGACTCGCGGAGAATCGCGATGCTTTCCGCTTCGAGCAGGTCGAGATGGGATAGGGGTTTGGTCATGGGGTGGAAGGTCTCTCGAAGCGAATTAAAAATTTCTCGAACCGCCGGGACGGTTATGCAGGCCGCATTCCTTGCGGTTTTCGTCTTCCCACCACCAGCGACCTGCCCGGATGTCTTCTCCCGGCTCGATGGCGCGTGTGCAGGGCTGACAGCCGATGGACGGGAAGCCGTGCGCATGGAGAGCATTCACGGGCACGTTGTGCTCGGCGATGTAGGCTTCCACCTGTTCGAGCGTCCAATCCGCGATCGGGTTGAGCTTGATGAGATTCTGCTGGGCATCGAACGCCGCGAAAGGCGTCTCGCCCCGCGTCGTGGACTGCTCGCGGCGAACGCCCGTCACCCACCCGGCCGCGCCGTCGAGCGCGCGCTGGAGGGGCAGAACCTTGCGGGCATGGCAGCACGCCTTGCGCTGCTCGACCGAATAGCGAAAGCCGAAAATGCCGTCCCGCGCGACAAGTTCCTCCACGTCGCCCGCATCTGGAAAGACGACGCGGATGCGCGTGCCGAGAACGCGCTCGCTGCGCGAAAGGACGTCGTAGGTCTCAGGAAACTGCCTGCCGGTGTCGAGGGTGAAGACTTCGATCCGCGATTGTGCCTTGGCGATGGCGTGAAGGAGAACCTGATCCTCCAACCCGAGACTTGTCGAAAAGAGAACGCGGCCGGCAATTGTATTTTCTATTGCTTGCAGGCGTGAGGACAGGTTTTCCGCCTCCGCCAGCGCCTCGTTCAATGTTTTCGCAAGATATGCTAGATCGGAAGAACGATCCAATTCTCGTACGACTGCGTTCATAGTCTCGTAAGCGCTTTCCCGCTGAGGCGTTTGCCCAAAGCCTCTAGATATGCGCGTTAACATACACGGAAAAGTCGGTGACGGACGCTTGCGCTCGAAATAAAGATCGAATTGCGCGGTGCATCGCGCTGAAAGAAAATTTCCCTAAAAGCGGTAATTTGGGTGGCGCTTTGTCCTACAAAACCGCTTTAGAGTGAAAGTCTACCAAATCGCTCAAAAAAGCGTTGGCGGGGGCATAAAAAAGCCGCCGTAAACGGCGGCTTTGCTGGTGCGGAGGATATCTCCGTTTGTGTCCGGTGAAGCTTGCGGCTCAGCCGAGAAATGCGACTTTCAAAATCTCGTAAGACTTCGCGCCGCGTGGCGTGTTCACCTCGACCGAATCGCCCGCCTTCTTGCCGATGAGCGCGCGCGCGATCGGCGAACCGATGGAAACCTTCCCGTTGCGGACATCGGCTTCGAGATCGCCGACGATCTGATATTTCACCTCTTCCTCGGTGTCCTCGTCGACGAGCGTCACCGTCGCGCCAAACTTCACGGTCTCGCCGGAAAGCTTGGAGATGTCGATCACCTCGGCGCGGCTGAGCTTGTCCTCAAGATCGGCGACCTTCGCCTCGTTCATGCCCTGCGCTTCCTTCGCGGCATGATATTCCGCATTTTCGGACAGGTCGCCATGCGACCGCGCCTCTGCGATTGCCTTGATGATGCGCTGCCGCTCGACGCTCCTCAAAATTCTAAGCTCGGCCTCAAGCGCTGCATGCCCCTGGGCAGTCATCGGCACTTTTTCGCTCATCCCCAATTCTCCCCAGGTCCGGAGAAAGTCCCCCCGGAACCGTTCATCCATCTGAAAGTGGAATTCGACAAAAACAGCGCATGCCGGACCGCCCTCCGGCACCGGCACACACAGTTTAGGCGATATATTTCTGCAGAGGCTGAACTTCAAGGATGCCAGCGCGCATTGCCGCAACTGATTTTGTCACGGCGAGCGCGCCAGCGATCGTCGTGTAGTAAGGAATCTTGTACATCAACGCGGTACGACGGATCGTGGAACTGTCGGCAAGTGCCTTCGCTCCTTCCGTCGTGTTGAAGACGAGATCCACTTCGCGGTTCTTCATCGCGTCCACGATGTTCGGCCGCCCTTCGAGCACCTTGTTGATGCGGGTGCAGGGGATGCCTTGCGCTTCGAGGTGCCGCGCCGTACCGCGCGTGGCGAGCACCTTGAAGCCCATTTCCACGAGGTCGCGGACGGGTTGAACGATGCGATGCTTGTCCGATTCCTTCACCGACACGAACAGCGTTCCGGCGGTCGGCAGGCGGCTGCCGCTCGCGAGCTGCGCCTTGGCGAAGGCGACGGCGTAGGTCTTGTCGATGCCCATCACTTCGCCCGTGGAGCGCATCTCCGGCCCAAGGACAGGATCGATCTCCGGGAACCGCTCGAACGGGAACACGGCTTCCTTCACGCCCACATGCTGCACGTTGGCGCGGTGCTTGAGGTTCATGTCGGCGAGCTTCTCGCCAGCCATGACACGCGCCGCGATGGCCGCGACCGGATAACCGATCACCTTCGCGACGAACGGCACGGTGCGGCTCGCGCGCGGGTTAACCTCCAGCACGTAAACGTCGCCGTCCTTCACCGCGTACTGGATGTTCATGAGCCCGACCACGTTCAGCGCGCGGGCGATGTCGGCGGTCTGGCGCTCAAGCTCGCGCAAGGTGGCCTCGCAGAGCGAATGCGGCGGGAGCGAGCACGCGCTGTCGCCCGAATGCACGCCCGCTTCCTCGATATGCTCCATCACGCCCGCGATGAACACATCCGTACCATCCGAGATGGCGTCGACGTCGACCTCGGTCGCATCGCGCACATAGGAATCGAGCAGGAGCGCGTTCTTCGCGAGAACGGCGTTCACTTCCGCGTGGCGGTTGCCCCCGAAGCGATGATGCACGTCCGGCGGCACGAAGGCCGCGAGCGTCGTGTCGAAATAGTCCTTGAGCGACGACTGGTTCGGGATGATGGCCATGGCCCGGCCGCCGAGCACGTAGGACGGCCGCACCACGATGGGGAAGCCGATTGCCTCGCTTGCCGCAAGCGCCTGCTCGATGGAGTAGGCGATGCCGTTCTGCGGCTGGCGCAGGTTGAGCTTCTCGATAAGCACCTTGAAGCGGTCGCGGTCCTCGGCGAGGTCGATGGCATCGGGCGAGGTGCCGAGGATCGGCACGCCGCGGTCGGCGAGCGTCTGCGCGAGCTTCAGCGGCGTCTGGCCGCCGAACTGCACGATCACGCCCTTGAGCTTGCCGTTCGAGGCTTCCTTTTCGATGATCGCGAGCACGTCTTCCGGTGTCAGCGGCTCGAAATAGAGGCGGTCTGAGGTGTCGTAGTCGGTCGAGACGGTCTCCGGGTTACAGTTGACCATGATCGTCTCGTAGCCCGCCTTCGACAGCGAGAAGGCCGCGTGACAACAACAATAGTCGAACTCGATGCCCTGCCCGATGCGGTTCGGGCCGCTGCCGAGGATGATGATCTTCTCGCGGGCTGACGGCGCGGCCTCGCACATCTCGCGGCCTGCAAGCGGGCTCTCGTAGGTCGAGTACATGTACGGTGTCGGCGAGGGGAATTCCGCCGCGCAGGTGTCGATGCGCTTGTAAACGGGGAACACCTTCAGCGCGCAGCGCTTCTCCGCGACCTCGGCTTCCGTGAGACCCGAGAGCGCGGCAAGCCGTGCATCGGAGAAGCCCATGGCCTTCAATTCGCGGAAGGAGCGCTCGGTTTGCGGCAGGCCGTGTTCGCGAACCTTCGCCTCCACGTCCACGATTTCCTGGAGCCGTTCGATGAACCACGGATCGATCCGGCACAGTGCGTGGATCTGCTCGTGATCGACGCCCATGCGCAGTGCCTGCGCAACCTTGAGGAGCCGGTCGGGCGACGGCGTGCCGAGCGCCTCGCGGATGACGTTCTTGTCGTCGCCCTTGCCGAGCCCTTCGAGCAGGTAATCGTCAAGACCGGTGAGGCCCGTTTCCAGGGAGCGAAGCGCCTTTTGCAGGCTTTCGTGGAAGGTGCGGCCGATGGCCATCGCCTCGCCGACCGATTTCATGGACGTGGTAAGCGTCGTCGGTGCGCCGGGGAACTTCTCGAACGCAAACCGGGGAATCTTCGTGACGACGTAATCGATGGTCGGCTCGAAGGAGGCGGGGGTCGCGCCCTTGGTAATGTCGTTGTCGAGTTCGTCGAGCGTGTAGCCGACGGCGAGCTTCGCGGCCACCTTGGCGATGGGGAAGCCCGTCGCCTTGGACGCAAGCGCCGACGACCGCGACACGCGCGGGTTCATCTCGATGACGACGAGCTTGCCGTCCTCCGGGTTCACGGCGAACTGCACGTTCGAGCCGCCGGTTTCGACGCCAATCTCGCGCAGAACCGCAATGGAGGCGTTGCGCATGATCTGATATTCGCGGTCGGTCAGCGTCAGCGCGGGCGCGACCGTGATCGAATCGCCCGTATGCACGCCCATCGGGTCCACGTTCTCGATGGAGCAGATGATGATGCAGTTGTCCTTTCTATCGCGGACAACCTCCATCTCGTACTCCTTCCAGCCGAGGACGGATTCCTCGACGAGAATCTGCGTCGTGGGCGAGGCTTCGAGGCCGCGCTCGCAGATGTGGAGATATTCCTCGCGGTTGTACGCGATGCCGCCGCCGGTGCCGCCAAGCGTGAAGGACGGGCGGATGATCGCGGGCAACGGCACGTGTTCGAGCGCGTCGATAGCTTCCTGGAGGGTTTGCGCAAGCCGCGATTTCGGCGTCGCGAGGCCGATCTTCTTCATCGCCTCGCGGAAAAGCTGGCGATCCTCGGCCTTGTCGATGGCGTCGGCATTTGCGCCGATCAGCTCGATGCCGAAGCGATCGAGCACGCCGTCACGCGCGAGCTTCAGCGCGGTGTTGAGCGCGGTCTGGCCGCCCATCGTGGGCAGCAAGGCCATGCGCTCGTCCGGGTGTTCGCGGCGTTCCCGCTCGATCACCTTCGTCACCATGTCGGGCGTGATCGGCTCGATATAGGTGGCGTGCGCCAGATCAGGGTCGGTCATGATCGTGGCGGGGTTCGAATTCACGAGGATGATTCGATATCCCTCCTGACGCAAAGCCTTGCAGGCTTGCGTGCCGGAATAGTCGAATTCACAGGCCTGGCCGATAACAATCGGGCCAGCCCCAATGATGAGGATGGAGTCTATATCTGTGCGTTTGGGCATACTTCTGGCGCTCGGGTTTCGACGCGTTATAAAGGAAGTGGGCGATGTTTCAACAACGGCGTGGAAGCGAGTGTACACGAACGCGCATTCCACGAGCGGCGACGAGGCCCTTTTCGCGTAATGCCGCCGCAGCGAACGCGGCCTTAAGGCGCGGTGCCGTGCCCCGAAAAAAGCCAAAAATCGATCCCGCGGCGGTGGACTGAGACGGAACGCATCACTATCATGCGCCGCTATGGAACATTTCGCACTCGCCAAAGAATTTCCGCCAGCGTCCGAAGCGGACTGGCGCGCCATCGTGGACAAGGCGCTGAAGGGCGCACCTTTCCGCGTGCTCGAAAATCAGCTTTATGAAGGCTTCGCAACGTCGCCGCTTTATACCGGCGCCGCGACGTCGCCCGCGCGGCATGGCCAGCGCGGCTGGCTCATCGTGCAGCCCGTAGCAGGCGCGTCGCTCGCCGACGCGGAGCGGCAGTTGGCCGATGATCTGGCGAACGGCGCGACGGCGCTGAGCCTCGACCTCAACAACGGCCCAGCGATTCGCAAGGCCGCCGAGTTGAAGGCTGTTGCAGGTGCCGGTGTTCCGGTATTCCTCGCGCCTGGCAGTTCTCCCGCCGACGCCGCTCTGCTCCTCGCAAAGGCGGACAAGACCATCGTGGGCACTGCAGGCTTCGATCCGCTCACCGTTTTCGCCATGTCGGGCGAGGTGCCGGCAGATCGGAAAGCCGCGCTCGCCGATACAGTCGACGCGGCGCTTGCCATTCGCGAGCGCTTTCCCCTCGTCACGCCGTTCCTCGCATCGAGCCGCGCGTGGAATGGCGCGGGCGGTTCCGCGGTGGACGAACTCGCGCTTACGCTCGCCGCCGCCGTCGCCTACTGGCGCGCGCTGGAAGCGGCTGGGCTGTCGCGCGAAGACGCGTCGCGAGCCATCGGCTTCAAGCTTTGCGCGTCCGCCGACCTGTTCCTCACCATCGCGTCGTTCCGGGCGATCCGCCTTCTCTGGGCGCGCGCCCATGAGGCGGCAGGTATCGCGTCAAACGAGCATATCCTTCTCTACGCGAAGATGCCGCCCCGCATCCTCTCCGCCTACGATCCGCAGGTAAACATGCTGCGCGCCACCGCGAGCGTGTTCGGTGCGGCCATCGGCGGGGCTACCGCCATCGAAGTCTACCCGTTCGACGAAGCAGCGACGGAGCCCACGCCTCTTTCGCGCCGCATCGCGCGCAACACCGGGCTCGTGCTTCAGAGCGAGGCGTGGCTTTCGGCCGTCGCCGATCCGGCAGCCGGGTCCGCCTATGTCGAAACGCTGACGGAAAAGCTCGCGGCGTCGGCCTGGGCGCTGTTCCGCGAGGTGGAAGCCAAGGGCGGCCTCTTGAAGGCACTCGAAAGCGGCTTCGTCGCGGAACGCCTGCGACAGACGGCCGAGAAGCGCGAGCGTGCCATCGCTCACCGCAAGGAAAGGATCACCGGCGTTTCGGTCTTCCCGAACCTCAATGAGAAGATTGCTCTCGAAGAGCCCGCCGCAATCATCATGGAAGAAGCGCACCCGACCGTCGATTTCGCGCTTCCCGCACCCGGCGCGGGCGAACGCTTCGCGGCGCTCATTTCGGCCGCCGCGCGCGGCGTGCCGCTGGCGGAGCTGCATTCCGCCTCGCGCATCGTATGCGACATCATCGCAGGCGGCGCGCTCGACGTCGCAAGACGCGATGCCGAACCCTTCGAAGTGCTGCGCCAGCGCGCCGATTTCGCGCTCGCCAGCATCGGCTCCAGACCGCCCGTGTTCCTCGCGCTGCTCGGCTCGCCGTCGGACTATCGCGCGCGTTCGCTCTGGGTGCAGAGCTTCTTTGCGGCGGGCGGCATCGAGGCCGTTCTGCCCGAGGAAGGCTTCACCGACGTCGAAAAACTCGCGGCTGCGTTCAAGCAGAGCCCTGCGCCAATCGCCTGCCTCTGCTCGTCCAACTCCGCCTATGGCGAGTTGAAGGGAGCCGCAGCCGCGCTGAAGCGTGCGGGCGCAAGCCACGTCTATCTCGCCGGTCCGGCTTCGCTTCTCGCGTCGCTCGATCCCAATGACCAGACGGCGGTGGACCGGCTTATCTACGAAGGCTGCAATGCGCTCGCCGTGCTTGAGGAAGCGCAACGCATCCTGCGCGTCGAGGAGCTGGCCGAAGCCGCCGGACTCGAGGCGGAGGATGAAAACTTCGGCGCGTTCGACGAAGCCTGAGGTTGTAAATACGAAGGCCACGCTCCTCGGCGGTGCCAGAGCGGGGCGTCTTGAAATGCATCGGTCAACGCGCGGCTTGGGTGATCGACCCGCCGCCGGTTGACCTGTGGGATACTTGGAAGCGAACGATGACCGATTCTCCGTTGCCGGATTTCTCGAAGATCGAGTGGCAGACACCGAGCCTTGCGGGCAGTTCTTTCGGCGCGCCCGCCGAGACGCCGGAAGGCATCAAGCTCAAGCCCGCCTACGGCCCGGACGACATCGACGGCCTGGATTTCCTCAACACCTATCCGGGCGTCGCCCCGTTCCTTCGCGGGCCGTACCCGACGATGTACGTCCAGCAACCTTGGACGGTGCGCCAATATGCGGGTTTCTCGACCGCCGAGGACTCGAACGCCTTCTATCGCCGCAACCTCGCGGCGGGCCAGAAGGGCCTCTCCATCGCGTTCGATCTCGCGACCCATCGCGGCTATGACAGCGACCACCCGCGCGTTCGCGGCGACGTCGGCATGGCGGGCGTAGCCATCGACTCGATCTACGACATGCGCACGCTGTTCGACGGCATCCCGCTGTCGGAAATGAGCGTGTCCATGACCATGAACGGCGCGGTGCTGCCGATCCTTGCGCTGTTCATCGTGGCGGGCGAGGAGCAGGGCGTAAAGCCCGCGCAGCTTTCGGGCACGATCCAGAACGACATCCTCAAAGAGTTCATGGTGCGGAACACCTACATCTATCCGCCCCTGCCCTCGATGCGCATCATCTCGGACATCTTCGCCTACACGTCCCAGAACATGCCGAAGTTCAACTCGATCTCGATTTCCGGCTATCACATGCAGGAAGCGGGCGCGACGGCGGACCTCGAACTCGCCTATACGCTGGCAGACGGCGTGGAATACGCCCGAGCGGGCAAGGCCGCTGGCCTCGGCATCGACGCGTTTGCGCCGCGCCTGTCGTTCTTCTGGGCCATCGGCATGAACTACTTCATGGAAGTGGCCAAGATGCGCGCAGGTCGCGCGCTATGGGCGCGGCTCATGAAGGCCGAAGGCGCGAAGTCGTCGAAGTCCATGAGCCTTCGAGCGCACTGTCAGACGAGCGGCTGGTCGCTCACCGCGCAGGACGTGTTCAACAACGTGACGCGCACCTGCGTCGAAGCTTTCGCGGCAACGCATGGCGGCACGCAGTCGCTTCACACCAACGCGCTCGACGAGGCGCTGGCGCTGCCGACCGACTTTTCCGCCCGCATCGCGCGCAACACGCAGCTTTTCATCGAATACGAAACCGGCACCACGCGCACCATCGACCCGTGGGGCGGCAGCTATTACGTCGAGCGGCTCACCTACGAGCTTGCGAAGAAGGCGTGGGAGCACATCGAAGAGGTCGAGCGTCTCGGCGGCATGGCTAAGGCCATCGACGCGGGCGTTCCGAAGCTGCGCATCGAAGAGGCGGCCGCGCGCACGCAGGCTCGCATCGACAGCGGCAAGCAGATCATCGTCGGCGTGAACAGATTTCAGCCGGTCGACGAAGCGCCCATCGAGGTGCTGAAGGTCGATAATTCGGCGGTGCGCGCCGCACAAATCGAGAAGCTGGAACGTCTGCGCGCTGAACGCGACGGCGCGAAAGTGGCGGCGACGCTCGAAGCGCTCACCAACGCCGCGGCAAGCGGCTCGGGCAATCTGCTCGCGCTCGCGGTCGACGCGGCCCGCGCAATGGCCACGGTCGGCGAGATTTCGGACGCGCTCGAAAAGGTATACGGCCGCCATCGGGCGGAAACACGCGCCATCTCGGGCGTTTACCGAGCGGAGGTTGGCTCGATGGAGAACAAGGTCCCGCATGTCATCGCCATGTGCCAGGCGTTCGAGAAGGAAGACGGTCGCCGCCCGCGTCTGCTCGTCGCAAAGGTCGGTCAGGACGGCCACGACCGCGGCCAGAAGGTGATCGCTTCGGCGTTCGCGGATCTCGGCTTCGACGTGGACATTGGCGCGCTGTTCGCGACGCCCGCCGAGGTGGCGCGGCAGGCGGTGGAAAACGACGTGCATATCGTCGGCGTTTCGTCGCTGGCGGCAGGCCACTTGACGCTCGT
>NZ_JFZJ01000032.1 GCF_000636015.1 Rhodomicrobium udaipurense JA643
AGAATGGCTCGCGACGAGGCGTCAGTGTGTCGACGGATTCAGGCTGCATGGCACGCATCTTCGTAGTTCACTCCGGCTTTTTCATTGATCCTCGCCATTGCGGGCATGGCGCGCTCACCCGCTTCGCTGTCGTGACGGTCGGATTCCGCTACGGCGTCGCCATCGAAATCCGCAATCTCCCGTGAAAAGGCAAGCGTGCGATAGTGCTCGGGATCGATCAGTTCGACGGCATCGCGCGCGACGCTGATGGTGCCGAGAAGGCCGGGCGTCGCCGCCGCAAGTTCGATGCCGGCAGGCGTGGTTACGATATCCATCACCGCGTCGATCGCCAGACCGAAGGTCTCGCTGCCGACATTCAGGATCAGGATCAGCGAACTTTTGGCGCAAAGAGATTGGCCTGCGAGAGGCACCACCGGGATCAGCCGATCCTGATATCGGTGCACGAAGCGCCCATCCGCTCGCGTAAGGTCGGTCGCATCGACGCGAACGATCCTGGAAACAGCGCTGCGGAAAACTGCCTTTTTCGCTCCATCGCCAGCCCTGAAGAGGATCAGCGCGGTTTCGGTCAGTTCGACGATGCGCTCCAGCGAAGGCGCGGTCTTGATGGGCTCACGGTCGAGCTTCATGTGATCGGCCATTCCAGCCGGGTCGAGGATGAGAATGACGGAGCCCTCGCCGAGGATCGTGCAGCCGCAAAAAATTCGATCCTTCTGGAAAAAGCGGCTCAGCGGCTTGACCACGATCTCCTGAATATCGCCGATGCCGTCAACGATGAGGCCGAGTTTCCTGCCTCCAAGCCGAAGCACGATCACGACCTTATCCGGTGACGCGTCGCTTTCATCGACATCGAACATCGCGGCAAGGGGAGCCACCGGCAAAACCTCGTCACGAAGGCGCAGGATGCGCTCGCCGTCCATTTCGCCGATCACATGCGTGCCGTCGTAATAGTCCAGCGCTTCGACGACGTATTTCTGCGGCAAGGCGAACCGCTGGCCAGCCGCGCGGACAATCAGCGCGGGCTCGATGGCAAGCGTCAGCGGGATTCTGAGCAGGAAGCGCGAACCGGCGCCCTTTTGCGAATGAAGTCCGATGCTGCCGCCAATCGCTTCGAGGTGCGCGCGCACGACATCCATGCCGACACCGCGGCCCGATATCGTCGTCACCGCCTGCGCGGTCGAGAAGCCGGGTTCGAGAATGAAACGGTACACCTCTTCGTCGGTCATGCGTGCGACGGAGTCCGCATCCGCCAGACCGCGCTCGACGGCTTTCGCCCGAATCCGTTCGCTATCGAAGCCCCGGCCGTCGTCCGCCACTTCGATGACGATCTGGCTCGAATCCTGGGTTGCTGCGATGGAGATGAGGCCCGCCACCGGCTTGCCGCGCTCGGCGCGCTCGGCTGGGCCTTCGATGCCGTGATCGGCGCAGTTGCGCACGAGATGCATCAGCGGATCGCGAATGGCTTCGATCAACTGGCGGTCGAGCCTCGTGTCCGCGCCTTCGATGACGACATTGAATTCCTTGCCGGTCTCCGCTGAAAGATCACGGATCAGGCGCGGCACGCTGTCGAACAACCGCCTGAGCGGCTGCATGCGGGCCTGCATCACGGCGTCCTGCAACTCCGAGGTGAGCCCAGAGAGGCGTTCCAGCGGCATCTTCATCTGATGCATGTCCTGCTGCTGCGACAGGTTCATGATCTGGTTGCGCGACAGCACCAGTTCCGTGGCGAGGTCCATGATGCGTTGGATGACGACCGTTGGAATGCGGAGCGTCTCTTGTCCCGTCTCCTTGCCGGTATCGGGCTTGGTCGCCGAAGCCTCTGCGTCCACCTTCGGCGCGGGCGGCGGCGTCTCAACTATGGCCGCCGCGCACGCGTCCGCCGATAAAGGCGCGGGCGCGATTTCCTGCTGACCGATGGGCTCCGGCTGTAGTGCTTCCGGCGCGTCGGCGAGATCGGCGCGCGCTTCCTCCGCCTCCTCGCTCTGGCCAAGGAATTGCTCGATCCGGCCAACGATATCGCCGTCATCGCCAGCAGGCTCCTCGCCGAGTTCGCCGACGCTTTCGAGCAAGCTTTTGACGCGATCGATCGCCTTCAAAAGCAGCGACGCTGCGGGCGATACCGGTCCGCGTCCGCTGCGAAGCGCATCGATAAGCGTTTCGGCCGCATGAGAGACCTTTTGAAGACGGTCGAGGCCCAGAAAGCCGGACGTCCCCTTTATCGTGTGAAAAAGCCGGAAAATCTGCCGAATAGATTCCGTATTGGCAGGGTTCTTCTCAAAGACGACCACATGGGATTCAATTTCCTGAATGTGATCAGTGACCTCGCTCAGAAAATCGCTTAGCAACTCATCCATTATGGCGCACTCTATGACGATTTTACATCGGCGACGGTCGCCATCAGGCGGTCGGCCATCACTTGCGACGTCTCTTTTGGCTCATCGCCACCATGATTGATGAGATCGACAGCCTTCTCGATTTCGATCCGGAGTCTTTTCGAGATAACTCGGCAAAAACACTCAACCTGTTCAGACTTGAGGTCGCCGGCCTTGGAGTGCATGGCCCGAATGAGGTAAATCGCTTGCTGAGCGATCGCGTTCATCACCGCAATGCGTTTTTCAAAAGTACTTCTGAAGTCGTCGTCAATCAGTTCGTAAACTCTGATGGCGACATCGCCACCGCTTAGCGGAGAGCTTTCGAAATAGGCGACGTAAGTCTTCGGCTTCCACGCAAGCAGTTCGTCGATCATCTCAGGGAGAAGCACGGGCAAATTTTCGAGGAGCAGCAGCGCCTCGTTGTATTGGTTTATGAAATCGTTCGCTATACCTGATCTGGGATTAATAAGGTGGGGCGCACGTGCGATCAGATCCCTGATCAGCGGTTCGGTCTCGCCGAAGGTCGGGTGGGGGAGAGTGTTCGACATTGCAACCTGTTCCTGATTTCACGAGCACTATCCCGTAGGCGAACTAATTTTCCCCCTCAGTGAGCAGAGGCAGTTTTATGCAAATCTGCGGCGAAACCTCAGACCGTTTACGACATCCGTTGCAAGTGTCGGAGACTTGCAACTCCACCTTAATGCTGCCCGGCTACAACCGATGGATGTTCTGAGTGGAGTATGCGCTATGCCCGCCCGTTTGAAAATGTTAACCCGGATCAATATGATCGTGGTCCTTGCCTTGCTCGCCTATGGAGCAGCGGCCGTTGTAAGTTTCTGGTTCCTGTACTCGCAGATGGTGCAGGACAGGCAATGCGAATTGCGAAATGAGGTCAACCTTGTGCTCTCAGCGGCGCGCGCGCAGATGGCAGCAGTGGGTGGTCCGACCTCCAAGGCCGGCCGGGAAGCTTATCTCGGTGTCATCCGCGCCGCGCGCTTTCAGGATGAGGGCGGCTTGAAGGTCATCTCTGCGTATGGCCTTAATGGCGTCGCGCTCAGCCATGGCATCCCCTCCCAGCAGGGCAAGAATCTGCTGGAAACGGGATCAGAGGATGTGAAGAGGTCCATCCAGGCATCCGCTGAAATCGCGAGAAGCCCGTCTGGCAACGGCTTCACGGTAAGTTTGCCGGATATTGGGCGCGGCCCCTGGACCCCCAAACTGACCTTTGTGCAGGCCGCGCCGGAAATCGGCGGCTTTGTCTCGGCGAGTTCAGATGCGAAAAGTCTGCATGAGGCTTTCCTTCACAGGCTCTATGTGCAGGGCGCCATCATATGCGGCCTCCTGGCCGTGCTCGCGATCTCGGTGTGGTTGATCGCTCGCTCTATCCTTGGCCAACTCACGCATCTCGGGCGAGGCATTCTAAGCCTCGCAAACGGCGATATGCAGCAGATGTCCCTCCCCCATGGTGAGAAGGCTCCGTTCGGGCCGATCGCGCGGGCTGTCGAGGTGCTTCGCCGCAATTTGATCGAGCTGTGCTCCCTCCGGGAACAGGTCGCACGATCGTGCGAACGCGAAAAGGAGCGCGAGCACTATCTGAGGCTGGAAGCTGGCCACTTTGAACAGAAGATGGCCAGCGTGGTTGAGGGTCTGAAGCGGCAAGTGGCCCAGCTTCGGCAATCGGCGGATACTCTTTCCGACGCGGCGGAAACCTCGACCCGCGAAGCTGAAATAGCGGCGCGCGTTTCTGCCAGCGCCGCCGACAATTCCAATGCCGTCGCGGCGGCGACCGAGGAACTCAGCTATTCGATCCGGGACGTCTCCCAGCAGGCACACAGCACCAATGCCGTTGTGGAGGTGGCGACGGAAGAAGCGCATCGGACGAACAGGGATGTCGAGGCGCTCACAACCGCGACGCAAGAGATCGGCTCCATCGTCGAGATCATACGCACCATCGCCGATCAGACAAATCTGCTCGCGCTCAATGCCACCATCGAGGCCGCGCGCGCCGGGGATGCCGGAAAAGGCTTCGCGGTGGTTGCCTCGGAAGTGAAGGAGCTATCCGCGCAGACAGCCAAGGCGACGGATGCAATCGCCGATCAGGTTGAGTCGATCCAGCAGTCCACGACGGCTGCAATCGCCACTATACAGTCAATGGCGGGGAAGATTTCCGAGATCCACGGCTTTACTGGCGCGATAGCGTCCGCAGTGGAAGAGCAGACTGCCGCCGCGCAGGAAATCGCGCAGAACGTCTCTCTTGCCGCGCAAAGTAGCGAGAAGGCTGCGAAAAGCTCGGGCTCCGTTTCTGTCGTAGCGGGCAAAACGAAGGAGCAGGCGGCGGCGCTGTCGGGGATTTCCAGCAGCCTCGCCGATATCACATCTAAACTGTCAAGCAGCATGGCCGACTTCGTGAACGCCATCAACGTCGATGATCGCGGTACGGAACATCGGGCCGATGTCTCATGCGAATCTGACGCCGACCACTATACAAGAGAGCGGCTGGAAGCCTGACTACGGCGTCTAGTCTGCACAATTGGAGACGCCCCGTGATATCATGCGGGGCTTTTCTGTTCTATTTCTCCGTTTTACTTCTAAATCGATCTTATAATAATTACTAATCCAGCCGATAATAAATGCGCACGATTGAATTTGTTCCGTTATTTGCTGCAATCGCCTTGCCTTAACCAAAAATTAGTAATTTTGCCGTTTACTGTAGCTACGCAGAAGCGAGGTGCACCAACATGGTGCTGATCGTAGGCATGATGCCGTTTCAGCGTGCCGGTTCAAGTCCGGTATGTCCCACGATTCAAACCGACCAAGGGACACTTCGATGACCAGCATTCTCACGAACAACGCCGCCAACACGGCTCTTCTGAACCTCCAGAACACCGTCAAGAATCTCGACAAGACCCAGAACGAGATCTCCACCGGTCTTCGCGTCAGCACGGCGGCCGACAACGCCTCGTATTATTCGATCGCGACCTCGCTGAAGAGCGACAGCTCGGCGCTGACGACGATCTCCGACTCGCTCGACGTCGCCGATTCGACGCTGTCGACCGCGACGAGTGCAATCGACGAGATCTCCAACGTGCTCAGCAAGATCAAGGACTCGCTGGTCACGGCAACGACGCAGGGCGCCGACCGGACCAAGATCCAGGCCGAGGTCGCGACCTATCAGGCTCAGCTGAAGACGATCTCCGACGCCGCTAGCCTCAACGGCCAGAACTACCTTTCGGTCGATTCGGGCGCGACGGGTTACAACGACACCGCCTCCTTTGTGGCGTCGCTTTCCCGCTCTTCCGATGGCAGCGTGTCCTACGGCACGATCACGTTCAGCAAGTCTGACACGGCGCTCTTCGACGCCGACGCGACCGGCACCGGCATTCTTGACGCGGTCGACACTGCGACGTCCGGCTCTTATACCGCAGCGGACGGGACGGTTACCAACTCCACGGCGGGCACTGGTAAATCCGTCGCCAACTTCGACATCTCTGCACTGACCGACAGCGCTGCGGATCAGGCGACGCTGAACGCCTTCCAGAAGCAGGTCGAAGCTGCGATCAAGTCGGTGACGGCGGCGGCTTCTGTGCTCGGTTCCACGCAGTCGCGAATCGAAAGCCAGAAGGACTTCGTCGATTCGCTGACGACCTCCGTGGATGCCGGCGTGAGCTCGCTCGTCGACGCCGACATGAACGAAGCATCGACGCGCCTTTCGGCCCTGCAGGTCCAGCAGAGCCTTGGCGTGCAAGCGCTCTCGATTGCGAACGAGTCCTCGCAGTCGGTCCTGAAGCTCTTCCAGTAGTCCTGATCGCGAACAGGAGCGCCTGCAACCCGGCGCTCCTGCTACGCGTAAGGTAACGAGACGATGATCCGCCTGCTTCGCAACCGGGCTGGGGAAACATGGCGATTCGCGATCAGATCGACGCGTTAAGGGTGAGTCTTTTGGGGCTGGGCGCGCGCCGACTTGCTGCACTGGTAGCGGTGGGCGTTGCAATCGTGGCGATTATCGGTGTCGGCAGTTACTATGTGAGCCGGGCGGAGAAGGATGTGCTGTATGTCGGGCTCACGGCTTCCGATGTCTCACGCATTGGCGCCGTCCTCAAGGAGGCCGGTATACCGTTCGATTCCAACTCGGAAGCGAACAAGATTTTCGTGAACCGGGGCGACACCGCGCGAGCACGGATGATCCTTGCCGAGCGCGGTCTCCCGAACAACGCGACGGCCGGTTACGAGCTTTTCGACAAGCTCGGATCGCTGGGCCTGACATCATTTATGCAGAATGTCACTCGCGTTCGGGCACTCGAAGGTGAAATTGCCCGCACGATCGAAGCCATGCGCGCTGTGAACTCGGCGCGTGTTCATCTTGTCATGTCCGATGCCGGTTCATTCCGTCGCGAGCCGCAGCCCGCCACGGCGTCGGTGGTCGTCAAGCCGGCAGGTGCCGAGCCGCCCTCGGCTGCTGCTATCCGTCAGATCGTAGCGTCAGCGGTTCCAGGGATGAAGCCGGATCATGTGTCCGTTCTCAGCACCGATGGCACGATCCTTTCAGCCGGCGATGACGGCCCCGGCGTTGCGAGCGGCAAGATGCTGGACCTCGAAAAGCAGGTCTCTCGCGAAATCAACGACAACATTCGCAAGACGCTGACTCCAGTCCTCGGGCTCGGGAACTTCGAGACGAGCGTCACAGTCCGGCTCAACCTCGACAGGAAGCAGATCAACGAGACGGCTTTCGATCCAGAGTCCAAGGCCGAGCGCTCGACCCGCACCGTAAAGGAGAGCAGCAACTCTCAAAACACCAATCAGAAATGGAATATCAGCGTCGAGCAGAACATTCCCACTGACCAACAGAATACAAAGCCTTCCGATCAGTCGAAGCGCGCGAGCGAGAGGAAGGAAGAGACGACAAACTATGAGGTGAGCTCGAAAAGCGTCACAACGCAAAGCGAGGGCTACCGCGTGGAAAACATCGCCGTGGCGGTGGTGCTGAACAGGAAGCCGCTTATAGCGGCAGCCGACAGCGCCAAGACCGCACCGGACGAACAGATCCGCGTCGTGGAGCGCCTTGTCTCCTCTGCCGCCGGGCTGGACTCGCTGCGTGGCGACAAGGCCACTGTGGTCGCCCTCGATTTCGCCGGGGGCAACGAGTTCGACCAAGCGCCTTCGCCGACGTTCTGGGATCATGTGATGGAGGGGTTGGGCAGCTATGTAATCGCCGCCGCTCTTCTCATTTCGACGATCCTTTTCGTCGCGGTTGGGCTTCGACCCTCGCTACGGATGATCCTCGAAAACAAGCCCAGGCCCGCGCCGCAAATCGCCGCCGACAAACGGTCCACGCCCGTTCTTGAGACCGTCGCGGCAACGGTCGAAACCTCTGGCGACGCTGAAGGTCCGCCGCTGCCAACGCCGAGCGCCAAGAAGAACTCGCCGTTGAAATCGGTCGAGAAAGCGATTGCCGAGGACGAGGAGAAGGCCGCTGCCGTTCTCATCGACTGGATCAGGGAGGGTTGACGTGGAAGCAGTCTCGGGCCGCTTGGCTCTGCCGGAATTTCTAGCCCGCCTTGGCAATCCTTTGCCGAGCGAATGCGTCGATGACCGGGAACTCGAAATAGCCGCAGCCTACCGGAAAGGCCTGGAGGAGGGCGAGACGAAGGCGCTCTCGGCGAGCAACAAGATGCTCGCCGAGAGCATCGCAAGACACAGATCGGAGATCGAGACGGCAAGAAAAGAGTGGGTGGAAGGCGAAGCGGATTGCCTTGAGCGCCTTGTGCTTCAGTCGATGGCGGCCATCAAGGGCGAGGTCTGCGATGCCGTTGCGCGCATCCTCTCGCCGGTCGTCGGACGCCACCTGACAGAACAAGCTATAGCTAGACTTTTAGCGGAAATCAGAAAGCTAACTTCAGACGAAGGGGTCATAAAATTAAAGATCAGCGGTCCCTCGGATCTGGTCCAGGAACTGGTCAGCCGTCTCGATGACGCAGTGATCGTCGAGACAGTTATTGCAGATACATGTGAGGTGGCGGTTTCCATCGATAAAACCGTAATAGAGCTGAGCCTTGGTCGCTGGTTAATGAGTATCGGAGTTCATGAGTATGGCGCGACACAAGAAGAACGAGCGGGCGCACACGGACATAGTGGTTCGCAAGAAGCTGTACCGGAGTGACGGCGACAATCATGGAGGCGTATGGAAGATAGCCTACGCGGACTTCATGACCGCGATGATGACCTTCTTCCTGGTGATGTGGCTTGTGAATTCCAGTTCAAAGGAAAGACTGTCCCAGATTGCCAACTACTTCAACCCCGTAAAACTGAATGAACACGCACCTCCAGCGAAAGACGTCGCGGCGGCAGCACCAAAAGCCCAAGATAAGTCGCCTGCCGCTGGGCGTCCCAACTCCGCAGTTGTAGATCCGAAGGATCGGCACGTCTTTTCCGAAGAAGAGCTCACGCGCAATCCGTTCGGCGTGCTCACGCAACTCGCGACCCAGGCTGAAGAAGCACTGCGCATTGCATCGAAAGAGCAAGACTCAAGCGCTGCGGCGGGACAGCTTTCGCGCGATCCTTTCATTGCCGAGCCGCGATTGGTCCGCACCGCGAAGGTGAGCGCTGCGTCGGGTTCCCAGACACCGTCAGTTGAACGATCGGACGCGCCAAGATCGCACACATCCGCCAATGTCGCTGAGACGGAACGCAAGGAGCCCGTGGCTTCGATGGCAGAGCAAATTCTCAAGGATATCGAGAGTTTCCAAAGCAATCTTCCGCAGTCGTTTCGGGTTCAGGTCTCGGTTGCCGGGGTTGCGGAAGGAACCCTGATCAGCCTCATGGACGACACGAAGCGGAGCATGTTCGATGTCGGCTCCGCGATGCCCAAGCCCGACACGGTTCTAGTCATGACCAGGATTGGCGATATCATCTCCAAATATCCAGGCAAGATCATCATCCGCGGTTATACGGACGGACGCCCCTTTGCCGGCGATCGCTATGGGAACTGGGTTCTGTCTTGCGACAGGGCGCGCATGGCCTTCCTGATGCTGGCGCGAGGCAAGATTGGCGATGGAAGAGTGCTATCGATCGAAGGATATGCCGATCGGCAGCCGCGTAATCCCGATGATCCTCTCGCTCCAGAGAACCGTCGTATCGAAGTGCTTTTGAAAGACTCGGAAAGATGAGAGCGGCAGTTGTGCTGGGGTTCGTCGCGCTCGTAACGGCCATGGCTTCGACGCAGGCGGCGGAGCGCGAGCAGGCGCTGATCATGGATCTTCGGGATGATGCGCGCCGTTTCGACGCCGTCGCCAGAACGCAGGCCTCCTCCATGGAGATGGCCGAGGCGCGCGAGCGATTCGCAGCCCACCTGCGCGAGGCCGCCCGCCTCAAACTCAAGAATGAGGAATTTCTGAAATTTGCGGAAATCTTTGTTCTGAGCGGCGGCGGCGTCGAGCATATCAAGCCCTGGAAAGACGATCAGCCCGGCGAGATGGAGAGGAACCTGATCCGTGGCATCGTTGCGCATGGCAGCGGGGACACGACGCGCGCCGAGGCAATACTCCTGTCGATCGATGCCCGCTCCCTCGACGCGGTGCGCGGCGGTCACCTCGCTCTCGTTCAGGCGCTTCTGGCGGCCCGGACCGACGCGGAACGCGCCTTTTCGTATTACGGGCTGGCCCGACTTCTGCTGCCGGGAACGCTCGTGGAAGAAGCGGCGCTGCGTCAGAGTATCGTCCTCGCGGGCGAAAAGCTTCGAGCGCAGGAGTTCGCGGAGGCGGCGCTGGCCTATATCCGGCGCTTCGACACATCGACCTTCGCCGGCGACGCCGAGACGCGAATCGTCAGTTACCTGCCGCGGTTCGAGGATGCAGACGGTGCGGCAATCCTCGAGCTGATGCTGGAAGCGCGGCCCATGGGTTTCGGGCGGTGTCCGGTCTGCTTCCTCACCGAGGTTGCGCAGCGCGGTGTGCTTTCCGGGCGGCGATCGCTGGCCCTGCTTGCGACCGGAAAGGGGCTCGCGCTCGTTGAAAACGATGCGCCGCAAAAGCAGCGGCTCATTTTATATCAGGCAGCCATCGAGATCGTCACGGACAAGTACGAACGGTCGAGCGACACGCTCAAGTCGCTCGACCCCGAAGGCTTTGACGCAGATGACGCCGCACTCCTTTCTGCCTCGCTTCAGTTGGCGCGCAAGCTCCGCGAAACCCCGAAGCCGTTAAGTGATGAAGTGGCTTTGGCGGGGAATCGGGGAGGGAACCGGGCTTTTCTCGGCGACAAACGAGTGATGGAAGCGCGAGCAGCCGTCGCGAACGCCGATCTGGTTCTGCAAAGGGAAAGATGACAGATATAGTGCGGTCCGGCGCGGCGGCAGCCTCGACCACGGCTCTATTGGGCGCAGACAAGTCCGGTCAGCAGAGGGGAAGCCGGGGCGGAGCCGACTTTTCCTCCTACCTCGATCCCGTTACGGAGGGTGAAGCGCCAGTTTCGCCCGCCAACGCTGGCGAAATGTCCTTTGCAGCGGTGAAATTTTCCGGCTCTCTGGCGGATGCAGTTATCGATGGGGCGCGCCAAGCGAGCACCGGCAAAGACGTTCGCAGCGCCGAGGATGCAAGCCGCGCGATTGAGGCGGAGCTAGCCGAACTCGCGTCTGGCAATGCCGTTGGGAGAGGCGATGTGGAGGCGATCGCTACCACCGCCGAAGACCCCGCCGAGCCGGCGCCAGCCGATGAGAAAACTACCGATATCCCCGGCATCGCGCCAGCAGCAGGACAGTCTTTTCCGATGCTCCTCCAGTTCGAACGAGGTGTAATAGCGGAAGGACTTCAGGCCACGGCAACCGACGGTGAGAGTGCCGCCAACCTCTCCACCAAAGAAGCGGTTTCATCTGGCGGTCAAACCCTCGCCGCTGTCGTCCTCAAATCTGAAACGCATTTTCTGCCCCAGACGGAGTCTGTCGGACGCTTTTCCGAGGTGCTAAACGGCTCAACGCTCTCGCAGAAAACGCAAGGGTCATTGTCATCGACCGCAAGCACAGTTCCGCTTACCGGATCTGCGCTGTTGGTGGCTGCATCGGAAACTGCGGGCCGCCAGCGTTCGGCGTCTGCCGCGCTCGCAAGCGATCTCGCATCGACCACCGGCTCAGACATCGCCTCTCGCGCGCCAGCCGCAACGGTATCGGATAGTGCCGAGGACACCTTCAGCCCAAATACCGGGAAGCGCCCGTTTTCCCAATCCGCTGCCGCAGCGTCCTCGACATCCGCAGCCGCGGGTGGAGCAGCCGCGGCTGTGACGCAGGATGCAAGCCCATCGGAGGTTGTTCTCTCCGCGTCCGCCTCTACTGCTTCCGGCGCCGTTGCGCAGCAGGTGGCGAACGCGATATCGGCGGCCTCTTCAGCCGACACCTCGCAACCGACATCCCGTGTCGCACTTCCCGCCGCCGAGACTACGCAGCCTGTCCGCACGCTCACACTCGGCCTTACGCCGCAAAATCTTGGCGAAGTAACTGTGCGGCTATCCATGAACGGCAGCAAGCTTTCCGTCGTTCTGAGTGTCGAGCAACCGGAGGCCGCGCAGTTGCTGGCGCAGGACCGGGAAACCCTCGAAGGGCTGCTTCGCTCTACCGGATATAAGGTCGATACGGTTTCAATTCAGCTTGCGCCGCAGCCTGTGACGCCGGTTACGACCGGCAGTGTCACAGCTTCCGGCGATCAGGCGCAATCGGGTTCAGCCGACACAGGATCGGACGGGATGGGACGAAGCGGCCAGAAGGACAGGGGTGAATCCGGCAATCGGAGCATGAAAGAGGGATCGGAGCATGGGCAAGCTGAGAGCCATCGCAATCGCGGTGCTCTTTATATTTAGCCTTCCACCGGCGGGGGCGGTTGAGCAAAATCTGTGCGAGCGCGAAATGGTCGCCGCTGCCAGCAAGTATCAGATCCCGCTGGGTGTGCTCTACGCCGTTGGTCTTGCCGAAACAGGCATAGGCGGCAATCTGCGCGCGTTCTCCCTCAACCTTGAGGGCAAAGCTATTTATTCGCTCGACAAGGCGCAGGCGATTGAACGCTTTCACGCGGCGCGCCGCGAGGGGCTACGCCTCATCGACGTGGGATGCATGCAGCTGAACTACTACTTTCACGGCGAGCAGTTCGCGTCCGTCGACGAAATGCTCGATCCGCGAAAAAACGTCGATTACGCTGCCCGATTTCTCAAGGAGCTGAAACAACGAGAGGGCACGTGGACCCTTGCGGTGGCCCGCTACAACGCGGGCAAGAATAACAAGAAAGGACAGAAGCGTTACATATGCCAGGTTCTGGATCGACTTGTGCAAAGCGGCTTCGGGGTGTGGACGCCTCAGGCTTCGGAGTTCTGCGCATCGGAGAGGCGACAGGCAGCGACGCAACCTAAATAGAACAGCAGTTGCGGCTCGGATAGTCTCGCATAAGCTTTTTCAGCAAGAATGCGAAAAAGACAGGGCGCACGCCCGCGAGCAGGAGTCGACGCAATGACAGCCAATTTCAAAGTTCTCGTCGTAGACGATTACAGCACCATGGTCAGAATAGTACGGAAATTGCTCAAGCAAATCGGCTACGATGATGTCGATGAGGCATCCAATGGCGGAATGGCGTTGGAGATGATCCAGAAGAATTCTTACGGCCTGATCATCTCCGACTGGAATATGGAACCGATGTCCGGTTACGACTTGCTGCGCCACGTTCGCTCCAACGCGGCGACGGCGCAGACTCCCTTCATTCTGGTGACGGCTGAATCGCGCGCGGACAATGTTGCGGCGGCGAAGGAAGCGGGCGCAAACGAATATCTCGTGAAGCCGTTCAGCGCGCCCGTGCTCAAGGAAAAGATCGACAAGGCGCTCGCTGTCGCAAAAGCGGCCGCCTGACCTCCGGCGCAACGGTCAGCTCATCCCCCGGTTTCCCCTGCCACGCCCTTCCCGCAGCATCTTTGCACACCCCCGGAGACGTTCATGCAGTCGTCGCTCTATGTAGCGCTTTCCGCTCAGGTTGCGCTTCAGAAACGCCTGGATACCGTCGCTCAGAACGTGGCGAACGCCAATACCGTTGGCTATCGGGGCACGGAAATGAAGTTTGACAGTGTGCTGTCGGCAGCCGATGCTCAGATGACAGCCTTCGTCACCTCGAAGGATGGCGTCGTCAGCCTCGGTGCGGGCGGGCTGATCAAGACCGGCAATCCGCTTGACGTCGCTCTCAAAGGCCAAGGCTGGCTTTCCGTCCAGACTCCCGCTGGGAGGATGTACACGCGCGATGGCCGCATACAACTGACGACAAGCGGAATGTTGGTGTCGATGCGCGGCCATCCGGTGCTCGACGCGGGTGGCGCGCCGATGCAGGTCGATCCCAACGGTCCGACGCCGCAGATCGCGGAGGACGGCACGGTTACGCAGAACAGCGAGCGCGTCGGCGTGCTCGGTGTGTTCGTCTTCGACTCCGATGCGAAGCTTTCGCGCGTCGAAGGCGGGTTTATCGCGGACAAGGCAGCTATCGCTGCGACGGACCCGGCCAAGAGCAGCATGGCATCGGGCTACGTAGAGGAGTCGAACGTGAACGCGATCAAGGAGACGGCCAGGCTCATTTATGTGCAGCGCGCTTTCGATGAGGCGGCCTCGACAATCCAGTCCGTCGAATCGGGCCTGAAGTCCGCTATTCAGTCTCTCGGCTCGCCCGCTTCATGACGGTTGAGCAGCCGCACCGCGCGTCCTCCGACGGTCAGCCGCGCTTCGGTCGCACCGCTCTCGAAATTCTCGCGGAAACTTTCGAGGCGGCGCTTGACGATCGGCTCGCGATCGTCAGCGGCCGGGTGGTGGAGCTTTCGACGGAACACATCCGCGTCGAGGGGCTGTCGAAATTCACGAAGCTCGGGGATTGGGTTTCGATCACGACCGACGTGGGCGACGCCATCGCCGAAACGCTGCGCGTAGAGCGCGACACGATTCTGGTCCGAACAATCGAGGAGCGTCACCAGCCTTTCCTCGGTGCGCCGGTCAGGCTTGCTTCAACGCTGAAGCTTGGGCCGGACGAAACATGGAAGGGGCGCGTCATCGATGCGCTGGGTCGTCCCATAGATAATGGCCCGCCGCTCTCACGCGGGAGGCGCTTCATTCCGATCGACCAGGCACCGCCACTCGCTCTGGAGCGGCAGCGCGTGAGCGAGTCCGTGCCGACGGGCGTGCGCGTCATCGATGTCTTCACGCCGCTCTGCGCCGGCCAGCGGATCGGCATTTTCGCCGGATCGGGCGTTGGCAAGTCCACTCTCCTGTCCATGCTGACACGCGGCAGTTCCTTCGACGTGACCGTGTTTGCTGCAATCGGCGAGCGCGGGCGCGAGGTCAGGGAATTCATCGACGACACATTGGCAAAGGATGGACTGGCCAAGGCCGTTCTCGTTGTTTCAACGAGCGACGAAAGCCCGATGATGCGGCGCCTCGCGGCTAAAACTGCCTTTACGGTGGCGGAGTATTTCCGCGATGAGGGGCAGCGCGTGCTTCTCGTGTTCGACTCCGTCACCCGCTACGCTCACGCCGTGAGGGAAATCGCGCTGTCCTCGGGGGAGCCACCTGTGTCGCGCGGCTATCCGCCAAGCGTTTTCACGGACCTGCCGAAGCTGCTAGAACGGGCGGGCAATTCGAGCGGCACGGGATCGATTACGGGCGTCTTTTCGGTTCTCGTGGATGGGGACGACCACAACGATCCTGTAGCGGATACGCTACGCGGCATCCTCGACGGCCACATCGTGCTCGACCGCGCCATTGCCGACCAAGGGCGCTTTCCGGCGGTCGACATTCTCGGGTCGGTCTCGCGGCTCGCTCCGCGCGTATGGTCGCCGAGCCAAAAGTCCGCCGTGCGCGATCTCAAAGGGCTGATTTCAAGGTTCGAGGAGACACGAGACATCCGCATGATTGCTGGCCACAAGCCCAACAATGACGCGGAACTCGACAAGGCCGTCCGTCTCGTCCCTGCCCTCTATCGCTACCTCACGCAGAGCGCCGAGGATCTTCATCCGGGCGAAACGCTCGACGACATGCTGCGCCTGATGCTGCGCGCTTCCTGAGGTCGCGCGATCCGCGACGCTTCCTTTTCTCTGCGATTTCCCAGTCGATCCAAGGTCCGCGCAAGCTATAGCGCTTACAACCGAAATAGAACTTAGGTTGAGGAGCGATTCGCATGAGCCTTTACGGACTTCTTAACACCAGTGCGTCGGGCATGGCCGCTCAATCGACGGCTCTCAGCACGGTGGCCGACAACATCGCAAATGTGAGCACCACTGGGTACAAGGGTGCCTCGACCGAGTTCTCGACCCTCGTTACGAGCAGCGGCTCGGGGAACTATCAGTCGGGCGGCGTGGATGCCGATGTTCGCGTGGCGATCGGCAGCCAGTCGGGCACGACATCGACGAACAGTTCCACAGACCTCGCCGTGGACGGAAACGGCTTTTTTATTGTGTCGGGACCGAACGGCACCCCGGTTCTGACGCGTGCGGGCTCATTTGAGAAGCAAGCTGACGGCACCCTGGAGAATGCGGCCGGATACACGCTTCTTGGGTATCCGGTTGGCACGACGCCGTCAGCAAACAGCTACGCGGGGCTTGAAGAGGTCAACATCAGCGACCTGGCGATGAAGGCGGTCCCGTCGACGGAAGGCACGGTCAAGTTCAATCTGCCTTTGCAGGCGACGGCTGTAACGGATGCGACCAAGCTGCCTTCGGCTAATGCGGCGGATGCGACCTATACGCAAAAAACCTCGTTCACCGCGTACAATAACGCGGGCACAGCAGTTAATCTCGACGCCTATTACACAAAAACGGGCGATAATACATGGGAAGTGTCTGTCTATAATCAGGCGGACGCAACCGCTGGCGGCTTCCCCTATTCGAGCGCCGCGCTTGCGACCGAAACTCTGACGTTCGACTCCACGACCTACGCGCTCACTTCGCCAACGAGCCTTTCGGTCCCTGTGCCAAACGGCTCCACGGTGGTGCTCGATATATCTAAATCGACGCAGCTTGATACATCTTACACGTTTTCGGCGGACGTGAACGGCAACGCGGCTAGCGCCGTGAAGTCTGTGAATATTTCGGACGATGGCACGCTGTCGGTCGTTTATGAGGACGGCTCTTCAGTGGCCGCCTACACGATTCCGCTCGCGATGGTGGCCAGTCCCGACAATATGACTGTCATCAGTGGCAACGCCTATCTGCCTAATCAGGATTCGGGCAGCGTTCAAATTGGCACCGCCGGGACTAACGGCTTCGGGACGATCAGCGACTACACGCTTGAGAACTCCGACGTCGATCTCGCGACGGAGCTAACTCGGATGATCCAGTCTCAGAACATCTATCAGTCCAACGCCAAGGTCTTTCAGACGGGGTCCGACCTTCTGAAAGTTCTGGTCAATCTCAACACCTAAAAGGTCTGACCGATGTCCTTGACTGCTGCGCTCGATACCGCCACCGCAGGCATCTCCGTCGCTTCGTCGCAGACCGCGGTCCTTTCGCGCAACGTAGCGAATCAGAGCACGGAAGGGGCGAGCCGCAAGCTCGCCAATGTAGTCACGATCAACGGCTTGCCGTCGGTCGTCTCCATTACGCGAGTGACAAATGCCGCCGCTCTGAAAAGCCTGTTGACGGCGAAAGCGGACGACTCGCGCGACGGGGCTATCTCGGACGCGCTCACGCGGCTGCAGAGCACGGTTGGCGCGACCTCTGCCGATGACACCACGTCGCCAACCGCTCTCATCTCGGCTCTGTCGGACGATCTGTCGACCTACGCGGCGTCGCCCGAATCTACGGCTGCGGCGAGTGCCGCCGTGCAGGCGGCGAGCGACCTCGCAGGTGCGCTCAACAGTGCCAGCGATGTCGTACAGCAGGTGCGCGCAGACGCAGACGCAGCGATTGCGGACTCCGTTCTGACGATCAATGACTTGCTGGCGCAGTTCCAGACCGTCAACGAAACGATTGTCAAGGGAACGGTCATCGGCGCTGACGTCACCGATGCGCTTGATAAGCGCGACGCCATCCTGCAAAGCCTGAGCGCCGAAATCGGCATCTCCACGGTGACGCGCTCGAACAACGACATGGCTATCTATACGGACGGCGGCGTGACCCTGTTCGACAAAGCCGCCCGTTCCGTCACTTTCGAGGCGACGAACGCGTTCGCAGCGTCCACGCAGGGAAACGCGGTCTATGTCGATGGCGTGCCCGTCACTGCGTCGGGCGCGTCCTATGAAATCAAGAGCGGGCGGCTCGCTGGGCTGGTCGAGGTAAGGGACGATCTTGCCGTCACCTATCAGGACCAACTCGACGAGATCGCCCGCGGCCTGATTACCGCTTTCCAGGAAACCGATCAGAGCGCATCCGGCACCGGCTCAGCCCAGGCTGGCCTCTTTACTGACGGCGGAAGTCTCGTCGTCCCGACTTCAGGAACTGTTTCCGAGGGGCTTGCGGCTAGGATTTCGTTAGCGTCTTCAGTTGTCGCTACTCCGACCCTGCTGAGGGATGGTGGCATCTCCACCAATGGAGCCGCCCCTTATGTCTATAATCCGAGCCCCGGCCAATCCGGCTACACGGACCGCCTGGATGGGCTGGTCGATAGCCTCAGCTCCAAAATGACATTCGACACCAGCGCCGGCGCAGGCACCTCTATCAGCTTGAGCGACTATGCCGCCGCCTCAGCCTCCTGGCTCGGGGTCAAGTCGCAAAGCGCGTCGAGTGCGGCCGCCTACAGCGCGACCGTAAAAAGCACTGCGGCGACGGCGCTCTCGAACGCCACAGGAGTGAACCTCGATACCGAGCTCTCCAAGATGCTTGCGCTCGAACAATCATACGCCGCTTCGGCGAAGCTGGTTTCAGCCGTCGATCAGATGTTTTCGGATCTTCTCAACGCGATCTAGCCGGAGGGCGAACCTTGGTGAGCACAGTTTCCACATCAGTCCTCTATTCAATTGCGCCGAGCGCGGTTGCGGACACGCAGGTCAAGATCGCGAAGCTGACCGCCGAGACCTCAAGCGGAAAGATCTCCGATCCTGTTTCGGCTCTGGGAAGTCAATACGGGCTTTATCGAACTCTGCAGGCGCAATCGACAAGCTTGACCAATACGATCAACGCCAATTCCATCGTGCTGAACAAGACCAAGGCCTCGACCACGTCGCTCACCGCGATCTACAGCGACGCCGAGACGCTCAGCAACGCGCTCCTGTCAGCGAAAAGCACCGGGGATGTGAGCGCGCTCGCCACGCAGGCGAAGGGCATGCTGGGGTCACTGATTACCTCCTTGAACACCAGCACGGGCGGCGCTTACGTCTTTGGCGGCTCGAACACAACCGTTGCCCCGCTGAACGACTACTCGGATGCCGGGCAAGCCGCCACGGCGAGCGCCTTCTACGCGGCATTCGGCATGACGCAGGCCGACTCCTCGGCGAGTTCGATCACGGCCAGCAACATGACATCCTTTCTGGCCGGCGATTATGCCACGCTGTTCGATGACACGTCGTGGTCGAGCAACTGGTCGAACGCTTCTTCGACGAGGGGAACCGCGCGTATATCCGAGGGGCAAACGGTGACAACATCGGTGTCCGCAAATGAAGAAGCGTTCCGGCAGCTTGCCGAAGCATACACGATGATCTCCGACCTCGGCCTCGACAACCTCAATTCGGCGACGCAGCAAACTGTCATCGCAGCGGCGCTTGAAAAGGTGAACAGCGCAATGGCGGGCATCAATGGCATGCAAACCACGCTCGGCGTATCGCAATCGCAGATCACATCGACAAACGACCGGCTCACCACAGAAAAAGCGTTGGTCGATAAATGGTCCGGCGAGCTGGGCGACTCAGATCCGACCGAGGCATCGGCAAGGCTGGCGCAGCTTGAGACGCTTCTCGACACGTCCTACACGCTGACCAACCGGATCTACAGCTTGTCGCTCGTCAAATATCTCAGCGTCTAATCAAGGCCGGGGACTTCACCATGTATCATTCGCCGTATCAGGAAGCGTTGGCGACAGATGTCAGGACAGCACGCGGTACGGAACGCGCGTCGATCCTGCGCTCGGTCAACCTGTTACAACGGGGCGCCGAGGCAGGCCCTCGATCAGCGGAAGCGCTCGAAGCGCTTCTTTACACGAAGCGCCTCTGGGTCTTCTTCATCGAGCAACTGGGCTTGCCCGATAACAGGCTGCCGCACAAGCTCCGCGCGGATCTCATCTCAATCGGAATCGCGGTGCTTCGGCGCATTGAGGCCATTCGGCGCGGTGAAAGCAAGGATTTTGGATTCATCATCGATGTATCCCGATCCGTCGCAGAAGGCCTCAAATGACGCGTCCTTTTTCGGTCAGCCTTAAGCCAGGCGAACGGATTTTCATCAACGGCGCAGTTTTGCGGGCTGACCGGAAGGTTTCGATCGAATTTCTCAACGATGTCGCGTTCTTGCTGGAAGCATACGTCATGCAGGCTGAGCGGGCCACAACGCCGGTCCGTCAACTGTATTTCCTTATCCAGGCAATGCTGATCGATCCGGGAAGCGCAGATAGCGTCAGAAAATCCGTGGCTGAGATAACGTCGGAGTTGGGTGGCGATGCGTCTAGCGAGTTGGGAGCCGCCTTGGATCACGTTGAGCAACTGGTCGATGGTGGCCGATATTTCGACGCGTTGAAGGTTCTAAGGCCTTTCGTGGCCGAATGTCTCCAGGGCAAACTCAAGGACGCAGGGAAACAAAGCAATGTCCGTTCCGGCAACCACCTCATCAACAAATGCTGCGTCGACGACATCAACGTCAACCAGCTCAACAAGTGAATCCAATACGCTGGACTATAACAGTTTTCTTCAATTGCTTGTGGCGCAGCTTCAAAACCAGGACCCGACGGACCCGACGGACCCCACACAGTTCATCTCACAACTGGCATCGTTTTCGTCGGTTGAGCAACTTGTCAACGCGAACTCGCGGTTGGATACCATGCTGACGCAAGCGGCAATCTCGCAGGGAGCATCCCTCATCGGAAAGAACGTAACGTCCGCAGACGGGACCGTTTCCGGCAAAATCGTATCTATCGAAATAAATTCATCAGGCTCGGTCGCAACCCTGGCCAACGGGAGCACCATCGAACTGGCTTCCGGCGTTGTCATCTCGTAGGCGGTCATGAACCAGGCAGACGCCATGGATCTCGTGAAATCAGCCATTTGGGCCGTCATTCTGGCTAGTGGGCCGATGATTGGCGCGGCGATGGCGGTCGGGATTATCGTCTCTCTGTTCCAGGCGCTGACCCAGATCCAGGAAGCGACCTTGACGTTCATCCCGAAAATCGTCGCGGTCTTCGTCGTGGCCATGCTGACGGCGTCCTTCATCGGAAGCGTATTGCTTGGGATCTCCGAGCAAGCTTATTCGCGTATCGAGCACGGCTTCTGAACGGGAAGCCGATTTCCCTAAACCACCACGGAGATCGAGCGTGTCGTCACCCCAGACGACCGGTGCGCAGCCCATTGCCGCCGGGATGAACAATCAGGATGTCGGGTTCGCCTTCGGTATCCTGTTTATCCTCACGGTGCTTTTCGTCCCGTTGCCACCCGTGATCATCGATATCGGCCTCGCGATATCAATCGCATTGTCCGTTCTTATCCTGATGGTTGCGCTCTGGATACAAAAGCCGCTCGATTTCTCGGCCTTTCCGACTGTGTTGCTGATCTCGACGCTGCTTCGACTGTCACTCAACATCGCAACAACCCGCCTCATCCTTTCTCACGGCGCTGAAGGCTATTCGGCTGCAGGTTACGTCATCGCGGGTTTCGCGGACTTCGTGATGAGCGGCGACTTCCTGATCGGCGTGATCGTCTTTCTGATCCTCGTCACCGTGAATTTTCTGGTTATCACGAAAGGCGCCACCCGTATCGCCGAGGTCGGCGCGCGCTTCACCCTCGACGCGATCCCCGGCAAGCAGATGGCTATCGATGCCGACCTCGCGGCGGGCAACATCGACGAAAAGGAGGCGATGGAACGGAGGCGCGAACTCGAAGAAGAGAGCGCGTTCTTTGGCGCGATGGACGGCGCGTCGAAATTCGTGCGCGGCGATGCGATTGCTGGCCTGATCATCACGGCCATCAACATTTTCGGCGGCATCGTGATCGGCGTCGTAAGGCACGACATGACGTTCGCATCCGCCGCCGACGTCTTTGTCAAGCTCTCGGTCGGTGATGGCCTCGTTACCCAGATCCCGGCCCTCATCGTCTCGCTCGCCGCTGGTCTGCTCGTGTCTAAAGGCGGCACGCGCGGCTCTGCTGAGAAAGTGGTTCTCAGCCAGCTCGGTAACTATCCGCGTGCGCTTTTTGTTGCCGGCGTGGTTTCGTGCGTGCTCGCAGTCGCGCCCGGCCTGCCGTTTTTTCCTTTCGCGCTGCTCGCCGGGACACTGATGTTTGTGGCTTATGCGGAGCCGCGGCGAAAAGCCGGTCTTGCGACGCGTGAGGCAGCCGCCACCGATCGCCGGCGGGTTGAAGCGGAGGCGCAGGCGAAGTTGTCAGTGAAGGAGTCGCTCAGGCTATCGGACGTCGAGCTTTGCCTCGGCAAGCAGATCGCAAGCGTCCTCCTTCCAGAGTACCAAGAGATCAGCCATCGCGTTTCCATCATACGGCGCAACTTCGCGAAACAATACGGCTTCATCGTCCCCGAGATAAAGCTTACGGACGACATCTTCATGCAGCCCAAAGCTTATCAGATCAAGATCCATGGCGCTGTCGTGGCCAGCGGGGAACTGCGCCTCGGCGAAGTGCTCGTGCTGACGGGCGATGGCCCGGCCCCTTTAGTCCCGTTCGAGGCGACGCGCGATCCAACATTCGGCATCAAGGCGGTGTGGGTGCCCGATGGGTTTTCGGCGAAGCTGCGCGCGGAGGGTTTTACGCCAGTCGACCGAACTTCGGTTCTCCTCACCCACCTCGCGGAGACGCTGAGGAACAATCTCTCGCAACTGCTCTCCTTCAAGGACTACCGCAGGCTCGTTGACACGCTGGAGCCCGAATACAAGCGCCTTATGGACGAAATCGTCCCCTCCAGCCTGTCGAATTCGACGTTTCACGCCGTGCTTAGGCGTCTGCTTCAGGAGCGCATCTCGATCCGCAATCTCAGCCTCATTCTTGAGGCCGTGGCCGAAATCGCACCGCACGCAAAGCGGGTCGAACTGATCGCCGAACATGTCAGGACGCGACTCGCGCAGCAAATCTGCGCGGATTTCTCCGATGGCGGCACGCTCAGGGTTCTGCGTCTCGGCCAACGTTGGGAAACAGCCATGCAGCAGGCGCTGCGTCGTGACGTGAAGGGCGGGATCGTTGAATTCGACATCAGTCCGGCCCTCATTGAGCAGTTCGCTCTGGAACTGTCGGAGAAGGTCCGCGAGTTGATGGACAAGAAGAGCAACTTCGTTCTGGTTGCCGGCCCGGACATTCGGTTCTACGTGCGCATGATAACCGAACGCACCTTCCCGAACCTTCCGGTTCTGTCGCATCTGGAGATCGCACGCGGCATCCCCATCGTGCAACTCGGTGCGGTCGCATGATTTCGCAGGCCCTTGATGCCCTGCCGGGTGGTGTGCTCTCCATATTCCTCGTGCTCTGCCGCATAGGCGGATGCTTGATGGTTCTGCCGGCCATCGGTGGCGCGCGGGTTCCGGTGCGCGTGCGCTTGATGGTGTGCCTCGCGATCAGCGTGGCGGTTGCATTCGCGCTCGGGAACTTCGAAAGCGCGCGAGAGAGCTTGTCTTCGACGCCTTCGCTCGTGTCGCTCGTCCTGATCGAGACGGCGAAAGGGCTCGTCATCGGCATCATGGTTCGCTTTTTCTTCGCGAGCCTCAAGTTTCTTGCCGTTGCGGGCTCCGCCGCGCTCGGTCTTGCCATGCCGGTCAATGCCGTGGAAGAGGACGGAGAGACCACGCCGCCGCTGGCCGAGTTCGTCAGTTTGACCGCCGCATTCCTGTTCCTCGCGACCGACCAGCATCTCGAAGTGCTCAAGGCGCTTCTGCAATCGTACACGGTTCTGCCCGTCGGCACCGGAATTGGCCTCGCGCCGAGCCTGAGCGGCGTCGTCGACACCCTGAGGGATGCATGCCTCGTCTCGCTTCAGGTGGTCGCGCCCCTTCTCGTCTTCGCCTTCCTTGTGAACCTGCTGTTCGGCGTACTCAACCGCATCGCCCCTCAGACACCCGCCTACTTCCTGTCGATGCCATTCGTCATCGGCGGTGGAATGCTGATTTTTTACTTCATCGCGGGGGAGATGTTCTTGCTGTTCATGGGGGCCTTCGCATCCTGGCTCCGAGAGATCTGAACCATGAAAAATTCTTTCGAACGCACCGAGCGCTTGCTGAATGCACATCGCCAACTGCTGCTGGCTGCCCGGGTTGAGGCAGAGCAGATGCGTGCTCTCATCGAAGACAGTAGAAGAGAGGCGGCAGTCGCCGAACGCTATTTGAACGCGGCCGACGAAGGAACTGTTCCGCCTCTTCTCGTCGTTCGCAGGTTGGCCGCCTGTGAAAACGCGGTCGAGCGAAATTCCATTCTCCTCGAAGGTCTCGTTCAAAAGGCGCTGGAACTGTCAAAGATAGAAATCTTGCTCAAAAAGCGTCTGGAGATGCGCCAAGACGAAAAGTCGAAAAAGGAATTGAGACTATGGCTCGCCGAGGCAATCGATACTTTTCTTGACCAAGTCGCTCGCGATAAGAGCCGCAATTAGATGCTTCAACTAATCACCGCGGACAGAAACAGATGACGATCGATCAAGGGGCAGACCTCATAGTTGATGCAATGCGCGCGGCAAGTCCGCAGCGCGTACGGGAATCCGCGGACCGTCTGAGGCTTCTGGCCGAAATGAATGGGCCAGCTCCTTCGATGGATGAACTGCTGGCGGAGCCACAGTTGCAGGCGGCGAGGCGCATGGCGGGTCAGGGGGCGGCGTCTCTTGCGACGTTTCACCCGGCAACTTCGGGAGCAGCCGCTACGGGAAAATCTCCCTACGAACTGTTCGAGATTTCCGTGCTGAATACGCTGTTCGAAATCATGCTGCCGAAAAGCGCCACGGCCTTCGGTGCCGGATTTTCGGGCAACGTCTGGAAATCCATGATGTCGCAATCGCTCGCGGAAGCGTGTGGCCGCGCTGGCGCCCTGGGCATCGCGGACCGCCTTGAAGAGCGCTCGAAGATCATTGGTGCGCGTGCCGCCGGACGATCCGCTTGACCAACTCAACCGGCAAAAAGGCTCAGCTTCTCAAGGGGGAGCATATGACTGACAGAGATAAAACAATAGGCGTTGCCCGAGTTGCGTTGAAGCGACTCGTTCGCACTCTCGACGCGGAGAACAACGCTCTGGTTGCGCTCGACGCAAGACATATCGGTGAGTTCAGCGCCGCCAAGACCGAGTCTCTTCTTGAGCTACATCATATTGGCATCTCGATCTCGGCGCAGGCCCTGCCGGACGATCTTAGGCCGCTCGTTGATCTCGCGCGGCAAAAGCTCGACCTTAACCAATGGTTGCTGCTGATGCATCTTGACGCCGCGCGTGCCATTACCGCGACGATCATGCACGCGATCTGCGATTCCGAATCGGATGGCACCTACTCCAGATCAATAATCCGATAAAGGAGGCTTTCGTGTTTCGAGACCTTGCCACTGCCGCGCTGATTGCTGCGGTTACTCTTGGAGCCGTCTTTGCCGGAAGCATCGCCGCCAACCGCGCCATCTCGTCGCCGCCCGAAGAGCAGGTGGTCGAGGAAATTCCGATCAAGTTAAAGCAGTTGACGATCCCGGTAATCGAGACCGGGGGCGTTCAGGGCTACGTGCTTCTTCAGATGTCCGTGGTGGCTAACGTCAAGTCGGGGGGGCATACGTCCACTTATATCGAGCTTGCCGTAACCGACGAGGCGCTGAAAGCGCTTTTCCTTAAGGACAGGCTTGCTCTCGCGAAACTCAGCAAGGACAGTCTCCCGCAAATTACGGACGACATCAGAAAAAATGCGAACTCGAAGCTCGGAGGCAACACCATAAAGGAGGTCTTCATTTCGAGTTTGCACTTCCTGGGCAAGGAAGAGCTATCCAGGCAGCAATGAGACCCGCGAACGGCTATCGCAGGTCTCGTTGCGATCAGGACCGATGACGCGATTCTGTCTCTTCAACATCGATATCGGACAAGGCTTCGTCGATGGTAACTGTATAAGTGCCGCGTTCTCGGCCGAGACAGCCCCGAAAGAGACGGTCGCCCTCATACTCGAAGAAGATATTTCGTTCGGTGCCTTCGAGTTCCAGCGTCTTGCCGACCTCCAGTTTCAACATCTGACCAAGTTCGATCTCCTTCCCGAGGATGACGGCGTCCATCGACACCTCCGCGCGCGAAACTCGCTGGCTCAGCAGGCTCGTCCATCTTGGATCCACCGACGAAAGCATGGGAGCGCGCTGCCGCTCAAGCTTTTGCCGCACCGGGAGCAACACGTTTTGCGGGATGAGCACGAACATGACGCCACCAACGTCCAGCACTTGGAACAGGATCTGCGCGTGGATCAGCATCATGTTGTGCTGGCCGAGGCTCGCGAAATCGAGCGCAGTTTCAGTGCGCTCGGGAGCGAGAGTGATTTCGCCGACAGTCCGGAAGGACTCCGTGAAAGAGCGCGCGCCAAATTCGCAGATGACACGGCCAATCTTCGTCTCAAGCGCGGTGAATGAGCGCTTGTCCTCGTAGGGCAGTTCGCTGCCGTCGCCGCCATACATCGCATCGACGATCGAAAAGATGAGCCGTCGCTCCACCCCGATCACAATGCGCGCGTCCCATTCACGACAATAAAAAATGACCGAGACGCCGTCCGAGCACGCCTCAAGCAGATCCCACGAATCGCCCGAGACGATCTGGTTGACGAAGGCGGTCACGGCCGGAGAGCAGTATTCGCGGAACTCGTCGCAGCACGAGAGTGCCATGCCCTCGAAGATCGATGTGAGTACGGGCAGGCGGTCGAGCGAAAGTTTGCTCAGTTCTTTCAGCTTGTCGATGATCTCGACGCCCGCCCCGGCGGCGGCATCGGGCGATTGGCTTGCCATGCGTTCTCCAATGATCAGTTCGAACCGTCGGCGAAATTAAGGGAGATAATGCCCTGCTCCGAAAGCTTGAGCGCGACGTCGGCAACTTCCCGTCTCGCGGTCTCGATCTCTTCCTCGGTCAGTCTCGGCGGGTTCGCCAGTTCCTGCTCGATGTTGCGCCTCGTGCGGGTGGGCATCGAGGAGAGGATGAGTTCCTTGATGCCGTCGTCCAGTCCGAGAAGAGCGGGTGCGATTCGATCCGCTTCGATGTTTTCGAAAAGCTCGATCCGCGATTTCTCCGACATCTTTGCGATGTCCGAGAAAGTGAACATGAGATTGCGGACCATTTCCGCCTCTTTCGGACGGCAGGTTTCGAGGCTTTGGAGCACGTCCTCCATCGCCTTGCGGTTCAGCCGGTTTACGATTTTTGCCACGCGCTCGTGACTGTTCTGGCCCGTTGCCTTCGCAACCTTGAGAATGAGCTCATCCCTGAGGGTTTGTTCGAGCAGCCGTATAGCGCCCTGCGTGACAAGCTTCGTCGTCAGCATCCGCCGCATGACTTCGTTGCGGTTCGGAATGATCGGTACGATCTCGGCCGAAAAAGAAATTCTGAGCTTCGACAGCACGAAGGTGATGACCTGCGGGTGCTCGCGGTTCAGAAACTGTGCGATGACGTGCGGCGGAAGCTCTTCGAGCCGTGGCCATACCGCCTCGTTCATTCGGGCGCGAACGTCGGCCATGATCTGGCGCACCTGCGCCGGGGGCAAGACGCGGCTCAGCAATCCCTCGATCGCGTCGCCGGAGCCCTTGAGCCCGCCTTCGTTCGACAACTGAAGGAGAAAGTCGCCCGCAATCTGGTTTACGATCGCCTGCGGCACCGCACCCAGACGGGATGCAGAGCGCGCCACCGCGCGGATGTCCTCTTCGCCGAGATGCGGGAGAAGCTTGGACGCGTTTTCAGCGCCGACCGCAAGCAGAAGCGCGGCCGCTCTGTCGGCCCCGCTCAATTGTCGCGGGGGCTCCTGGTCAATGATAAGCGTGTCGGTCACGTGGTCCACCGGTTGAGACTCACTCAACCCAGACATGATTCAGCTTGCGCAAAACCCACGTCGCCGCACGAACCCCACAAAATCTGTTCGCGAATTGCAAAACGCCCTGCGACTGCGGCGCAGAAACATCTCCCGCTCAAACGAAGGAAACGCCCCGCGCACAACGGGGCGTTTCCCAACAGGGGCAACTGTCATCAAAATATGCTCGCTTGCGGGGAATGATCGGCCTAGGTGCCATCAATGCGAGCGTGTCCTGCAGAATGCAACCTGCTGTGGAAATAGGTATAAAACCGATACCTTAACAATATCTAACCAGCGGCGGGGTGGCGCAAAAAATAACAACCACAGGTCGCAGTCGGTTGCAACCAGCCCTTAATATGTGCGCGCTATACCTGCTACAGGTTGAAAAACAGGGGCGACGGCGTCAGAGCCAGTGGCCCGTACCAAGGGGGCTTCGTTTGACATCCACAGATGCGAAGACACTCGAACTTCCGGGCACCCTGGATATCAGGACTGTCCCGGAGCTGAAAGAGAGCCTCGTCGCGATGCTGGCCGTCTCACCGGACCTGCGCGTCATCGGCTCCGACGTCGCCATCGCAACGACACCCGGCCTGCAATTGCTGATGTCTGCCGCTTGCTCTGCCGAAAAGCAAGGTGGGAGTCTGGTCCTTGTCGATCCGTCCCAGACGCTGCAGGCCGCATTCACGGACATCGGTTGCAGTTCGCTAATTACAGATTGGAGCAAGGCCGATGGCTAAGCGCGTCCTCACCGTCGACGACTCGAAGACCATGCGCGACATGGTCGCGTTCACTCTCAAAAATGCGGGCTTTGACGTGGTCGAAGCCGAAGACGGCCAGAAGGGTCTCACCGTGCTCGGCAGCGCCAGCGTGGACGTCATCATAACCGACGTCAACATGCCGAATATGGATGGGATGACCTTCATACGGCATGTGCGGTCACAGCCTCAATTCAAAGCGACCCCGATCCTCGTGCTGACTACGGAAGGCAGCGATGAGACGAAGCAGAAGGGCCGCGAGGCTGGCGCGACTGGCTGGATCGTGAAGCCGTTCTCGCCCGAGAAGTTGCTGCAAGTTGTAAACAAGGTTTGCCCGTAACGCGAGGCTCAGATGTCTTCCGACCCAACTTCCGCGCTGGACCTCAACCAGTTTCGGGCGACGTTCTTCGACGAATGCGCCGAAGTGCTGCCAGATCTGGATTCGCGCCTTTCGACGCTGGATGCGAACGCCGCCGATTCCGAGAACCTGAACGCGATCTTCCGTGCGGTGCATTCGATCAAGGCTGGCGCGGCGGCTTTCAATTTCCGGTCGCTCGTCACATTCGCGCACGGCTTCGAAGCCCTGCTCGACCGGCTGCGCGATGAACGTATGGAACTCAGTGCGGATGTCGCGAGCGTCTGCCTCCGCGCCGGTGACGTGCTTGCAGCCCTCGTGGATGCCGCGCAGATGGACACCGCCATTCCCGAAGGCTTCGGGGCGGACGTTCTTGCGGAGGTTGAGGCGTTGATGAGCTCGGAGGTGGGCCGCGCCTCTTTTCCGGAAACGACTGCCGCCGCGACCGAGGATGTCGAGATGCGGATCTGGCGCATCACCTTTACGCCTCACCGCGAGTTGTTCCGCCACGCCAACGAGCCGCTGCTCATCATCCGTGAACTGAGACGCCTCGGCGAACTCGACGTTTGCTGCGACCGCAGCGAACTGCCCGACCTGGAGCGCCTCGATCCGGAGGAGTCCTATCTCGGGTTTTCGTTCACGCTGCGGACCAAGGCCTCGCGCGCCGCTATAGATGAAGTCTTCGAGTTCGTGGATCAGGATTGCGATCTGGTCGTCGAAGCGGAGCCTGCCGAGACGCCGAGGGAAACGAAGGTGCCGCCGCGCGCGCTCTCCGAGTCGCTTCCTGCTGCGCCCCGTGATGGCTCCGAACGCAAGGCGAAGAGCCCGAGCTTCGTCCGCGTCGACCTCGCCCGCGTCGACCGCCTTATCAATATGGTCGGCGAACTCGTCATCACGCAGGCCATGCTGACCCAGCAGCTTTCCGAGCACGGAACGAATATGCGTGACCAGCGCGTGCAGGGAGCGGATGAGCTAGCAGCGCACATACGGGAGTTACAGGAGTGCGTGATGGCCATTCGCATGCAGCCCGCGCGCACGGTCTTCGCGCGCATGGGGCGGCTTGTGCGCGACTTGTCGCACAAGCTCGGCAAGAAGGTGCGCTTGGTCACCTCAGGTGACGAGACGGAGGTGGACAAGACCATCGTCGAGGAATTGGTCGATCCCATCACGCACATGATCCGCAACGCAATCGACCACGGCATCGAAATGCCCGAATTGCGCCTTGCGGCGGGAAAACCGGAAGAAGCGGTGATCCACTTGTCCGCCACGCAGCGGGCCGGCAACATCCTCATCACCATCGCGGACGACGGCGCGGGCATCGATACGGAAAAGGTGCTGGCGAAAGCCATCAGCAAGGGCATCGTCCGCGATGACGCCAAGCTCAGCGAAGAAGAGATTCACGAATTGATCTTCGCCCCCGGATTTTCCACGGCCGAAAAGGTAACAGAGGTATCCGGTCGCGGCGTTGGAATGGATGTCGTGAGGCGCAACATCGCCAGCATCGGCGGCCGCATCCACACAAATTCTGTGCAAGGCCAGGGATCAAGCTTCACTCTCGTCATTCCGCTCACGCTGGCGGTGCTCGACGGGATGCACGTCGCGGTTCGCGGGGAAAAGTACATCATCCCGCTGGCGAGCATCGTGGAAACCGTGCGTCCCGACAGGCGACAGATCCGCTCCGTTGCTGGCGGCGATGTCATCTTTATTCGCGGAGAGTACATCCGGCTCATTCATCTGCACCAACTCTTCAATGTAGCGGGCGAAGGCGAGGACACGCATCCGTCGCTCGTCGTCGTGGTCGAGACGGAAAACGGCACCAAGGCGGGCCTCGTGGTTGACGAACTGATCGGCCAGCAGCAGTTCGTTTTCAAGAACCTGAACGAGAATGCCGACCCGGTGCCGGGCATTGCGGGCGCCACGATCCTCGGCAATGGCCGCGTCGCCCTGATCCTGAACCTTGAGGATATCTGCTCGATCGCGAGTGCAAACCTGGACCGATATCCCAAGTCTGAGCGCGAACATGGGGCCGATATGCCCGACCAGATGCCAGCTTTCACAAGGGCGTCAGCGTCCGTCGAGCCCGTCTTGCAAGCGCAGGGCTAAATCCCGAAAA